>CAZVCC010000005.1:97904-104997 GCA_964626015.1 uncultured Ignavibacteriaceae bacterium
TAAAACAAAAGAAGTAAACAATCTTATACCTTCCCAAGCAGAGCTTGGGAAGGAGGATTAAAAGGAGGAATAGATGACTATTATATTATAATTTCAAGACCGGAGCTTTTTTCTTCCAGTGTATTTCTCTGGTTGATTTCGAGTATGAGTTCTTTTGCGATTGATTTGAATATCTTGCTTATTGGCGAATCAGGGTCTGAGATTGAAATTGGTTTACCACTATCGCCTGCTATTCTGATGTTGGTATCGATTGGAATTTCACCGAGAAGTTCGACTTTGAACTCATCGGCGAGTTTCTTTCCTCCGCCCTGACCGAAAATGTGTTCTTTCGTTCCATCGGGCTTCAAGTAATAACTCATATTTTCAATGAAGCCAAGGTTTGATACGTTGACTTTTTCAAACATAAGATGTCCCTTTCGTGCATCGGCAAGCGATATTTCCTGAGGCGTTGTTACGACGACTGTACCCGTGAGAGGCACTGTCTGGCTTAAAGTAAGCTGAATGTCACCTGTTCCCGGAGGCATATCGAACAAGAGAAAGTCAAGGTCACCCCATTCGACTTCGGTCATGAATTGTTTTAAGGCACTTGAAGCCATAGGTCCGCGCCAAACGACAGCTGAATCATCTTCTATTAAAAATCCGATTGACATTAATGAAATACCATGGCTCAGAACAGGAAGCATTTTATTCTTTCCGCCGGACTGAACTATACCGGGTCTTTCGTTAACACCGAGCATAATAGGGATTGATGGTCCGTATATATCGGCGTCTATGAGTCCAACTTTCGCTCCTTCGTTCGCCAGAGATACGGCAATGTTTGCAGCAACGGTTGATTTCCCTACTCCGCCTTTGCCAGAAGCGATTGCTATAGTATTCTTAACATTAGGAAGGACAATTGATTTTTGTTTATTGTCATGATTTACAACACCGAGCACGAAATCAATCTCTACCTTAGCTATTTCTTTGATTTGCTCTTTAATTTTGCCAGCAATATTGTTATTTAATTCTGCGATATTTTTATAATCCGGGTCGGTTATACCGAGCTTCAACTTCAGAGTATTCCCCTTCATTACAATACCATGAATAAAACCAAGTTCGTTAAAACCTTTGTTGATAAAAGGTTCGTTAATACTCGCCAGTACTTCTTTAATTCTTTTTTCCATGATTTTTTAAATGTGGTCTTTTAAAATTAGTATGATATTATATATAACAAAAAGACTTTCAAAAAGATTTATAGCTTAATAAATTGAATGTCATGCTGCAATTAAATAATTTTGTATAATAAATAATTTTATATTGAACAGAAAAGCAAGAATCTGGCTGGCATTACTGATAATTTCAGCTGTTGTATGGCTGGGCGCTATAAACATACGCGGACTAATAGGCAACGACCTGCTGAATTACGATGAATTCAGCTTCAGGACAAGCATTCCGCCGGATGAAGAGAACTGGATTTTCAGGATGCTCTCGCATTCTTCGATGGTAATTCTGGGAGCTTACATCTGCACGCTTGTATGTTCGGTTGTTTTCCTTATCAAAGCAAAGTTAAGTCTTAAAGAAAATCCATGGCTGCTAATGTGCATTATACTTTTCTATGTGTTTGTACCTGTTGAGCTTTACACAGCTTTTCTGGATATAAAGTTTTACATAATGTATCTTGATAATCCGCCAGTACATGACGGACTTTTAAAGGTATTCGGTGAGCGTATAGGATTTCTTAAGGGTGTTCCATGGATTGCATTGCTTTCGTACTATTCAATAATAGTAATTTCAGTTATGCAGCCGATGAAGAAAAGTCTTGCAGAGCTTGAAGAAGAGAAGAAGAAAATGATAGAAGATTATTCTTATAAATATTTTATGCACGATGATGATGATTTGAAAGAGGAATATCTTAAATGAGCAAGATTATAAAGAAAGCAAAAGATACACAAGCCAGTGAAAATCAGGAAATACTAATCAACGAACTTCTTGAAGTCTTTAAACAGATAGGTTACACGGTGCGAATTGAAAAGGGGCTCTTTAAGGGAGGGTTCTGCCTACTAAGGGAGCAGAAAGTATTTTTAATGAACAAGAGCATAGAGCCGCAGAAAAAGATAAACTTCCTTTCTAAAAACCTTGCCGAGATTGGAGTTGAAGGAATCTTCCTGAAACCCGTAATACGAGAGCTTATAGAAAAAGAAGGGCAGCAGAAATTATTATGACAAGGGTTGTAGTACTTGGCAGCGGTACGTCGCAGGGCGTACCAATAATTGGCTGCACGTGTCATACTTGCACATCTGACAATCCGAAAGATAAGAGACTTCGTGCATCGGTTTATGTGGAAGCTGATGGTGTGAAGATTCTTATTGATACTTCAATAGACTTCCGCCAGCAGCTACTGCGTGCAAACGTTACGGACCTTGACGGAATACTTTTCACTCATCATCATGTTGACCATATTTTTGGGCTTGACGACCTTAGGCAGATTAACCAGAGATATAAGAAGTACGTTGATGTTTACGGAAATACTCCGACGCTGGATGAGATAAAACTGACGTTCCGTTATGCGCTTGACGAGCGGCTTCAGAAGTACATGGCAGTTCCGCTGATGAATTTTAATTATCTCGAGAACATAGAGTTTGAAGTGAAGGGAGTGAAGATAATGCCTATTGAAGTTATGCACGGCAAGATAAAAATTCTTGGATATCGGATAGGCAAATTTGCTTACATTACTGACGCAAGCCATATACCCGATGCCGAGATGGAAAAGCTGCACGGGCTTGACGTGCTGATACTAAACTCACTCAGACATGCAGCTCATCCGACACATTTTAATTTAAAAGAAGCTACTGAGATTGCGATTATGCTTAAACCGAAGAAAACATACTTTACGCATATAACTCACGATTTAAATAACGATGAAGTAAACGCTTCATTACCTGAAAATATAAGTCTGGCTTACGACGGGCTGGAATTCACTACGGATTAAAAATGAAAAACACACTTTATAAAGCACTCGAAGAAAGCGGTAAGATACTTAAGGAATACATTAACAAAGACTTCAAGATAGAAAGCAAGAATGTAGTTTCAAACCTTGTTACCGAGGTTGACAAGCGCTCTGAGGCAAAGATTATAGAAGTTATAAGAAACGATTTCCCCGACCATAACATACTTTCCGAAGAAATCGGTGCGCTGAATACATCATCTGATGTGAAATGGATAATTGATCCGATTGACGGCACGATTAATTACGCTCACGGAATTCCAATCTGCTGTGTATCAATCGGCATTGAGGTTGCGGGAGAAATAGTAATGGGCGGTATTTACAATCCATTCGGCAATGAAATGTTCTTTGCAGAAAAAGGTAAAGGTTCATACCTTAATGACAATAGAATTCAGGTTTCAAAAGAAAGCGATTTCAAGAAATCCTTGCTCGTAACGGGATTTCCTTATAAGACGGGCAGCAATCCGAACAATCCTGTACAAGTATTTTCAGCAATAGTAAATTCGGATATACCCGTCAGGCGGCTCGGCTCGGCGGCACTGGATATATGCTGGACAGCTTGCGGGAGGTTTGACGGATTCTGGGAATACAACCTGAATGCATGGGATGTTGCGGCGGGTTTGATAATACTGACAGAAGCCGGCGGTACTGTAACAGACTTTACCGGAGGCACGTATTCAGTTTATAATAAAGAAATTCTTGCGACAAACGGGAACATACATGAGGAACTATTGAGTATAATAATGAAAGCAGCGGGGAAAAAAGATGTATAAAACTGAATCTAAAAATATTGACCGTAAAATAATCATTTCAACGCTTCCACTTATATCAGGTATTCTAACATACCTTCCTTCCTACATTTTACTATTGATTTTCCTTTAAATTTCGTATTTTATACGTATTATGTACGTATTACATACCTATTATATACATATCGTATTTACAATAGGGTATGGAGGGATTAGTGAGAGATTATACAGAGTAAATAATGGCAGAGAGTAAAATTATAAGAATTAAACAAAAATTGTGGCAAAAGTAATCAAACAGCACCTCGGAGTAACAAGGGGAAAAGTAGGCGATGTGGTTTTTAAAAGCAGGAAGGGGAAAAGCTATGTAGCATCTGCCCCAATTCCTTACAAGAAAACGACGAGCAATAAATTAATAAAAAACAGGGGGAGGTTTGCGGCGGTTTCAAAGTTTGCATCAGCGGTAACCGATTCTCCTTACAGATACCGGATATGGATAATGCCAAAACTGAAAGGCAAGACCCCTTACAAAAAATGTTTTTCATATAATTATGTACATACAAAGGGAAATATGTCGTGGCGATTAACGGCAATAACGCCGGGGAATTTAGGACTGATTGATCATAACGTTGTATTAACCCCCGACACTTTGGAAATCAGCTTCAGAGTTTCAGAAGAAATTTTTAATATACTGAAAGAGGATTTTATTGCAAGCACTGTTATATTTATGAGGGAGCTGATAAAAAAAGGAAGCGGGGTGCTGCGGTATAATTCTTATATCTCGATTGATGAAGAGGTAAGAGATTTCAATCCTTCGCTGACAGGAATAAATAAATTTAGTCACAGGTTTGATAAGCCGGGAAAACTGGCAATAACAGAAAAATATAAGAATGTGATGGTTTATACATCGTTTATTTCTAAAAAGGAAGAGAAGGGCAAACAAATTTACACTGCCGGAGAAGCTTTTGCTGTTAAGGGATTTGAGGCTGATGAAAAAGAATTAGCAGTTGCGAGTACTACCATAGCAGATGACGGCGAGCAGAACAGACCGTTTTACAGGTTCAGGGTGAAATAGTCGGTGGAGAGAATTTATATGTTTTAGCAGAGATAAATAGCCCCTCGCCTTCTATAGTTCGCTGATGTTCACCGCCGCCCGGGCATTCCCCTGACTTTGTCTGTCGCCGTAAAATATTTAAAAGCAGCAGAAGAAATGCCTGAAATCTTAAATCAAAGTTACCCTACAGCTGAACGGGTGAATTATGAATACGACAGTAAAGACAAACTATTAAAAATAAAGAAGGACAGCGGAACGTACGAAGTAAGTTATGAATATTATTAAGAGAACCGGTAATTGAAAGCTTAATAAGACGAAGTGAGGAATAGCTGACAGCGGATGGCTGGTAGCTCATGGCTCATAGCTGATGGCTGATGGCTCACAGATAATGGCTGATGGCTCATGGCTCATAGCTGATGGCTGGCAGCTGGTTGAAAGAGATTTTTAAGAGCAGTGAGGAAGTGATCCGCCACGACGGACTCAAAGAACGCGGAAAGTGAGAAAGTTTAAAATATAAAGTATGGCAGAAGGTTAGTTATTGATTGACTGCCATACTTTTATTTTATAATAATATTTTATTTCTAATTTGTTGTGACGAGAATATAATAGGGATAGACTGAATGATTTTCCCAAACCTGAGACTTGGTAACGTCGTTTGGAAAGAGCTTGTAATAATCGGCATTCGGCACCAAAGGAATATTCAGTCCTGCTCTTTCAAAATCTGCAGTCTTTAGAAGTTCGGGTTCAACATAACCGGGCATTGCGTTTAGAACCTTTGGATAAACGTTTTCGTGAACAACTTTTCCGAGTTCATTTGCAGCATTCGGAACCAATTCAAGAAATTTCTTCGCTGTTTCATCAAACTTAGGACCGGGTTTATAATTCACGTCAGAGAAAAACTCTTTAAGGTTTAAGAAAGGACTTATTTTCGGAAAATCTTTTGCGTCCTGAAGTGTTACGCCTATGCTTGGTACCCAGTCGAGAACATTATTAACAGACATAGCCCATCCGCCCATTGTAATTTTTTCATAATCATAAGCAAAATGAACGTTGCCAATTTTCGGGGCTGCCAGGTTATAGGTTTTGAGTCTGAAATCAGCAGGAAGTTTTCCATCCTTTTGGAGATAACGAATGAATGAAGTTGCGAGAAAACCAATACCGCTTCCCTGACTGTGACCAAGAATAATAAAATCACGAATGCCGTCGGAGTAATGCTTCATAATCTGTTCAAGCAGTTCATCTGATATATTTCCAAGACCGAGCAGCATACCGAGATGAACTCCTGCATCGGGGAGTTCGGCAACTTTATATTCAAACGTTTTGGTGCCGGACATTTTTATTTTTCCAATTGCGGGAACCATAGGAACGTAGAACGCCGCAGTGAAACTCAATGCCGCAGAATCGACTATAGACCCTCTAATGGCAATCACGGCTTTTTTATCATCTGTCAGCCATACATCAAATCTGTTCATAAGCGGTGATACCTTAGAGCGAAATACGCGTTTCACCTTTTCGGGTTCGGGTGTTTTAAAACCGCCAATATCAGACGAGTCGTAAGTGCGTTCCATAACAGGCAGCAGCATGGTAAGCTCGGCTTTATCGTATCCGGGTTTTAGTTCGGATGATTGTTTGTTTCCACAACTCTGGAAAGATAGAATGAAAGCAAAGAAAATAATAATCGTTATGAATGATTTCATTTTTTAATTTTTGTTTAGATAATTATATAGATTTTGAATAATAAACTCAACGTAGAAAACTTATTTTAGTTGATGGATGATGGAAATAGAACGCTGATTTACGCGGATTGGGAGGATTAGGACGGATTAAGAACAGTAGAATAACAAGCTGGAAGTGCCGACCCTCCCAACAAGACGGCGGATTTTCAACAAGCCGGGATCGTGGACTTGTGTTACACAGCGTAGCCGATGGCTACAAACAAATAAGAGCATCAAAACAGATTTCACCGCTGAAAACGCAGAAAACGCAGAGAAGGCAGAGAAAATATATTTTTTCTTGTAATAAAATTCAACGCTAAGTTCGCAAAGGAGGCCAAGGGCGCAAAGAAGAGCAATTTTTATTGCTAAGAACTTTGCACACTGTAAGAACAGATTTGATTATGATTATAAATGATTAAGAGCTTATATTTATTGCAAAGAGATTTCTCCCACAAATTACACAAATGTCACAAAGAAGAGTAAGAGCGTTTAATTATTGATAAGAGATTTTAACGCTATCCAGAGCAGGTTCACAGAGACCACGGCGTAGCCGATGGCTACAAACAAATAAGAGCATCAAAACAGATTTCACCGC
>CAZVCC010000006.1:0-100751 GCA_964626015.1 uncultured Ignavibacteriaceae bacterium
ATCGGTTGATTTGCGAAGACCGCCTGCAAAAGAAGTTATCCAGATAGTATAGTTACTTAAATCGTTTTTAGTTTTTGTGATAGTAATATCATAAGAGAGATTCTGCTGTCTTACGACGACGGGCAAAGTATACAGTGTGTTAGAGCCGTAAACGATAGAAGTATCGTACTGACCGTCTATAGGCTGACCGTAACCTGTCCATGAATTTCCGTAATCAGTAGAAACTTTAATACCTGTTCCAGTTGGAACACTTTCACCGCTTATTTGTTCACCTATTGCAGTACCGACAGCAATTACATTATCTTTTAGTGCAAAACCTGCAATATCATCATCGCCAAAAGGCTGAAGACCGACGTAGTAATCGAATGAATTAAACTTATCACGAGTACGCATAATACCGCTGCCCGTGGCGAACCATACAGTATCGCCGCTCTTATAAATATCAGTAATGAAATTACTAATCGGGCAGACCCTATTGTGCGGAGTTACGACTGTGCTCACTACTCTATCAAGCTCAGGCTTTACAGATGTTTGTTTATAGTTTCCGAGCATAAAACTTTCGGGTATGGACTGACCATTTAGGTTAAGGCTGAACGCCAAAAGTATTAATAATAAAATTCTATTTATCATATAAAATTATTCTTTCTTTGAATTAAGGTCTAACAAATTTAATACTGTCCCAGACACCAACGCTGACGGCATCAGAGCGGTCTTTGGCGAAGAACTGGTATTTGAAATATCCGTAAGAAGAGTCCGCTGTTGAAGGAGTAACAACATTTGTAAATGTCCATTCATTATTACTTGAGAATATCAAAGGATTAAAACCAATAAAATTTCCATTAGGTCTGAAAGCACCGAAGTAAACATCTTTAATATCGCAACTTCCATCTGCATCAGTAACATTTATTGAAATTGTTAATGGTATTGAACCTGAAACCGGTCTTATCACGCTGTCGGGCAAATTCGTATTAATCACTACTGGTGCAACATTCGCTGAATTCCTTACATACAATGGCAGATTCACCTGACTGCTAAAAAGCCCAGCCTCATTCTTCGCCGCAAGTTCAACAGTATAACCGCCAATCAACAAACACGAAATCCCGCTCACACTTACACTCTTCGCATACTTCTTACCCTCGCTCACCTCCT
This sequence comes from uncultured Ignavibacteriaceae bacterium, assembly GCA_964626015.1. Taxonomy (GTDB): domain Bacteria; phylum Bacteroidota; class Ignavibacteria; order Tepidaquicellales; family Tepidaquicellaceae; genus CAIKZJ01. Next base: position 1,150 of record CAZVCC010000006.1, read on the forward strand.
GAACATAGTTCAAACCAAACACCGCCGCCACACCTCCAAGCGGGTCAATCAACTTACAGTCAATACTCGCTATCGCTCCTCCCCCATTCTCGTTCACCACAGCTGACAAATCAAACGCTATCACAGGCGCCCCCGAAGTAGTCAAAACCGTATCAGTACTCTTCGTCACACTCACAATCAATGGCGAATCATACGAAGGATCTATCACAGTATCGCTCTTCTTCTCACAACCAAAAACCAGCAACGCCATCACCAGAACCGGCGATAAATTTAGACCTCTAAACATAATTTAATTTTCCTTTATTTAAAAAGATATTCAAGTTATAAAAATATACATTAAAATAAAACATTGAAAAAGCAAAACATTAAAACGCGTTTTTACCACACTTAGCGGCAACTTAACATAATATGAAACAATTTATACGGTGACATCCCCGCTCGCTCTCGGCGGGGATCTCTACACTGATTATTGTTATCGCAATTTTTGATTTTAGTTTTTAAAATCAACAAATCTCTATCTAAAATCCTTACCTGTTAAGTTATTATATTGATAGCCGAAATGTTTAAAACCCAAAGACAGCCAATTCGGAAGAAATCTATTCTTTAATTATTCATTAATTTAAATAAATATAAATATCATAATGAATTAATGTAAGAGGAAACAGTTAAAATTATAATGAAACACACTCACAAAGTATTTTAAAATAAAAAATTTAAATCACTTTTTATTAATTAGTAACATTATATATGGTGACTAGAAATTATTTCAACAAAAACTTTAATAAAGTTAATGAATCCAATTTTGGAACAAATTTTAAAATAATAAACGTCTATTTAATACACAAAATAAAAACAACTAACATCAATCATTAGAGCACGGTATGAAATACTCATCACTGGGATATAAATAAATTGAAGGACCTCCAAAAGGATTAGGTAAATATCCTTCCCATTCTCCATGATAATGATCACCATTTAATGTTCCATCTATACTAACATTATAATATGCATAATATGGGACAAGTAACTCAATTGAACCAGAGCTGGAGTTGCTTTGAATGCAACCGGCACTAGGATTTACTGCTTTTACAGAAATAGGGCCATTAAATGGATTTCCGTTTGGATCTAAAGCATAAATGTCTGCATTTATGTTTGAGTTTGTGACATTATTTGAACTAGTTGATAAAATATCATTATCTGTGCATGAAAATGATATAAAAATAAGAAAAAGTAAAAACGACAACAATAATTTCTTTTCCATTTTATTAAACTTTTATTTTATAAAAATTAAGATGATTAAACATAAATAATTTTATAATAATATTCTAGAGAGTAATTAAAAATGTTAAATTTACCATTTCTACACTTTTAAAGCTATTCTCGACGTAGATCATTTATTTTTATAGTTGCAAATATGTTATTGAATACATATATTTGCAAGTATACATTACAAATTATTCAATATTTTCACAAGTATATCTTAAATATTATTAGTAATTAGACATCTAAGTATGTATAAACAACGGGAAATTTTTGGTAAGTTATTGAAATATATGGAGTTACCGGAAATTATAGCAATTAATGGTGCAAGACAGGTTGGAAAGACCACGTTAATGAAAATGCTTGTTGAATTTCTGAAAAATAAAGGGTATGATAACATATTTTTCTTTGACCTTGAACGCATGGAATATCTGAATTTATGCAATAAAGGAATTAATGAAATAATTTCTTACATACAGGCTAAAAAGGGTAATATAGATAAAGGTGAGAAAATATATTTATTTATAGATGAAATACAATATCTTGATAATCCGTCATCACTGCTGAAACTGTTTTATGATGAGTACAAAAATTCAATAAAACTTATCGTGTCCGGTTCTTCAAGCTTCGCAATCAAGCATAAGTTTAAGAATTCACTTGTAGGCAGAATATTAGATGTAGAATTATACGGCTTAAGCTTTAATGAGTTTCTGGACTTCAAAGGACACGTATTTAATTTAGGCGAAAGGAGTGAATTAGCTGACAAAGAAATTTCACGGTTTTATGAGGAATACTGCCTTTTCGGATATTACCCGCAGGTTGTGCTTGCTGACAGCAAAGAACAAAAAGAAATTTACCTTAATGGAATTGTTGATAAATATATTTACAGAGATATTCGAGACTTTGCGAATATTCGCAATATACCTAAATTCAATAATCTATTGTCTTATCTTGCTTCACAGGTATGCGGACTTGTAAATATAAATGAGATTTCAAATACTTTGAAAATCTCACGACAAACACTTGAAGAATATTTATTTATACTTGAAAACACATACATAATAAAATTTCTGAGGCCTTTTTACGGCAATGTAAGAAGCGAGCTGTCTAAAATGCCAAAAGTGTTTTTTGAAGATGCAGGTATTCTGAATTTATTAAGAAATAAAAGGCTGAATGATATTATTGAAGGACAATTATTCGAGAACAGTATTTATACAATGCTAAGACGAAAATATCCGGCGGATAATATATTCTTCTGGCGGACTGCATCAAAACAAGAGGTTGATTTTATAATCAGCGGAGAAAACATTTTAGCGAGAGAAGTAAAACTTGGAGCACAAGTAAAGACCCCTTCCGGGTTAACATCATTTAAAGCAAAATACAAAAACACAGATACAGGTATTATTACTCTTGCAAAGAATAAATCGCTTTCCGAAAAACAATTTTACCCATGGGAGCTGTAAAATAGCATAAATACAAGCTACAAGACCGGAACAAAACATAAGAGAATAAGTTCTAAATGTTTAGAAGAAGACGTTAAGAAAAGGGTGTAGGGTATAGGGTAAGGGTGTAGGAATCAAGATTTGGAGAAGAGCGTTTCTCGATGGTTTGTCGATCGTTTGTCGATGGTTTCTCGATCATTTCTCGATGGTTTCTCGATTGGTTGTCGATAAGTTGTCCTTCACGGCTCGATGAAGGGTCCAAGTAAGCTCGATGAGAGAAATCGGAATTAAACACAATACAATGATTTCAGAAACTTTCAAGCGGCAAATATTTTTAAAAAGAACGAATACAATACAAAACTATAACAGACCACTTTCAAGCGCAAGCAGAAACCAAGCAGAGCGCAAGGAAAGCGCAAGCAAGGCGCAACTTAAACGAGAATCAAACAAGAACGAACCGAGAACATACCTAAAAACATCAAAAATTCAAACAAATTATATGCTTTATGTAAAGCAGGACAATCAAAGCATAAGAATCAATTTTAAGCATGCCCCTCTATTATTAATCACGACAAAAAATGAAAACTATAACATGAAAAAGATGTGCAAAAATTTTTGCATACTGAATTTAAACGAGAAGATTTAAGGAAATCGAAGGGGTAAAAATTTTTGCACTAAATATTGTGTCCCAATACTCAAAAAATGTTGTGATTAATAATAGAGGGGGTATATTGTAATTTAGATTTAAACAAACCCCGGCAATGCCGGGGTTTGTTATTTAAGTACGAATGCGGGATTTAAATTAGTTTCCAATAATTCTTCTAAAAGCATCGGAGAAAAACTCTACAGGGGTATTATCTTCACGATTAGTCAAAATAAGCATTGTGAGTTTTTTCTGTGTGTGATAGAGGAAATGAGAATTGAATCCGTACATATTTCCGGGATGTCCAATCCAATTTCCAACTTTCATGACTTGAAAACCGTAGTGGTCGTTGACCCAGTTAAATCTCTCTGCTTTCATCTGAGGAGACAGATAAGTACCGTCAGCGACAATTTTAGACCAAATTTTCATGTCGGAGAAATTCGAGATTATGGCACCTGCGGTATAACCCCACGAAGGATTCCAGTTAGTAGCTTCCGTTAAAGGACCAAAAGCAGCGGAGTAGCCATGAATGTAGGGAGATGGAAGAAATACTGTATTAGGCCAGAAAGTATTAAGCAAACCAACCGGTCTGAATATTTTGCCGTAAATGACTTCATCAGCTTTCAAACCTGTAACTTTTTCCATAAGAAGGCCAAGAAGAACAGTGTTGGTATTACAATACTCGTAATCTGCATCGGGCGGAAAATTAACCGGATGCCTGAAGGCAATAGCAAGCAGAGTATCGGGTATGTATGTTTTTGTGAAACCGCTTGCTACAAAATCAGCCCAGAAAGGTTCATCGTCGGAATAATTGAATAATCCGCTTTTCATCCTTCCAAGCATGCGTACAGTTATTAGATTACCGTTTGGAATATTGTATTGCGGAAGATAGTACGAAATAGAACTATCAAGATTAATTTTGCCCTCGTCAACGAGCATAAGAACAGCAAGCCCTGTGAATGGTTTTGAGTTACTCGCAATTCGAAAATAATAGTTTTCGTTCATGAGCTCGCCAGTAACGAGATTACTGACGCCCCTTTTCAGGACTAAATCGGTTTCACCTTCAGCGGAGAACAGAGCCATCATGCCGGGAGTACTGATGCGCATGAAAACGCTGTCAGCTGCAAAACTGAGTTTTGACCTTAATTCATCTGTAAGAACCACAGACTGCGGATTGACGGGATTGCTGTTCTTATCTTCCGTGCATGAGAAAAGAGCAACACTGAGAACAACCAAGAAAACGTAAATGAGTTTTTTCATTTATAGTAATAATTATTTAGGGGAACTAATTGATTAAATTTATGATAATTTGGTTTATTATGAAATACAATAATTTGAGGTAAGAAAAGTGAAAATAACATCTTTGCAAAATAATTACGATAAAGAAAAATAATAGAACACGGATTTTCACAGATGAAAGCGGATTATCACTGATGCTTAAAGTGAATTGGGGAAAAAGATATTAATAAATCACAAGCAGCACACTGATAAGAACTGAAGGAATATGATTTACGATGATGAAGAGAAATGGATTTGTTACCCGCGGGAAAGAGAAGGAAAGAGCAAAAGATGTTTTATCATTGAGGACACAGAGAAGAGAAAGAGCGCACAATGATTAACCTGAATTTTTTATGATTTTCACTGATAAAAAGATTTACCACTAAGAACAGAAAGAGCACGGCGTAGCCGATGGCTACAAACAAAATAAAGACAAACAATAACAAAGAATTTAACCGCAGAGTACCCAGAGAGCGCAGAGAACAAATACTAAAACAAGAAAGATGATTTTTACCGCAAGGGTCGCAAAGGAAGCAAAGGACGCAAAGAAAACACTTGAGATTTTTTCTTTTATAAAAGTTTGTTTTTATTACAAAGTTTTTAAACATAGTAACACAGAAAACGCAGACAAATATTTAGCGGGTGGAAATCTGATTCAGAAGATTTTTTTGATTCTACCGATTTCACCCGATTCGAGACGGACTTTTATACCATGGGGATGTGATTTACTTTTGGTAAGAATTTTTGAAACAATGCCCTCGGTCAATTCACCTGAGCCCTGATGATGTTTTTGAACGATGAGAACTTTCTGACCAATAAGCAGTTGATTTACTTTATTTTGCAAAACTATACAATTCCCCTATCGCAAATTTGCTTAATAACATCGGAGAAGTTTTTCATGCTGAAACCGAAGCTTCTCAGTTTATCTGTATTCATTGAAACATCAGGGACTTGCGGCAGACCTTCTACTGTTTTGCAGGATAGCTCATTAATAAGGGAATCATCGAAATTAAAATATTCGCAAAGCGCTTTACCGATTTCTACACGGGAGACTCTATCAGCTCCTCCGAAATTTAGAACCTCATTACGAACGTTCATTTTAAGTAAATCGTTTATCATGTCAGCGGCATCGAAAAGGGACAGCGGTGTCCTGTACTGGTCACGGAATAGGTTAACTTTATTCCTCTCTTTAAGTTTTTCGTAAGTAAGATGAAAGTTATTACGGGAATGAGTTTTACCGAAACCAATGAGCAAAGCGGTGCGGAGAATAATATAGTCATCAGAATATTTCTGAACTGACAACTCCCCCATGAGTTTTGACTCAGCGTACAAAGTCAGCGGGTTAAGAATACTTTCTTCGCTTAGCATACCTCCTTTAACGCTGTCATAAACAAGGTCGGTTGAAGTGTAGACAAGCTTTGCATGAAAATCATTACAGAGCTGAGCAATCAATTCAGTAGCCTCAACATTAAGCAGGTATACATCGTCGCGCGAAAGTTTTGCGCACTGTTCGGGACGAGAATAACAAGCTGTATGTACAACTGCCTCGGGTCTGAAATTATTGAAGAAAGAAGACATCTTAGCCCAATCGCGGATATCTGCATTCAGGGAATTAAAATTCCTGCAGTTTCCCTTGTTATCATTGTAAAGAGTTAATATTTCGTTTTCTTCAGATATTTTCTCGTTCAGGTACTGACCGAGCAGACCGCTACCACCTGTAATTAAAACCCGCATAGAACAAAATTAATTTATGGGTAAGTTAGGAAACACAGGATTAATTTAAAAGATGAAAATGTTCATTGTAATTTTAGAGGTGCGCTTGATACAGAAAGACCGAACAAATGAAAAATTTTATCGCAGAGTAACAGAGCAGCAAGAGTTAAAACAAATAAAAGATTTAACCAAATAGTCTACCCTCCTAAGCAGAGCTTAGGAAGGAGGATTATTCAATAGGTCTATACTGATTCGGACTCCGGTTTTTGTTTAATGATTAGTGATGCAATAACAGAGATCGCAAGAATTGAGACAATAATACCGAGCGATATAGAAATGGGAAATTTGTAAAAGTCTACAATCATCATTTTTACACCGACAAAAACAAGAATTATTGACAAACCGATTTTCAGGAAGCGGAAATATTTCATGACACCCGCGAGTGCAAAATACAAAGAGCGTAAACCAAGAATTGCAAACACGTTGGAAGTATAAACGATAAAAGTATCGTTAGTGATTGCCAGAATTGCGGGAATTGAATCGACAGCAAAGACAAGGTCAGTGAACTCAATAACCAGAAGTACTACAAACATGGGTGTAGCGTATTTCTTTGCATTAATTTTAACGAAGAATTTATCGCCGTGATATTCGTTTGTAACGGGATAGAACTTCTTAAACAAACGCACAAGAATATTTTTATCGGGTTCTACATGGCTGTCTTTTTGCATAAGCATCTTAACACCCGTAAAGATAAGGAATGCTCCGAAAATATAAATCAGCCAATGAAATTTTGTAAGCAATGCAACCCCTGAGAAAATAAGAATAACTCTCATCACAAGAGCACCGAGAATTCCCCAAAACAGGACTTTATGCTGATAACTTGGCGGGACTTTAAAGAAAGAAAAAACAAGAATAAACACAAAAATATTATCAACACTCAGAGATTTTTCCAGAACATAACCGGTAAAAAACTCGAGTGCTTTTACTTTTCCCATGTATAAATAAACGCCATAATTAAAAATTAAGGCAAGAGAAATCCATACAAAGCTCCAAATAAGAGCTTCTTTAATGTTAACTTCGTGAGATTTGCGGTGAAAGACACCAAGGTCGAGAGCAAGCATAATCAACACGAAAATATTAAATCCAATCCACAGATATTGAATATCAATCATATTTATTATTAATTTGAAAATAATAAACAAAATTGGCTGGATAAAGTTCGAGAATTTCGGAATAGAATAAGAATTTATTTACAGATAAAACAATAAATTATACATTATTGGGTACGGGAATAACTGAATTTTACAGGGAAAATTGATGTTGATAAGGATAGAATTAAATAACTGCATTTATTATGTTTGTCAGTTGTTTAAAACCGGAGAAAGTTAAATGGACGAAAATACACCCACAAAAATCGAAAATAAGAGCCGCTGGTCGTTCAAAATTGTATTGTACTGGATACTAGCGTTTGTAATTACGGCAGGGTCAGCATATTACCAGCGCCTGACAGGACCTACATATCCCGAAAGCGGAGCTGCATCATTTCAAGGAAAAGAGATTAAGTATAAGTTTGACAGAAGCTGTGACACATCAAAACTTGTAAATGTAAAGCTTGAGAATATTGATTCAGGAATAAAGGGATATATAGAATACAGAAGATACGATACAAAAGACGATAAAACACTCGTTGAAATGAAGTATGAAAACGGAACATTAACGGGTGAATTTCCAGCAGAAAAGGACAAAGTTTATAAAACACCTGCACAAAAATTTGAATACAAAGTATTAGTTTTAAAGGAAGATCAGAAGACAGAAATACCGAGTCATCCTGTAGTTTTAAGGTACAAAGGAGACGTTCCGATGATTGTACTTATTATACATATTATACTAATATTTACGGCGATGCTGGTATCGACGCGAGCAGGATTTGAGTTTTTCAACAAAGAGCCGAACTTCAAAAAATTCGCTTTATGGTCATTAGGATTTATTACGGTCGGAGGAATGATACTGGGACCAGTGGTGCAGAAGTATGCTTTTGGTGAGCTATGGACGGGAATACCATTCGGAATAGACTTAACTGATAATAAAACTCTAATTGCGTGGATACTCTGGATAGCAGCAACTATACAAGTTTACAGAGGTAAGAATCCCGGTAAATGGATACTTATAGCATCGATTGTGACGCTGATAATTTTCAGCATACCGCACAGTGTTATGAGCGGGAACACACCGGCTAATTAATCCGTCACGGCGGATGCAAAGAACGCATAGTTGTTAGTAGTTAGTTGTTAGTTGATAGTTGTTAGTTGTTAGCCCCTAATTCCAAATTAGTTAAGTTACTTAGAAGTTATAATAATTATTCAATAAAACGGTAAATAAATAATATTAAATGAAAAACAGAATATTAGGATTATTACTTTTACTTTTCATATCGGGTATTGGATACTCGCAAAACGAAATTGACAAAGTCAGAAGTAATGAAATAACAAAAGAAGAAATATATGAACATATAAATTATCTTGCATCGGAAAAACTGGAAGGCAGATATCCTGGAACGCAGGGCGACATACTTGCGAGGGAGTATATAAGCAGGGAATTTGAAAAGTACGGATTGATACCAAAGGGAGACAGTGCTTTTATACAAAGGTTTGATATGAACAATGGAGTTAAAAAGGGCAAAGCTAACACTCTTAAGTTTTACGATGACGGGAAACAGGTTAGCATAAGCGAATCAGATTTCACTCCTTTAGGATTATCATCAAACGGAAAAGTAAAAGGGGGTCTGGTTTTTGCAGGATACGGTATAAACGCTCCTATGCTCGACTACAGTGATTTTAAAGACGCAAATGGAAATATGATTGACGTCGAGGGAAAAGTAATCGTAATAATGCGATACTCTCCTACAACGATGAATCCAAATAATGACAAATTCGCAAAGTTTGAAGAATTGAGAACTAAGATTGCCTCGTTTAAAGATTTAAAACCTGCTGGTGTAATAATTATAACACCGCCAATTAATTCCACTTCCAGCAATGCTGATATACTGATGGACGTAGGATTTGACATGGTTTCACAGAATTCGGGCATACCGACTATAAATACTAAGAGAGGCATTATAGAATCATTCTTAAAACAAAGAGGATATGACTTAAGCAAGATTCAGGAAGGAATAAACAGCGGAATAAAACCTAATTCATTTGAGATAAAGGAAGTATCTGTTGAATATGAAGTTGACCTTGAAAAGAATACAGCCAAAACGGGAAATGTTGTGGGATTTCTGGAGGGCAGCGACCCTGTCTTGAAAAATGAAGTAATAGTAATTGGTGCTCACTTCGACCATTTAGGATACGGCGGACAGAATTCGATGTACAGAGGAAAGGACAAATTACCCCATGTAGGTGCTGATGACAATGCATCCGGAACTACCGGAGTACTTGAGATTGCTCAAAAACTATCATCAGAAAAGGACAAGCTAAAGAGAAGTGTTTTATTCATATGTTTTACAGCTGAGGAAGAGGGACTAATTGGTTCGTCTTACTTCGCAAAATCGGATGAATTCAAGAATTACAATATAGTTGCAATGCTGAACATGGACATGGTAGGGAGGCTTAAAGATGATAAATTAATATTAAACGGAACAGGTACATCCACTTACTGGACACCGATGATTGAAGAGCTAAACAAGAAATATAATTTTAATACATCGATGAATCCCGAGGGTTTCGGTCCTTCAGATCATTCATCTTTTTATGCAAAAGATATACCGGTACTGATGTTTTTTACTGACTTACATACAGATTATCACAAACCGACAGATACACCTGATAAGATAAATACGGAAGGACAGCAAAAAGTCCTTAATATGGTTTATGATATGGCGTATGACCTGAGTACGAGAGACGTAAAACCTGAATTTACAAAGGTTGCGGTAAAAGAAGAAAACAAAGGTGAAAGAAAGTCAGTTAGAGTATACGTAGGAACGGTTCCTGATTTCAGTTATTCAGATGCGGGGTATAAGATATCGGGTGTTCAGTCCGGAAGTCCTGCCGAGAAAGCCGGGATACTTGCAGGAGATATAATGATAAAATTCGGGGACAAAGAAATTAATAATTTGTATGATTACACAGCAGCTTTAGGTGAATATAAACCCGGACAGGATGTAAATGTAGTCGTGAAAAGAGGAACAGAAGAAATAACTGTAGTAGTAAAATTAGGAACAAAATAAATTCGTAAATAAATTTAAACAAATGAGGCTTTCTTACCGGAAGCCTTTTTTATTGAGATATCAGGAATTAAGACATTTTACATTTCAAATACGTTAATTAAGATGTATTTTTAAAACATATGATAACTGATTTTTTAATTGTAGGAAGCGGAATAGGAGGACTTTCTCTTGCTTTGAAGCTGAGCACTTTAGGGAAAGTGCTGATTGTAACGAAGAAGAGGAAAGCCGAATCTAACACAAATTATGCACAAGGCGGAATAGCCTCAGTGCTTGCGGATGATGATAATTTCGAACTTCATATACAAGATACTATGTCATGCGGAGGAGATCTTTGCCATCTTGACGCAGTAGAAAAGATAGTAAAAGAGGGTCCGACCAGGATATATGAGCTTTTAGATTTAGGAGTAAAATTCACTCAAGAGAACGGAAGGCTATTGCTTGGTAAAGAAGGCGGACACTCGAAAAGCAGGATAGTACACGCAAGAGACCTGACCGGGAAAGAGATTGAGAGGGCTTTACTTCACGAGGTTTCGATTAATAAAAATATAGACGTACTTGAATACCATTTTGCGATAGACCTGCTCACGAAAAGAAACCTGAAAAAGAACAAAGAAGAATTAGAAAAAAGATACAGACACACAAGAAAGAACAGAGAAAAGAATGCTTGTTACGGGGTCTACGCATACAACATAAAACGGAAGAAGGTCGAAAAGATAGTGTCGAGAAATACGATATTGGCAACGGGGGGATTAGGGCAGGTTTATTTACATACGACTAATCCTGCAATAGCGACGGGAGACGGTTTTGCGATTGGATACAGAGCGGGATGCGTTGTTGAGAATATGGAGTTTGTTCAGTTTCATCCAACATCGCTGTATGAGAAAGAAATAGATGATGATACGCAGGTATTTCTTATATCCGAAGCTGTGAGGGGAGCGGGTGCAGTATTAAGAACGAGGAATGGAAAAGAGTTCATGCACAAATATGACAAACGGAAATCACTCGCACCCCGTGATATAGTAGCGAGGGCAATTGATAACGAGATGAAAAAGAGCGGAGACAAGTTTGTATATCTTGACACAAAACCAATAGGAGCAGAAAAGGTCAAGAAATATTTTCCGAATATATACAAAACTTGCCTCACGAAAGGAATAGATATTACTAAAGAAATGATACCTGTAGTCCCGGCGGCTCATTACGCATGCGGAGGCATAACTACTGACCTTAACGGAAGGACATCCTTAAAGAATCTTTTTGCCTGCGGAGAAGTGACGATGACGGGAGTACACGGGGCGAACAGACTTGCCTCAAATTCGCTGCTTGAAGCAGTTGTATTCTCAGATGCAATATATAAGTATATTAAGAAAAATATTAACACAATATATTCAAAGAGCAAGAATGGAAACGGAATAGGAAAATTACACAAAGAAATATTAGACTGGAATGAAAAGGGAACGATAAACGCAGATGAATGGGTCTTGATATCTCATGACAAGAGAGAAATAAAAGAATTGATGAACGATTATGTCGGGATTGTGAGGAATACAGTGAGACTACAACGAGCATTCAGAAGGATAAAAATGTTAAGGAATGAAATTAAGGACTATTACAAACGAACAAAAATAACAGTTGAGATACTTGAGTTAAGAAACCTTGTTTTAGTCGCATACATGATAATTGAATCTGCGATAAAGAGAAAAGAATCAAGAGGACTTCACTACATGCTTGATTACCCGAAAAGAAATGACGAAGTATTTAAAAAAGATACAAGGCTGGTAAAATATTAAGATGTCATCACTTACAATTGCACTCGTAACCTGGAACAGCGAAGATGAGATTGCAGAATGCCTAAATATGCTGTTTCATGCAACTTCAAGGGTACCCGGACTTAAGTTAGAAACAGTTATAGTAGATAATGCATCGACAGATAATACTGTAAAAACGATAGAAAACTTCCTCAGGGTTACAGATCAGAAAATCGTTTTCATTAAGAACGATTCTAATCTTGGATTTACAAAAGCCTGCAACCAGGCAATACACGCATCAACGGGCGATTACATTTTCATATTAAATCCTGATACAGAAATACTCGACAGTGCGGTAGCAGATATGATGAAATATCTGGATGATAATGAAAGTGTGGGTGTTGTTGCACCTCAGCTTTTATCGTATCACAGAGACATACAGTTTTCATGCAGAACCTTTCCAACCTATTGGGACATGTTTTCAGAAATGCTGATGCTTGCGACACTGTTTCCAAAGAGCGAATTTTTCTCAAGGTGGAAAATGAGGTATTTTGACCACAACACTATGAGAGAGGTAGATCAGCCGATGGGAGCGGCTCTGCTTTTAAAGAGAAAGGTTCTTGAATCTGTAGGGGGACTAGATGAAAGGTTTATAATGTTTTATAATGATGTGGATTTTTGCAAGCGAATATCTGACGCAGGATTTAAACTCGTATTTTTTCCAGATGCAAAAGTCAAACACATGGAAGGAATCAGCATTTACAAGGACAGGTCAGGAATGATAAAAATATGGAATAACGACTGCCTCAGGTATTTTAAGAAGCACAACTACAATCCATTATTATACAGCATGTTGTTTATAGGACTGAAAATAACAGGATTTTTCAGGATTATAAAAGCAAAACTAATCAGTTAAAACGGCTTTTTGTATAATGTTGTGTTTTTACAATAATATGCAAAACTAATAGATACGGCTTTCTATTCAATTAAATCATTTATTTCTTAACGGCAAATAGTGGAATAAATCTTAGGTGCAAATTGCTATACATAAATTGAATGAAAATATGAATTTTATTAAATTTTTAAAGTTGTTATTTTGAATGTTGAGCTAAAATAAATGGTTGAAAAACTTTCAAATAGAGAAAAAGAAGTTCTAAGGTACATTGTAGATAATTTTATTAAATACGGATTACCTGTCGGTTCGAGATTGATTTCGAAACAGACAGGGTTGAATCTTTCATCTGCAACAATACGCAACGTAATGAGCGACCTTGAGGACATGAATCTTCTTGAAACGCCTCATACTTCGGCGGGAAGAAAGCCAACTGACAAAGGTTACAGATATTACGTTGACGAGTTAATGAGCAGGGAAAATCTGAATAAGAATGAAATCGATCTAATAAAGAACAACATCGAGGAAAGCAAGAATAACATATATGATTCTGACGATTTGCTTTCAGCGACATCAAAGCTGTTAAGCATGATATCTCATCAGCTTGCGGTAGTCACTCAGCCATTTTTAAGTTCGGGAGTATTCGAAAAGCTCGAGGTATTTTCAATTTCGGCTTACAAACTTTTATTGGTAATTACGATAAAATCGGGATATGTAAAAACCCTTATAATGGAAATTGATAACGAGATTCATTTCCATAAGATAGAAAAGATAGCACAGATTTTAAATGAGCGCCTAACCGGTTTAACATTACTACAAATAAAGGAAACATTCGCTGAAAGGATAAGCGATTATAAAAATGAAGAGCCGGAGCTGCTTCAGTTGTTTTTTGATTCTATCGGAAAAATAAACAGTGAAGAAGAAAAAGGTAGCAAGGTCCACATTTCCGGAACCGGAGAAATAATAAGACAGCCGGAATTTGAAGACCACGATAATTTTAAGAATATTATAACCTTAACCGAGAACAAAAATTTAGTGATACACATTTTTCAGAATCCGGGGAAAAACAAGGATGAGGTCAGCATAAAAATCGGATCGGAAAATGATGAGAAGAAACTAAAGGATTACTCTGTTGTTTGCGCTGATTATTCCATAGGAGGAGTAAACGGAAAGATTGGAATAATAGGACCTAAGAGATTGAACTATGCAAAAATGATTTCATTAGTTGAATATACATCAAAATTAATATCAGAATTAAACCAATAGACAGGAGTTTTAAAGATTAAATGAAGAAAAACGATAAACACAAAACACACGCAGAAGAAAAGAAGCAAAGCGAGAAGACTAAACAGGAAGAAAATACAGAAGCAACAAAGAATAAAACAGAAGAGATTCAACTTACAGAGGCAGAAAAATTAAAGTCAGAAGCAGAATATTACAAGGATGCTTTCATACGCAAAGCTGCTGAGTTTGAAAATTACAAAAAGCGTTCTGACAACGAAATTTCAAATTATATTAAATACGCATCTGAAAATTTAATAAAATCCCTGCTTCCTGTTTATGATGACATAAACCGTGCAATAGAATCGATAGAAAAAGAGGAAACAAAAGATTTTGATACGCTAAAACAAGGAATGCAGCTTATAGCAGATAAATTCAAGACAACATTAAAGAACGAAGGACTTGAAGAAATTGATATACAGGGAAAAGAATTTGATGTTGACACATGCGACGCATTACTACAGGTACAAAATGATGATGTTCCACCGCATACTGTGACTGAAGTGGTAGAAAAGGGTTATAAACTAAAAGATAAAGTAATCAGATTTGCAAAAGTTATAGTATCTGCCGAGAAGGAATAAGACATGACAAAAAGAGATTACTACGAAATACTTGGCGTACAAAAAAATTCAACTAACGACGAGATAAAATCTGCATATAGAAAGCTTGCGATGAAATACCACCCGGACAGGAACCCGGGCAATAAAGAAGCAGAGGAAAATTTCAAAGAATGCGCTGAAGCATACGAAGTACTTTCAGACCAGCAGAAACGTCAGAGATATGATCAATTCGGACATCAGGGTGTTAACTCGACAGGATTCTCGGGCTTTGACAATGTTAACGATATATTTTCTCATTTCGGGGATATCTTCGGAGGTTTCGGGGGCGGAAGTATATTTGATGAATTCTTTGGAGGCGGTTCTTCGAGAGGCAGAAGGCGTTCACAGGGAATTCCCGGGTCTGACATGAAGATAACGATTAAAATGACTTATGAAGAGATTGCTGACGGAACGGAAAAAGTAATTAAAATTAAAAAACTCAAGACTTGCCAAACATGCAACGGAACCGGAGCAAAATCAAGCAGCGGTTATGTTACATGTTCAGTATGCAATGGTGCAGGAGAAATAAAACAGGTATCGCGTTCGATATTCGGACAGTTTGTTAATGTATCTGAATGCAGCAACTGTCATGGTGAGGGGAAAATTGTAAGAGATAAATGCACTGAGTGCCACGGAGACGGAAGAGTTAAAGGTGAAGAGACGGAAACGATTAAAATTCCCGCGGGTGTATCAGACGGTCAATACATATCATTACGAGGAAAGGGAAATGCGGGGTCTCGAGGAGGGCATTCAGGGGACCTGTTGATTTTTATAGAAGAATCAAAGCATGATTATTTTATAAGAGATAATGATGATATTATATATAATTTAAGAATAAGTATTACGGATGCTGTACTCGGAGCAGATGTTGTTGTTCCAACTTTGAACGGTAAAGCAAAGCTTAAAATAGAACCGGGAACGCAATCAGGCAGCATACTGCGCATGAGAGATAAAGGAATACGACATCTCAACAGCGGCGGCAGAGGCGACCAGCTGGTAAAGATTCACGTTTTTATACCAAAGAAAATATCATCAAAGGAAAAGACAATTTTAAAAGATTTAGGAAAAAGCGAGAATTTTGTCCCTGAAACGAATAACGATAAAGGTTTTTTCAAATCGGTATTTAGCTGATAACGAAATCATTAATTCAGGGTTAAAATTTGCTGTTTCATTGTAATTAATTCATTACTATATTTTGCGTATTAAACAGCATAAAATATGCAGAGAATTTACCTCTTAGCAATTCCCTTAACATTTGTGCTATTCAGTAATATATATGCACAAGTCAACAACCTTGACGGCTCGTTTGAAATATACACAACCAGTGGAAACAATCTTGACGAATTAGCTTACTTTGGTTTTGAGTTCATGGAAACAGTAAGCTCGGTTACACAGATTCGCTACAACAATACATTCTTTCTTTTCTTTTATGACAGGTCAAACGGCATAGCATTACTTTTAGATTCCGAGTTAACGATAGCCAGAAGTTACTATGATTTAAGCCGGTCATGGTACAGAATAATTGCACACGATTTTGATGGTGACGGCAAGGATGAACTTTTATTATATGATCAGTATAATGGTACTGCAGAAATCTGCAATCTGGGAAAATATCTGGAGCTGATTGTACAAAGCAAAATTACTTCAATCAGAAAAACATGGACTGAGATAGTATTAATGGATTCTTACCGCGAAACCAGGAATGAATTTCTTTTCTACGATGCAAAAGACAGCATTGCTAATTTATACAAAATCACAAAGAATAATTCGGGCGATTACAAAATAGATTCTTTATGGGGTTCTGTATTTATGAAAAGGCAGACATGGGAAACCATAAAAAGAATTACATTTGAAAACGGGACGAAAGGTATAATAACTTATGACCCCTTCAATAAAAACCAGGGCGGTCAGGTATCACTATTCCGTTACAATTCATCCGCACCGTATTTTACAGAAATACCGATTAACACTGAGTTTCCAAAGAATATCACTTACATAGAAACGGGTGATTTCGGTGACGGAAGAGAATACGGCAACCTTTTGTTTTACGTTCGGGAATCAGGAGACTGCAGATTTTACAAAACAGGAAACGACAATTTAATAATCGGCGATGTAGATTCATCGTGGAGGAATTCGTGGAATATTATACTTCCTATAAAAACAGGGCTTAGCAATGATTTGATTTTATTCTATGAAACCGATAACAACAGAGACTTAATAGTAAAAACATACGACGGAACAAATCAAGCGATACATCCGGACGTTATTATCGGGCATGATGGTAAATACAAAATGGTAATGACACCATTTCCCTTCAGCGATGACGATTTTGAGAATCCATCGGTTCTTGAAAGCGTAGACGGGTTTAACTTTACTGAGATACCGGGAACGAGAAGACCATTGATTAACATGCCTACTGTTCCTCCAAATTATAGGAATGCTTACAACAATGACCCGGATGTTTTGTATGATAATCGAAAATATTTTATGGTGTACAATGAGACATTTTCTCAAAAACATGAGAAGTTTTACCAGAACGTGAAAATGGTTATGTACGACAGCAATTTCTCTAATCCTGATTCTATTACCATTCTAAAGCAAACGAGCTATCAACGGATGACATTTGCACCATCTCTTATTAAAGCTAACAAGTATTACATGTTTTTTGTCGGGAAAACACCTGACAGTAAGTTTGAGGTTAGTTATTTAAGCAACATTGAGTTGATGAAGGGATGGGATCAGCAGATTAAACAGCGTGTAATATTCAATACCAGCAAGAGTTTCCAGCCATGGCATATAAATGTATTAAGAAATAATTTTGACGGTATGTACTACATGCTTATTGCGGGGAAGTACGATGTCGCAAGTTCAAAGAACAATGATTTATACATTGCAAGAAGCAAAGACCTCATTAAATGGGACCTCGCACCCGAGCCGCTAATGAGAAAGGAAAACTACGGACATGCACAAATTTACCGTTCAACGGGGATTTTCGAGGACAAAAACAATCTTACTCTTTGGTATTCATATTTTGAAAGCAATGATCAAACAGGAATGGGTGTTAGGAAAAGTATATACATTGATACATCAATTTTCAGCGGGGGTCAGCAGCCTAAGAAAAAAGACCTTGTACAGCTTGCGGCTTATCCGAATCCTTTTAATACAACAACAAGAATTAACTTCAATCTGCCGATTAATGGATACATTACTTTGAAAGTTTATGATGTCTTAGGAAGAGAGGTAAAGAATCTTATTAGCAATGATTTACGACCTGCAGGGAATTACACATCTTATTTTAACGGCAAAAACTACGCAAGCGGAATATACTATTGCAAGTTGTTTATAGACGGAGATAATGATTATACATCTGTTTACAGGATTGTTTTACTTAAGTAGCACGTGTAAGGTCTGAAAATAACCTTTTACAGAAACACAAAAGGCAGCCGTAAAGACTGCCTTTATTTATGAAAAGACAAAGAACTATTTAACCAGCATCATTTTTTTTGATTCACTTAATCCGTTGACATTAATAATGTAGAAATAAATACCGCTGCTCAAACCATTTCCATTGAATTCAACGTTATATTCACCTGCTGATTTTCTTTCATTAACCAGATTCCTTACAAGATTACCTTTACTATCAAAGACAGAGAGTTTAACATTGCCGCTTTTTGAAATTGAGTAATTAATTTTTGTAACAGGATTAAACGGATTCGGGTAATTCTGGTTTAAGTGAAAATTATCAATTACTTCATTTGTGCCTGTTATGGCTGTGGGTGCTTTCAATATAATAACTTTATTTTGTCCAAAATTCCATGAGTCGTTGTTATTACCCCCCGTAAAATCAACAGAATTCCCTGTTGAGAACAAAGTATCTTTTGACCCTGAAATTGGAGCTATATATCTAAAAGTCCAGGTAACTGATCCAGATACAGGCGCTTTTGGAGTTACATGCGTGAGTTCAAAAACACCCGGAGAACCCTCAAGGCTCTGCAAAGTATTATCCGACTGGCTGAGAACCACTTTCCCGTTTCCTGCTGAGATGTCGATGCCCCCTCTTGTTAATGGACCGCCGGTCATACTAACAGTGAAATTAACAGTGTCACCATAGACAACAGAATCAGGACCCTGGAAAGAAATATTAACTGAAGTTGTTGGACTGAAACCATGGCACGTACATCCTTCTGTATTTCCTGCCCTTTTTGTAAGACCAACAATCCCAGTTGAAAATGCTTTAATGTTTGTGTACAAAGCAATTCCCAGAATTATAACAACTGAAGAAATAAGAATTTTCTTAATCATATTATTATTTGTTATTTGGTTAAAATCATTTTTTTAGTTTCGGAAACACTTCCTGATATTAGTCTGTAAAAATATACACCGGTACTCAATTTACTTCCGTCAAAATTTATTTCATAAGTTCCGGCATTTCTGTATTCATTCAGAATAGTCTTCAATTCTCTACCAATATTATCATAAAGAACTATTTTAACGTTGTTACCTTTTGGTAAATCAAATTTAATTCTTGTTACCGGATTAAATGGATTAGGATAATTCTGATATAATTTGAATTTTTCAGGAACTATAGTAGTGATGTTATTTTCTTCTACATCAGTAAGAACCGAATAAACGAAATTCATCTTTAAAAGTGCACCAGTCATCATATTCAGTTGATAACCTCTTTCGGGAACGATCATACCGGCACCCGCCCCTCCTGAAGCTGGAAAAGTTGAGAAACTTGCACCACCGTCAGTAGAAAGCCATGAAGAAGAACCGTACGAACCTGTTAAAACCAAAGTCGGATCTTCCCTGCACATATCGGAAGCCCAACCGGAGCCCGAATTAGTTCTGAGCAAAGTCCAGTTATCGCCATAGTTCGTTGTTCTGTAAATAGCACCGCTTGGCCAGTTAGTTGCATAAATAATGCTTTTGTCAAATATCACATTTGCCATAGAAGGTATTTCACTCGAACTTGCATTCGTATGAACATCCAGCCAATTAACTCCACCATTAGTTGACTTAAATATCTTGGCAACTCCGGAACCTGTAACACCATCGGCGACAAAGACAATATTTGAACTGTCGTGCATAACAATCAGGTCGCAGGGACTTCTGAATGAATAGTTACCTGAAATTTCTGTAAAAGTTGAACCGGTATCGAGAGATTTATAAAAGCCGCCGCCATCGGGAGCAAAATAAAACACTGAGGGATTATTCTGGTCCATCTCGAGAGGCTGCCCATAGTTACTGAAATTTTTAGAAAGGATAGTAGTCCATGTAACACCGTAGTTTGTTGATTTAATCACTTTGTCCGGTGAGCTTTCAATAGCTGCAACCCATACATTTGTGTCAAGCGGACTAACGTAAAAGGAATGTGCACGAGTCCCGAGGGACGTTGTTGCTATTGAGCTCCAGGTCTCTCCCCTGTTTCTGCTTACATACACTGTATTGCCGTACATTACGTACATTGCATTCCTGTCAAATGGGTGCTGACAAAGATTGTTTCCAATTCCGTTTGAGGCGGAAAGTTTAGAGACCCAGCTAATATTGACGTTTGTACCTGCCGGCAGATCCCAGTTAGTGCCCCCGTTTATTGTTTTAATAACTGCATCATTAAGACTGCTGACAGCATAACCAATGAGCGAATCGGCAAAAACAATATCAACGAGATTTGCCATCATAGGATTGACTTCAAAATTAAGATATCCCGATGATCCGTTTTTATTGTTACGAATAAAACCTCCGCCACCGCAAATGTGATTATTTTCAAAAGTACCTGAAATACCTCTTATGTCGGAATTTGTCTTCGAGTTCAAATTATAAAAACTGTTAATATTATCTTTCTTTATTATTACACCATATTCACCAACAATTACAATTCCTTGATTATAATATTTTACATTAAGCAGATTTCTGTTGGTTAGCGATGGCTGCAAAGTCCAATTAAGTCCACCGTTCGAAGTAAGAAATACTTTTCCGCTATCACCGACTATAACTCCATTATTTAAATCTTTAAACGAAACCGAATTTAAAATCACTGAACCGATGTTATTATTAGTATTTGTCCAGTTTGTGCCGCCATTAGTAGTTTTAATAACAGTACCATTAGCTCCGCATGCAAATCCGTTCAGAGAATCCAAAAAAGTGACCGAATTTAATGAGGCTGTTACTCCCGTATTTTGTTCAGTAAGGTTTATAACATTTACTGAAGTTTTATAAACTCTCCCATTGCTTGCTGAAAGAAAATAATAATTCCCGGCAGAAGAAACAGAATTGTAATTAACAGTATTATTTACAACGTATAAACTCCACCCGTTTCCGCCTGTCGAAGTCTTGAGTATTTTACCATTATTACCGACAGCCATAACATTCTGTGAGTTGGAAGCCGTAATAGAGTTTAACCCCTGTGAAAAGAGTTGAGGGACAAACAAAAAAGCAGAAATTAGTGAAAAAAAGAGAAGTACTGTTGTTTTCATTCTTATTTAAGTTATTGAAAAAATGTGTTAAGTAAACTAATTTTAAAACGTGAATGTTCAATTATTAGTTCCTATATTACAGATAATGAAAAAACAAATACTAATTACTATATTTATTATTCTTACCTCAATTGATTTGTACCCAAAATCAATTGATTTTCCGGTAGTATTTGTATCAAGGAATCATTATATGAACGGGAATATACTGTATCCACAAGCAGGATTAATACCTGGTATGGGACCGCATTCAAGATTTTCTGTAGTCGGCGGAAGATTAATGATAAAAAATGAGACTGGTAACATTATAACATTAATCGACAGCACGATGTCGTTCAACGGAATATCGATAGTGGATGTTCAACAGCCATGTGTAAATTGGGATGGAATCAGAATAATATTTGCCGGAGTTGAGCACAGGGACAGTTCCTGGCGAATATATGAAATAAAGAAAGACGGAACAGGATTCAGAAAGATAACATTCACGGACAGATTTATAAATTTATCACAGTTCGGACAAGCAGCATTTAAATTTACCAAGTATAATGACATTGACCCGATTTATATGCCGGACGGGAAGATTGTTTTTTCTTCAACGAGGTTTCCATGCATTTCTCAGTTTGGCGCTGTATTAACAACAAACCTTTTCATAGTAGATTCAACGGGAATTAATATGTTTAGGATTACAACGGAGCGAAACGGTGCAGAAAAACCAACAGTTGATCCTATAACCGGACGGATAGTATACTCAAGATGGTGGTTAAACATCGACCTGCCTTCAAACGTTGCACCTAATGGAATTACAAGGGACACATCTTTTGCTTTAACGAATGATAATGCAAACATCTGGCAAGCAGCTATGATTAATCCGGACGCTGATATGTTAAGTCTTTATGCCGGTGATCCAAGGAACAGGAAATCACTATTCGGATACAGACCAAGAATTGACTCTGCAGGAAACATGTTTGCCTGTTATGTACCGGATATGTCAATGTATTGCACGGGAGGAAGTTCGGGTATCCGTTATTATGCAAAAGGATTAAATGAATTCAATCACATAGCGGGTGTTGATACATCCACGCAGCTTTATGTTCAGAACCCGCCGTCTTATGGAACTATGCTGCCGCCTTATGCGGTTGACCCGGTTCCAATAAGCAACGAAAGAGTAATGTTCTCATACGCTCCAACTGTAATCCAACAGGATTACGGTGTATTTACGTGCACAAGGGATGGTTTAAATATAATGCCGATTGTTGACCTGCCAGTAACTTTGGAATTGAACGCAGAAGTGTTATTACCAAAGAAAAAGCCTCCGATTGCTGATTATCTTCATGACTATGATTTGAATAAGCTACCACCTACAAGTGATCCCTCAACTTTTTATCAAGGAGGCTTATTCAGGTTTGACTGTATGAATATGTACGCTAACGGTCCTGTCGATGCACCGATAGTTAATGCACCAAGCATTACTAAGAATGCGAGGATAAGATTTTTTGTAAATCATCAGAGACAAAATCCATTCGGACTTGATGAACCTATATTAGTTAGAACAGTAAAAGTAGATTATGACGGAAAAATTGCCGAGGGTGATATAGCCGCAAACATACAATCTTTTGAACAGGTCGTAGATTCTGCGGGCAAAGTATTGAAAACAGATAAAAGAAGCTTTGCCCATGTAACCGGGTTCAACTTTGCGAACAACGGTTCTGGTACAAAGTGTGTCGGCTGCCATGCGGGACACACACAAATTAAAGTCCCTATGAATATTACCGAGTCACAGTTTACAAATCTTTCTACTTCAGCAAACACCTTCGCCAGCAGTACATTTAGTAACTCAGATTCAAGAAATGTTATTGACAGAAGAGCAAGGAATAAAGACCTTTCCGTTAACTGGATATCAAACGGGGGGATTAATGAAAATGTTGAGCTTAGATGGGAAATACCGATAGACTTAAGGGAAATTAAATTATACAATGTACTGCCAAATTCTGCAAATCAGACTAACATTCAAGTTACCGATTGTGAAGTATATTTATACTACAACGAGCAGGTAGTTCAGCATATATTAAGTACAGGAGCACTTGATATTAACGGCAAATCTGTTTTTATTTCACCATGGCAGACGATTAACAAACTTAAGATAATTATAAAAAGCTATTCCGGATTAATAAACGGAATGAATTTAAGCAGTATTGCAGAGGTTGAAACAATCGCTCGAGTAAACAATTATGAAACAGTAGGAATCCGTAATCCTAATGAAATTGCTAACAGTATTCAATTGTATCAGAATTACCCGAATCCGTTTAATGCTTCAACAGTAATCAAGTTCAATTTAAGTAAAACAGGATTTGCAGAATTTAAAGTATATGATATTAACGGCAGAGAAGTTGATTATATTAAAGGAAAGATTTTTAACGAAGGTCCGAATACATTTATATACAAACCGAATAACCTTTCAAGCGGCATTTACTTTTTAAGATTAACATCAAATGGAAAGAGCAAACTAATAAAATTATTGCACGTGAAATAATGACAGACAACGAATTTAAAAAAGCATCTGAGGAAATACTGAATTGGATTAATAAGTATTTGAAAGAGATAGAAAAGTATCCCGTAAAATCAAACGTTAAATTTCATGAGATATTCGATAAACTTCCAGCAAAAGCCCCAGAGGAACCAGAGGAATTTAACGATATATTTGACGACTTCAATAAGATAATCATGCCCGGGATTACACACTGGCAAAGCCCCAACTTTTTTGCTTATTTCCCTGCTAACTCAAGCTATCCTTCATTACTCGCCGAGATGTTAATATCAGCTCTTGCTGCACAATGCATGAAATGGGAAACATCACCATCCGCCGCCGAACTTGAGGAAATGGTAATGAACTGGATGAGAGACATGACGGGTCTTCCTAAGAACTTTATCGGTGTAATACAAGATACTGCTTCAACATCCACACTTGCTTCTATATTGACAGCAAGAGAGTTTCATTCCGAATTCAGTATTAATAAAAAAGGCTTTTCCGGACAGGAAAGATATAGAGTTTATTGTTCAACGGAAACACATTCTTCTATTGAAAAAGCTGTAAAAATTGCCGGAATCGGGAGAGATAATCTTATAAAGATTGAGGTTGATAAGAACTTCGCCATGATTCCGGAAAAGCTTGAAGAAGCAATTAAAAGTGATATTGAAATGGGTTTTCACCCTTTATGTGTAGTAGCTGCCATCGGAACAACGGGAAGCACCGCAGTTGACCCTTTGATAGCGATATCACGGCTTAAGAAAGAGTACAAATTCTGGCTTCACGTGGATGCAGCATATTTAGGCACGGCATTGATATTACCGGAATATAAGTGGATGTTAGAAGGAATAGAAGAAGTGGATACATTTGTTTTCAATCCGCATAAATGGATGTTTACTAATTTTGACTGCTCTGCTTACTTCATAAAGGATAAAAATGCTCTTTTAAATACTTTTGAAATTATTCCGGAATATTTAAAAACTCGTTCTGATAATGTTGCGAACAATTACTGTGACTGGGGAATTCCGCTCGGAAGAAGATTCAGGGCGTTAAAACTTTGGTTCGTAATTCGTTCATACGGAATCAAAGGGCTGCAGGAAAAGTTAAGATATCAAATTTCATTAGCGAAAGATTTCCAACACAAAATGAAACAAGAACCGGATTTCGAGATTCTTGCCCCAATGATAGCCAATGTTGTATGCTTCAGGTATAAACCCGAAAATGTAAATGACGAAGAGACTCTCAATTTTATAAATGAAAAACTTATGCACGAACTTAACACGACAGGTAAAATTTATCTTTCTCATACTAAGCTTCTGGGTAAGTTTTCACTTAGACTTGTCGTAGCTCAGACAAACGTTGACGAAAGACATGTTAACAACGCTTTTGAGCTTATTAAATCATATTCCCAAAAAATTAATTATTAACTATGAAAGAACAAAATTATTCAAATCACAGAAGATTTGTTGCAATGTTTCACGTTGTAACGTTTCCAATGATAATTTTAATGATAGTATCTTCGGCATACTACACGATCAGTGCAGCCAGTCAGGGAGCATCAATGAGACTCTGGCTGTTCTTTCTGATAATATCTTTAGCTTTACTTTTTGTTCTCTTTTTTTCAAGAAGTTTTTCTCTGAAAGCTCAGGACAGAGCAATAAGAGCAGAGGAAAATTTCAGACATTTCATTCTTACCGGAAAGCCTCTTGACAGCAGACTTACTACCAGACAAATAATTGGACTAAGGTTTGCGTCTGATGAAGAGTTTGTTGAATTGGCAAAGAGTGCTGCAGAAAAGGGAACCTCAGAAGAAGATATAAAGAAATCAATCAAGAACTGGAGAGCCGATAACTACAGGGTTTAATTATCATGGTATACAATATGAAAGGTACGAATTAAACCATTCGTACCTTTCTTTTACTAAAAATTTATACCTATTTTATTAACTTCTTTATTTCGTTCTCAAAGAACTCATAATTTCTGCCTCCGATAAGTTTGGTGCTTAGTACGCCTTCTTTATCGTATATATAAGTTGATGGAATAGCTCCTTCCCATTGCTTATCATAAAAATCAATAAGGTCTTCGGGATTTTTGAAATCATTATAGTAAGTATCAAAATCAACACCCTGCTTTTCAAGAAACGGGATTACCTTGGTTCTTAATTCCTCTACTGCATCTATCGAAATAAACACTAAAACAAAATCTTTATCCTTATAGTTATTATAAAGTTTTATCAGTTCTGGAAATTCCGTAACACAAGGCTTGCACCATGTAGCCCAGAAGTTATACAGAACAACTTTTCCTTTAACAGAGTTTTGAATTTCTTTTAAGTCTTCAACTGATTTGAGCGGATTAACTGTCTGAGAATAAACGTTTGCAAAAATAAACGATATTAATAAAGCTAAAATAATTCTTTTCATAACTACATATCTTTCCTTTTAATTGTACAACCGAATGATTTAGTTGATTTGACTGTAACTTCTTTACCGGCTGTCAGCTCGTTAAGGGCGTTGTTTAAGTCATTTGAGGATACTTTTTCGGAATTACTGTTATCGTCAATTCTGCCGTGATAGAGTATTGTTCTATCTTTACCCAGAACAAAAACTTCCGGTGTCCGGGTCGCTTCAAACAGGTCGGCAACAACGCTGTTCTCATCTTTAAGCATCGGGAACACATATTTATTCTCTTCGGAATGCTGTTTCACCCTTTCAACGCTTTCCGTCGTGTTTGAGTTTATTGCCCAGAACGTTATTCCTTTTCCATTATATGAGTTAACGTAATTATTAATTCTGTCGTTAAACGGCTGAACGTACGGGCATTCTGTTGACCAGAACATAATAACTACATACCCGTTTTGAAGAGCTTTACTCAAATTGTACTGTGTACCGTCGTAATTTACAATAGTAAAATCCTCAACTTTTTCTCCCGGATCTTTTGCATAAGAATTAAACGAAATTAAAACGGTTAATAATACTGTTGCTAAAATTCCTGATATTTTCATAAATTATTTTATCTCCTTTGTTTAATCGTTATATGATTAAACGTAAAAGTCAGACAAAAAATTTCATTCAACAGGAATCATATTCATTTTATTTATGATTAACGATAGCTAATTTGAGCTATGGGAAATATAATATTAATCTTCATTTGTTTGCTTGCCGGAGTGCTGCTTCGAAAGATAAAATCATTTCCCGGAGATGCGCATAAAGTATTGAACTTTATCGTGATTAATATTTCACTGCCTGCACTGGCTCTACTTTACATTCCGCAGGTTGAGGTCACATCACAAATTATTTATCCAGCGGCTTCGATGTATATAGTTTTTGGGTTTGCAATGGGTTTCTTTGTATTGCTGGCAAAAGTATTCAAGTGGGACAAACAGACAACGGGAGCACTTATTATGACTGCAGGACTTTGCAATTCGTCATTTGTTGGATTTCCTGTATTAGTGACTATGTTCGGAAATGAAAGTCTTAAGACGGGTGTAATAATCGATCAAGTAGGAAGTTTTGTCATTCTCGCAACATTCGGTGTCATAGTGTCTTCTTTTTACTCGGCAAGGGAATTCAGCACAAAAAAGATGTTTAAAGATATACTTACATACCCTTCGTTTATTGCAACAATTTTAGCTGTGATCTTAAAAATGGCAGGCTTTGTTCATACTGAAACAACCTCTTTTATTCTTGAAAAGCTTGGCGGATTAATTGTAATACTCGCATTAATATCTGTTGGTTTGCAGTTGAAAGTATCACTTAGACATTTACCGTACAAAGAACTTTCTGTTGGACTTTTATTTAAATTAATATTCGCACCTGCTTTAATTTATTTAATCTACTTTGTTGTTATGAATCAAAAGGGGATGGAAATAGATGTAAGTCTCATTGAATCAGCAATGCCGCCGATGGTTATGGGCTCTGTGATGGCTGTCACTTATGATTTGAACCCTAAGCTTGCGAACTTAATGGTTGGACTGGGAATACCGGTATCGTTTATTACGTTGTTTATGTGGTATTTCCTTGTTATTTCAATGAGGTAAAGTAAACATACTGATATCGATCTCACTGATACTATCTCGCAGGTTCCAATTATTGAAATCTGATTCGCAGAAAAACACCCCATCCCTGAATTGATTGGGAAAAAATAAAATTGCAAATGCACTATTAAAAGTATAGAAAAGTTACGTCTGAATGTATAAATTCACTAAATTAGAGTATCTCAATCATAATATAATATTATAATTATGAATATACATGTACCCCAGTCAATATTATTGCATGCTCCGTTTGGGTATGCATACCATAAAATAATTAAAGACAAAAAAGGTATGCCGATAGATTACCAGTACATAGAAATTAATCATGCCTTCGAGAATATTACTGGTAAAAAAGCAAAGGATGTAATTGGCAGGAAATATACAGATATATTTTCTATTGCACCTAATGAAAATTTTAATATGATTTCATTCTGCAGAAAAATGTCTGAAAGGAATGGGAAGCATGAATTCGAGCATTTCTCGGTATACACTAATGAATGGTATAATGTATCTGCTTTCAACGTCAAAAAGGATTATTTCATATCTTATTACACCAAAATCGATAAACAAAAAAGAGGTAAGGGGGACGCACATACCTCCGTAGACATGATTAATCTTGTATTAGATAATATTCCACAAGCTGCATTCATCCAAACAGATTTAAAATTTGCTTATGTCAACAAAAAATGTCTTGAATTATACGGTGCAAAAAAACCGGACGAACTTCTTGGTAAACCTGTAAAAGAAAGATTTCACAAGGATTATCACGATATTATTGATTCAAGGATTAAGAAATTAAACAAGAAAAAGAAAAAAGTCCCCTTAATAGAACAAGTCCATAAGAAGATTGACGGCACGTACATAAACGTTGAAGCATCCGGAGTTCCTTTCAAATATAATGGTTTGGATGGAGGAATGATTTTTTTACGGGATATTACACCTTACAAAAATGCAGAACAAAAGTTACACGATATAAATGAAAATCTGCGTATTACATTAAACTCAATAGCGGAAGCTGTAATAGCAACTGACACAAATGGAAGAATAACCGGTATGAATCCCAGGGCTGAAAGCATGCTTGGAATAAAGTTTGCTGATGCAGAAAATAAAATTCTAAATAAATTATTTGTTACCGTAGAAAGCAAGACCGGTAAAAAATCTGAAGATCTCATTAAAAAGGTATTAATGACAGGAGATGCTTTATGCCTTTCTTACGGTATAAAACTCATAACGAAAAAAGGTGAAGAATTTCTAATTACTAATTCAGCCGCTCCAATAAAGGATAGAAAGGGTGAAATTGTTGGAGCGGTTATTGTATTCAGGGATGTTACGGAAGAAAATAAAATGCGTGAATCCATTTTGCTTAGCGAAGAAAGATTCAGAAGAGTTACTTCAAATATAACTGATATTGTTTATTCTTGCACTGCTGATAAAAACGGTGTTTATACTATCAACTGGATGGCAGGGGCTTCGGAAAAAATTTGCGGATATACAATCAACGAAATATTATCAAAATCCTGCTGGAAATTTATCGTTAAGGATGAAGACATTGATGTATTTAATAAAAATGTAACAGGCCTGAAGCCGGGTATGCAGTCTGTTTGTAAATTAAGAATAAAGCATAAAAATGGGAATATAAAATGGGTAGAATCTCATGCAGAATGCGTTAGAAGCTTAGGACCGAATAAAGAAAGTATTTTATATGGTTCTTTAAAAGACATAACCGAGAAGGAAAAAGCAGAAGAAGAATTATGGGTAAAAGACTGGGCAATAGAATCTTCTACTAATGCTTTTGTTACTTCAGATATGAACGGTCGCCTGAACTATGTGAACCCGGCTTTTTTAAAGATGTGGGGATATAACTCGAAATCTGAAGTACTGGGTAAAAATGCTGTAGAATTCTGGGAATCTGAAAACAAGGCAAGTGAATTATTGAATATTGTGCAGAATACAGGTTTCTGGAACGGAGAACTTAAAGGAATAAAAAAGGACGGCAGTACTTTTGATGTAGAAATATTAACGAGCCGCGTAGTAAACAATAATGGTGATGCTGTTTGTTTGCAGGCTTCATTTACTGATATAACGGAAAGAAAAAGAGCAGAAAACCGAATCAGGGAAAACGAAGAAAGATTAAAGCTTGCTTTAGCTGTTTCAAAACAAGGCATATATGACTTAAACATAAAGACAGGCAAAGCAATTATTACGCCCGAATATGCAAGAATGATTGGATTCGAACCTGAAGAATTTTCGGAATCTCACGAATCCTGGAACAGCAGGCTACATCCTGATGATAAGGATAGAGTTATTAAAATGTATGAAGATTACCTTAGCGGACTAAGCACCGAATATAGTGTAGAATTCAGGGATTTAACAAAATCGGGAGAATGGAAGTGGATACTTTCAACCGGTAAAATAACTGAATACGACAGTTCGGGAAAACCTGCCCGAATGTTAGGAACCCATATTGACATAAATGACCGCAAGAAAATTGAAGAAGAAAATAAAAAACTTGCGAATGTGTTTGAAAGTTCTTTAGATGAGATATTTCTGCTTGATTCATTCAATTTAAAATTTAAGTATGTAAATAAAGCTGCAATTAATAACTTGGGTTATACTCTTGAAGAATTTTATGAAATGACACCTCTCGACCTCGTTCCGGAAGAGAGTCTGATAAATTTTCTTAATTTAATAGACCCTTCTAAAAAGAATGAAGGTGATAATCATAAGCATTTCCTTGATGTTGTCTCTATGTTGAAAACAGGTGAAAAGGAGCAGCTTGTATTTGAAACAATACATAGACGTAAAGATGGATCTACGTACGATATAGAAGTCCACCTTCAGTATATGGAAGTTGGAAACGAATCATACTTTTCTGCAATTATTATTGATATAACCGAAAGAAAAAAAGCCGAAGAAAAATTAAGGACTAGTGATAAGATTTTTACACATTCTATTGAAATGCTTTGTATTGCAGGTTTTGACGGATACTTCAAGGTATTAAATCCAGCTTGGTCAAGAACACTCGGCTGGAGTACAGAGGAATTACTTTCAAAACCTTGGATTGAATTTGTTCATCCCGAAGATTCAAGAGTAACTGATCATGTGGCTTCAGAAATTATTGATGGAACAGAAATTTATCAGTTTGAGAACAGATACTTATGTAAGGACGGCAGTTATAAGATTCTTTCGTGGAATTCTTTTCCTTATCCTGAAGAAGGTATAATGTTTGGAGTAGCGAGGGATATAACCAGCTATCGTAAAACAGAACGGGAATACAAAAAGCTTTTTGAAGAAATGCTGGACGGATTTGCTCTACACGAGATTATTTGCGACTCCGAGGGTAATCCCATTGACTACCGCTTTCTTGCTGTAAACCCTGCTTACGAAAATATTACAGGATTGAAAGCAGCTGATATTATTGGTAAAACTGTTCTTGAGGTTCTTCCCGATTTAGAATCTCACTGGATTGAAAAATACGGTAAGGTTGCTTTAACCGAACAACCTATCCACTTTGTCGATTATTCAAGCGTACTAAAAAAACATTTCGATATTAAAGCTTTCTGTCCTGCGAAAAACCAGTTTGTAACTATTGTTTCAGATATAACATGGCAAAAGGAAGCAGAAAAAGAACTCAAAGAAGAAAAAGAAAGAGCAGAGGAAAAAGAAAAATTATTCCGGACGCTGTTTTACAACTCGCCGGATATAGTTGCGATGACTGATACAAATGGTGTTTTCCTCGATATAAGCCGTGTAACTGAAGGATATTCTAAGGAAAAAACTATTGGAGCGAATGTAAAAGATTTGCTGACGCCTGATCAGCAGAAAGATTTTGACGAAGCAGTTAAAAGAGCTCTCGAAACAGGATTACCGCAAAGATATGAACCTAAAATAAAAAATCCGGCTGGAATATATGAGTACTGGAATAACAGAATATCTGTCGTAAAAGGCGAAAAGGACCTATTAGTTATTAATTTCACTAATGTAACAGAGCAGAAAAAGATAGAAGAAGAAATACTTAATGCAAAAGAAATTTCTGAGGCAAACGAAATAATACTTAGAAAACAGACAGAAGAAATAATCTTAAACAACGAACGTCTTGAAAGCCTTCTGAAGATTTCTCAATATCAGACAAATTCGAAACAGGAGTTGTTTGATTTTGCACTCGAGGAAATAGTTAAACTAACCCGAAGTAAAATCGGATATATATATTTTTACGATGAAACTACAAAGCAGTTCACATTGAACACATGGTCGAAAGATGTAATGAAGGAATGTTCGGTTGCTGCACCGAATAATATATATGACCTTGATAGTACGGGTTGCTGGGGCGAAGCAGTAAGACAGAGAAAACCTATTATAATTAATGATTATGATGCAGAAAACGAATACAAGAAGGGTACGCCTGAGGGTCATGTAACACTAAAGAAATTTCTAACCATACCCGTAATAGTCGAAAATAAAATAGTCGCTGTTGCAGGAGTTGCTAATAAAGAAACTGACTACGATTTATCCGACGTAAGACAGTTAAGGCTTTTAATGGATAATGTATGGAAAATTTCCGAGCGATTAGTACTTATTGATAATCTCAAAAACGCAAAACAAAAAGCCGAAGAAAGCGATAAACTAAAATCAGCTTTCCTTGCTAATATGAGCCACGAAATTAGAACACCTATGAACGGCATACTTGGATTTCTGGATTTGCTGAAAGAACCGGATTTAAGCGAGGAAAGTAAGAATGAATATATAAGCATCGTTAACCAAAGCGGAGAGCGTCTGTTAAATACTATTAATGATATAATAGAAATATCAAAAATTGAAGCAGGTCAGCTTCAGCTTAATTTCAGTGATGTCAATATATCCGAAGTAATGGATTATCATTACCAGTTCTTTAGGCAGCAGACTGACGAAAAGGGTCTGACTTACAGTATAACAGAGCACATTCAAAAAGAAGGTGCAGTAGTTATTACCGACAAGCATAAAATCGATGGTATTCTTACTAACCTTATTAAAAACGCAATTAAGTTTACCACCAAAGGTTCTATCGAATTCGGCAATTTTATAAAAGATAATAACCTTGTTTTCTTTGTAAAGGATACGGGTCCCGGTATTCCGGAGGATAAAATTGATATGATATTCGGAAGGTTCGTTCAGGGAGACTTATCGCCCTACACGCGCTCATACGAAGGCTCTGGACTTGGTTTATCTATCGTTAAAGCATACATCGAACTTCTTAACGGAAAAATCTGGGTAGAATCAGAAGTTCATAAAGGAAGTACTTTCTATTTCTCTATCCCATACAATCCTATTTCGCTAAGTATTAATTATTACGATGAAGAAGAACCCGTAAAATATGTGTTCAATAAAAACGCTAAAATATTGATCGCAGAAGATAATGATGTCAGTTTTGAATACATACAAAATTTACTGAAGAAAGAAGGACTCTCAATAATTAGAGCTGCTAACGGCGAAGAGGCAGTAATTACCGCAAAGGAAAATTCTGATATTGCTCTAATACTCATGGATATTAAAATGCCGGTAATGAACGGAATAGATGCGACAAAACAGATTAGAATGTTTAATAAAGATATTCCTATTATTGCTCAAACCGCTTATGCAATGCTCGATGACAGAAAGAACGTGATGGAAGCCGGGTGCAGTGACTATATTTCAAAACCTGTAAGTAAAACATTATTAATATCAAAACTGAATTATTTCTTGAATAAAAACGATTAAAAGACTTTGTTTTTTATTTGAGCGAAATAAAAAATAATTCATAATTGTCCTTTTGCATTTTGTTTTAAGTAATAATAGTTTAATTTTATTCATCTATATTTAAGGGTCTAAATATAGAAGTACAAAGTGTGAATTTCTTTTTGAAAGAATAACCATAATCTTTGTATGAAAACTTATTAGTTTAGAACTAAAGTATTCAGTGTTAATCTGTATTTAAAATAGTTCAGTGATATTT
Source organism: uncultured Ignavibacteriaceae bacterium (assembly GCA_964626015.1). Lineage (GTDB taxonomy): Bacteria > Bacteroidota > Ignavibacteria > Tepidaquicellales > Tepidaquicellaceae > CAIKZJ01. The sequence goes on from CAZVCC010000006.1 coordinate 35,226, forward strand.
TTATTTAGTTCTTTTCTTTTTTTAAATTGTTTTTTATAAACTATTAAGTTACAGGGTTATGATTAAAGTAATCCATTCAGAAGACGACCCCTTAGTGGTAGAGTGCACTGAGAGCGACGTTAGACTTTGCTCTAACTGCAGGTATCACGGGAGTTGCAACTTCAAAAGCAAAGATGCGAGAGGAGTTATGTACGCATTTTTGTTTTCGATTTCTCTGTTTGCTATTCTTATTGCAAGCATTATTATGATTTGAGTCTATGTTTATCCTCGTGACAAAAGTGTTCTTACATTAAATCAAATTTGATTTAATCCTCTTAAAGCAGGTGTCGATTTTTTCGGCACCTGCTTTGTTTATACCGTATTTATTGATATTTTTCAACAATAATGTTATTGATTACAGCCGGTAAACCTTTAGCTTTGAATCAGTGGGCAATCGATAATGAAATAATCGAGAAATCATCGAGAAATAATTGAGCGAGGAATTGCTAAACAAGCCTTATACATGGACTAATAGTCGTATTGAGGTTGTATTCATATTGTATTGAGGCTGTATTCAGAATAGTAAATATTTGTTATTACAGTAATATAAAAACCTATATAAGCTACGATATATGCGAATAATAGCTTATTTTAGTACTTTATAATAGTATAATATTATCTTAAAATGTCAAGAATAAATATAATAATTTTTTAAGGACATTATTATTTTTAACAAAAACAAAAGCCGTTCACTATACTGTAAACGGCTTTTACAATTAAAAAATAACTGTATTACCAGTCTTTTCTTGCGTAGAGCTCCGCTATTTTAATTACAACGTTAGTTGCTTTTTCAATTGATTCAAGCGGTACGTATTCAAACTTGCCGTGGAAGTTGATTCCTCCGGCGAAAACATTTGGACATGGCAGACCCATATAAGAAAGTCTCGAGCCGTCCGTACCCCCGCGAATAGGCATTATTTTAGGTTCAATACCGAGTTCAATCATCGCCTGTTTTGCAATTTCAACGATATGATAGACAGGTTCAACTTTTTCCCGCATGTTGAAGTACTGGTCTTTAAGTTCTGCTTTAACGACCTCTTTGCCGTACCTCTTGTTTAGAAAATCAGCACATTCTTGAGCAAAGACTTTCTTGCTCTCGAACTTTGCCCTGTCGTGATCTCGGACAATGTATGTTATGGTTGTATTCTCTACAGTACCGTTCATGCTTATTAAGTGATAGAACCCGTCGTACCCGGTTGTGTATTCAGGACGCATGTTCGGGGGAAGCAATGCGTTATATTCCATTGCAATCAGCATAGAGTTTAGCATTTTATCCTTTGCATATCCGGGATGAACATTTCTTCCTTGTATGTTAACTGTCAGCTTGGCAGCATTGAAGTTTTCGAATTCAAGCTCGCCGACATGGCTTCCGTCCATAGTATATGCAAACTCAGCACCAAATTTCTTTACGTCGAAAAAGTCAACTCCCCTTCCGATTTCTTCATCAGGAGTGAATCCGATTTTAATCTCTCCGTGCTTTATCTCAGGATGGTCTATTAGATACTTGACAGCAGTCATAATTTCTGTTATCCCGGCTTTATCGTCAGCTCCAAGCAGCGTAGTACCGTCTGTCGTGATAATAGTATCGCCTTTATATTCTTTTAAATCAGGGAATAGTTCTGGAGAAAGAACAAGCTTCAATTCCTTGTTGATAGTAATATCACCCCCGTCGTAATTTTCCCATACAAGCGGATTGACGTTTGCTCCCGACATATCGGGACTCGTATCCACGTGTGCAACGAACCCGACTACAGGAACTTTCTTCTTCACATTTGAAGGAAGAGTTGCCATAACGTAACCGTGTTCGTCAATCTCCGACTTAAGCCCGAATTCCTGAAGCTCTTTATTCAGTAAGTTCAATAAATCAAATTGCTTTTTTGTACTCGGGAAGGTTTCAGAACTCTCATCAGACTGAGTATCGATTTTAATGTACCTGAAAAACCTTTCCTTAATTTCCTGCTTCATTATTTATAGCTCCTTTTTTAATACTTTTCTTCCGTTTTGAAAAATCTTTCTTTTTACTTCCGGTCTTTTACCGAAGTTTAAAAGTAAACCGATTTCATAATTAGTAGCTTTTAACTGATTAACGAGTGAAAATTCGTTTGCTGCATTAACTCTCTCAGCCGTTTCAACACGCACCAGAACTTTGTCTTCATTTACGAAATCAAATTTGTACTGTCCAACTTTATTGTTTTTGTAGAATACGTCCTTAAGAACCTCACGTTCAAAAACAAGTCCATGGTTCCTCATCTCGACGGACAGTGCTTCGAGATAAACATCCTTTGAGTAACCATTACCAAGCAAATTATAAACTTCAAGAAAAGACTTGATAATCTTTTCCGTTAAATCTTTGTACAACAATTCTGCCATGACGATTGTATTAAGATTAATAAAAGATTTTTAATCTGCGTCCGGCTTCCCCCTTAAAGAATCCCAAATAAAATATATACAAAGTATTGCAAGCATTGCAAGTGCGATTACTTCAGCTGAATGAGATTCAAACCATGCCTCATTCACGTAGTTAATACCGCTGAACTTTAGTACTGCACTTATTACGCCCATTAATGCACCGCCTGCTATAAAGCCCGATGCTATCAGCGTTCCTCTTTCGCGTCTTGCATTGTTTAACTTCTCGTCTTTGCTTCTCTTTGAAACAAAGTTTGCTATAATACCGCCGAGCAATATCGGTGTATTAAGTTCAAGAGGTATAAACATCCCGAGTGCAAATGCGAGTGCGGGAACTCCGATCATTGTAAGAATCAATGACATGAAAGCACCTGCCGCGTATAGCATCCACGGTGCCGGCTTTCCTGACATCATTGGTTCTATTACAGCTGCCATTGCATTAGCCTGAGGAGCTACAAGTGCATTATCTCCTTTAAACCCGTACGTCTGGTTTAAAATGATTATAACACCCCCCACTGTAGCTGCTGATAGTACTGTACCGAGAAACTTCCATGATTCCTGCTTGTATGGAGAAGAACCGAGCCAGTAACCAATTTTTAAATCTGTTATAAATCCGCCTGCCATTGAAAGAGCAGTACAGACAACACCCCCTATTATCATAGAGGCTACAATTCCTACATTACCCGTTAAACCGACTGAGACCATTATTACTGATGAAATAATCAGCGTCATTAGAGTCATGCCCGAAACAGGATTCGTACCAACGATTGCTATTGCATTGGCAGCAACCGTTGTAAAAAGGAATGCTATAACCATTACAATCGCAAGTCCGAGAAATGCGTATCCTACATTGTCAACAACTCCAAACATAAAGAATACAAAGACTATGACCGCAACAAGTAGAATACCAGCTACTATAATTCCCATTGGAAGGTCTTTCTGTGTCCTCAATATCTCATGCTTTCCTTCATGCTTCCCAAAAATTTCTTTTACTGCAAGACCGAATGCAGATTTGATTATCTTTGACGACCTGATTATTCCAATTACTCCAGCCATTGCAATTCCGCCTATACCTATAGGCCTTACGTACGCTCTGAAAATCTCTTCCGCAGACATAGCACCTACAAGCTTTGTAATGTTAGCGCCAAGCGGAACAGTTATTCCGGGAGCGAAATAATTGATTATTGGAATTATCATGTACCACCCGATAAATGAACCCGCACAAATAATCGCAGCATATTTTAAACCGACTATATACCCGAGTCCGAGTACAGCCGAACCGACATTAATCTTAAAAATCAGTTTTGATTTTTCTGCTAATTCGCTTCCGAATGCAAATACTCTTGTCGTGAAAACTTCGCTCCACCAGCCGAATGTAGCTATTATAAAATCGTATATACCGCCTATCAAACCGCTTACAAGCAGTAGTTTCGCCTGACTTCCGCCTTTTTCTCCCGATACGAGTACTTCTGTCGTTGCAGTAGCTTCAGGAAACGGATACTTCCCGTGCATATCCGCAACAAAATATTTTCTGAATGGAATCAGAAAAAGAATTCCGAGAAATCCACCGAGAAGTGATGATAAAAATACCTGATAGAACTGAACTTCAAGACCAAGAATATACAGTGCGGGTATCGTAAATATTGCACCCGCTACAATTACACCTGAACTTGCTCCGATTGACTGTATGATAACATTTTCTCCAAGAGCGTTTTTCCTCTTGGTTATGAATGCTAACCCAACAGCAATTATAGCAATTGGTATAGCAGCTTCAAAGACCTGACCAATTTTTAATCCAAGATATGCAGCTGCTGCTGAGAATATGATCGCCATAAGCAATCCCCAGAAAACGGACCAAATGTTTACTTCGGGTACTATGCTTTTCGGCGACATTAAAGGTACATAAAGCTCTCCCTCTTTCAACTCCCTGTAAGCATTTTCCGGTAAACCTTTTACTCCGGTAGAGATATGTTCTGACATAAGCAGATTATTTAAATTAAGAAAAAATGACTTAGTATATTACAATTTAACATCAAAATACATAAAATAAAAGATTCATTTTAATATATTTTTAACATCGGATTTCCCCTATAATCGGTCCCGTTAATTCTCTTTTGCCCGCGGCTGTTCTTAACTTTATTCGGCTTATTGCGTATTATATGTATATCAAAAAGACTATTTTTATATAACAATTTTTACACATTAAATTATTTTCTTATGAAAAAATTAAACCTATTTTTATTGGTGATTCTTATTTCTGCAGTATTTTTTGGGTGCGAGCAGAAGAAGACACAGGAAACTCTTAAATCAGACCCCGAAATGGTTAAACAATTCGATGATTTTTTAAAAAAGTTCGAAGCTAAATATGTTCCTCTTTACAAAGAAAATAACCTTGCTTACTGGAATGCATCCATTTCAGGCAAAGAGGAAGATTTTAACAAGGTTGCCGAATTCCAGAACAAACTTACGGCAATATTTTCTAACAAAGATGATTTTAACACACTGAAAAAAATTCATAGTTCAAAAGGCATTACAGACTCGTTAAAAAAACGGGAACTGGATGTTCTTTATCTTGCATTTCTCGGTAATCAGGCTGATACCGCAAAACTGAATGCTATTAACAACGCACAAAGTCAGGTTGAGGTTAAATACGGTAACTTCAGAGCCGATATGAACGGTAAAAAACTTTCCGATAACGAGATTGAAGAAATACTTGTAACCTCAAAAGATTCCAAAGAACTCGAAGCAGCATGGGTTGCTCATAAAAAGATTGGTCCTGTCGTTGCTGAAGATGTTAAGAAACTCGTTAAAATGAGAAATGAAGTTGCAAAAGACCTCGGATACCTGAACTATCATGAAATGAGGCTAAAGCTTTCTGAACAGGACCCTGCGGAAATTCTTAAACTCTTTGATGAGCTCGACGTACTTACTAAAGATGCTTTTAAGAAACAAAAAGATGAAATAGATACCTATTTTGCAGAAAGGTATAAAATAAAGAAAGAAGACTTGATGCCGTGGCACTACCAGAACAGATTTTTCCAGGAAGCCCCGAAGATTTACAAAGTTGACCTCGATACTTATTACAAAGATAAAAACCTCGAACAGCTTACATCTGATTACTACAAAGGACTCGGAATTCCTATTGACGATGTTATTAAAAATTCCGACCTTTATGAAAAACCGGGGAAAAACCAGCACGCTTACTGTACGGATATTGACAACATGGGCGATGTGAGAGTGCTCTGTAACATTAAACCTACTGAAAAATGGATGAACACAATGCTCCATGAATACGGTCATGCAGCTTATGATAAGTATATCGACAATAAAAATCTGCCATTTGTTCTTAGAGATGCAGCTCATACATTCACGACAGAAGCCATCGCAATGATTTTCGGAAGGTTCTCTTCAAACGGTACCTGGATGAAAGACATGAAACTTGTAACGGAAGAAGAAGCTCAGAAGATTTCCGACGATGCTTTTAAATCATTAAGACTTCAGCAGCTCGTATTTTCGCGCTGGTCGCAGGTTATGTACAGGTTTGAAAAATCAATGTATGAAAATCCTGATCAGGACCTGAACAAACTCTGGTGGGACCTCGTTGAAAAATATCAGCTGTTAAAAAGACCAGAAGGCAGAAATGAACCCGATTGGGCTTCTAAGATTCATATAGCCGCTTTCCCGTGTTATTACCACAACTATCATCTCGGCGAGCTTCTTGCCTCACAGCTTTATTACTACATCGGAAAGAATATTCTAAAAGTAGATGATTTCAGAAACCAGAGCTTTGTAAACAAGCCCGAAGTAGGAAAATATCTGCAGGAAAAAGTCTTCATGCCGGGTGCAAGGTATTACTGGAATGATATGATTGAAAAGGCTACCGGTGAAAAACTTACTGCAAAATATTACGCTCAGCAATTCGTAAACTAATGAATTTACAACTCCTTCCCGCTTAATGCGGGAAGGGGTTTTTTATGATTTCGATTTATTTCAATCGCAATCACCTTTCTGAATACAAAATAGCTATGACGCTAAAATTAAAATAACATGTTTAAGGAAACAAAATTCTTTACTGTTAGTATATAATTTAAAGTTAAACCTATAATGCAATAGCTTGTCTAACTAATAAAGTAAAGGAGCACAAAATGGACGATATAAGACTAAAAATATTGATGAAATCAGGGCTGGCAGCGTTGATTTTATTAATATCAGCATACCTGTTTACGAGTCCTGCTTATTCACAGATTGAACCTGGAAAAGTAACGACCGTTATCGATACGGTTGACGACGAAGAGGATTTGTTCGATGAAAATACTAACTATAAAGAAATGTATAAAGATTTGAACAAAGACGGCGAATGGGTTACCATTACTGATACTTCCCTGAATGACCCGGATGACCCAAAAGAAAGTAACGTGACTAACATAAGAATTATTAACGTCTGGAAACCTAACGGAATGAGTCCCGATTGGACACCATACAGCTACGGCAGATGGGTTTATACTTACACCGGCTGGATGTGGATTACCGATTATTTATGGGGCTGGGCTACATATCACTACGGCAGATGGGTCTATGATTATTATTATGGCTGGGTCTGGCTGCCCGGCAGGTACTGGGCTCCAAGTTGGGTGCAATGGTGCTATAATTCGAATTACATTGGCTGGTATCCTATTTATCCAAGAAGACATCGTCATCACCACCACCATAGATACTATGCTCACGGTAACCCGCATCACTGGGTTATAGTTAAAAGAAAAGACTTTACGACAAGGATTAACAAGGATGTAACCGTTGATTCAAAAGAAAATTCAAAGATACTCGAAGGTTCTAAAAAGATTGCTGTCGTTAAATATGACGGTACTAATATAATCAACGTCGGACCAAAAGTGGAAGTCATCGAAAAGAATACAGGTCAGAAAATCGACCCGAAAAAAGTATCCGTATCCGATAAAAAGGATATTACAAAAGTCGATGAAACAACCGTAAGTATATACAGAAACGATATTGAAAAAAAGACCGTTTATACAGGCTCTAAAGAAACATCAAACAATAACGGACAGAAGACTAAAGATGTTAAAGTTAACGAAACAAGCAAGAGCCCTGATGTGAAGAAAGAAACAAGCAAGAACCCTGATGTGAAGAAAGAAACAAGCAGAGAAACCGCTCCAAAAAGCAAAGATGAAAATACTAACAGGAACAAACAGCCAAAATATGAAGGGTCAAAAGAAAAAGCACCTGAGCAAAAAGTAAGAACAGAAACAAAACCTCCTAAATATGAGGGCAGCAGGCAAAATAATAGAGAAAGCAGTCCTAACAGGGAGAACGGCTCAAGGAACAGAGAAAGCAACAACAGCGGCAGAAGCAACGAAGGTTCACGCGATAAAGGGAATAACAATTCCAAAACATCAAGCAGAAAGTAAGTAATTTATTCATACATCGTCCTTCAAAGAACCCGGTGCAAACCGGGTTTTTTGTTTTGCTGTTTTGCCATCTGGATTTTTATTTTCAAAAATTTTCATTTCGGATAAATACTTTACTTTAATTTAATCTGTAAATACTTTAACTTGCAGAATATAATTATAAAATGTTAGATAAATTTGGACAGGATCTCAAAAAACTAAGAGAATCCAAGAGAATTACTATAGTTGATATATCTGTTAAGACAAAGATACACAAGTCTATTCTTGAAAAAATGGAAAGCGGTGACTTTTCCTTTTTTTCAGAAATACACGTCCGTGCTTTCCTTAAACAGTATGCTAAAGCTATATCTGTTGACAGCAACGAACTTCTCTTCAATTACGGTATGGCAAAAAAAGGGAAATTTTCTTCTATGTTAAAAGATGTTGAAGAAAAAGAAGAGGAGACTAAGAAAATTGAAGAGAATATTACCTACATGGAAGAACCCGAACTGCCGCCCGGAATTCAGACCACGCCTGTCGGGGAAACACCAAAGGAATCAGAGGAAGATATTTTCGGCTTCCCTTCTAAACCCGAAAAACAGTTAAAAAGCGAACTTCCGAATATCCCCGCTGAAACGCCGGAACAGAAAAATGAAATACCGGAAAGAAAACCGTTTTCAAAATCAAAGCGTGTTAAGCTTGAACCCGAAGATACTGAGTTTAACGGGACATACACCGAAATAAAAGGATTTAAAATACCAATTCATTTATTGAAAAATCTTGGTATCGTTTTAATGATTATAGCTCTGCTTACCGGTATTTATTTGCTTATCGACGTTGTATTTCTGAAAAAACAAAACCAGAATGTTGATATCGTTAAACAGAATTTCGATGAGGTTGTTCAGGAAAACGAAAAGAAACTTCTTGGAAAGAAAACCGAAGAAGAAATCCGCGATTCTATTAACAAAGCTCAGGACTCCTTAAGAAAAGCCGCTATTGCAGACTCACTTAAGAATCTCGAGTCTGGCTTACTATCGTTGAAAATTGTCGGTCTCAATAAAGGCAGAATAATTGTCTATACCGATACCCTTTACGAAGGCGGCGGCAAACTCGAAGAATTAACAAAGAACAGCGAGTTTGTGTTTAAGGCAAAAAACAAGTTTTATATAACTTCAAGAAATACTGCTAACTTTAACGTTTACCTTAATGACGTAAAACTTAATATTGAGGACGAGTCTGTAAAAAATCTGAAGTTAACGAAAAAAACCATCTCAAATTAATAATATGTAACTCATTACACGATAATGGATAAGCATGTTGTTGACCGCATAGATGAACTGAGAAAATTAATTAACGACGCAGACTATAAGTATTACGTTCTTGCTGAACCTGATATTAGCGATTTCGAATATGATAAGCTAATGAAAGAACTCGGGGAGCTTGAAAAGCAGTACCCCCTCCTCCTTACAAAAGACTCCCCTACTCAGCGTGTTTCAGGCGAACCAACTAAGAGATTTAACGTTGTCGAGCATAAAATTCCGATGCTCTCGCTTTCCAATTCTTACAATTTCGATGAATTGATTGAGTTTGATACGAGAGTAAAAAATACAGTCGGAAAGGATAGTATTGAATATGTATGCGAGCTGAAAATTGACGGGCTTGCCGTTTCGCTGATCTATGAAAATGGTTATTTCGCTAAAGGTGCAACACGGGGCGACGGTACAAAAGGCGACGACGTTACCTCAAATCTGAAAACTATTAAGTCAATTCCTTTAAAAGTTTTCCATAAATCTCTGAAGAACTTTGAAGTAAGAGGTGAGATTTTTATAAAGAAAGATGACTTCCTGAAAATTAACGAGGAGCAGGAACTTAAAGGTGAAAAGCTCTTTGCTAACCCGAGAAATACTGCCGCAGGAACATTGAAACTCAAAGACAGCAGAACTGTAGCACGCAGACCGCTGAACTTGTTCTCTTACTATTTTTCATCCGATGATTTCGCTCCCGAAGAACATTTCAAAAATCTTGAAATCCTGAAACAGCTGAGATTCCCTGTTAATTCTTACGCTAAAAAAGTGAAATCAATAGTTGAGGTAAAAAAGTACTGTGAAAGGATTGATGAACTGCGTGATAATCTTCCTTATGAAATTGACGGAGTAGTCGTAAAAGTAAATAATATACACGAACAGGATATACTCGGCAGCGTCGCAAAATCTCCCCGCTGGGCTATTGCATACAAGTTCAAAGCAAAAGAAAAAGTAACAAGAATTGTAAGCATTACGCTTCAGGTCGGAAGAACAGGTACCATCACCCCCGTAGCGGAACTCGAACCTGTCTTCCTCGCGGGCTCGACTATCTCAAGAGCGACACTTCATAACTTCGACGAACTGGAACGCAAAGATATAAGAGAAAAAGACTACGTTAAAATAGAAAAAGGCGGTGATGTAATCCCAAAAGTAACTGAAGTAATTCCCGAAAAAAGAGAGAAGGGCTCACGCAAATTTCCTGTCCCGGAAAAGTGTCCCGTGTGCAGCACAAAACTCGTTCAATCGGAAGAAGAGGTTTACATTTATTGCCCGAATTATTTCTGCCCTGCTCAGGTACAGGGACGAATAGAACATTTTGTACATAGGGATGCAATGGATGTCGAAGGGCTCGGGGGCAGCATCATAGCGGTATTCCTTGAAAACGGACTCATAAAAGATTTTTCGGATATATATGAACTAAAGAATAAGCGAAAAGAAATTATTTCGTTGGAAAGATTCGGCGAAAAGAGCGTTGATAATATTCTCTTGGCAATAGAAAAATCTAAAGAGAAACCATTCGAAAAAGTTTTGTTTGCACTGGGAATTAAACAAGTCGGCGAAAGAACAGCAAAACTTCTCGCAAAACATTTCCGTTCAATAGAAAATCTTTCTGAAGCATCCGTCGATGAAATAGACGATATCTACGAAATTGGACCCTCAATAGCTCAAAGTGTTGTAGATTTTTTCAAAGACGATAAGAATATTAAATTATTAAACAAACTTAAGAAGGCTGGACTAAAGTTTGAATCAGAAAATACAGGCACTCTAAAGACGAAAGAAGAATTCCTCGGAAAAGTGTTTGTACTTACAGGTACACTTCAAAAATTCACCCGTAGTCAGGCATCCGAAATAATCGAAAATTTAGGAGGCAGAACATCCGGCTCCGTCAGCAAAAAAACCGACTATGTGCTCGCGGGCAATGAAGCCGGCAGCAAACTCGACAAAGCAAAGAAGCTTGGAGTTAAAATACTCACCGAAGAAGATTTCGAAAAGATGATAAGTTAATCACCCCCCTCATAAATTCCTGAATATCCAGAAAAGCAGAACCAGAGCCCCCGCAATCGTTATTGTCTTTGGATTTATCGGCACTTTAGGAAGCTGCTTTTTGTACACAACTAATGCAAAGTAATAAACTATCGAGTAAAAAATTAAAGGTGTGGAAACATAAACAAGAGGGTTTAAAGTATATGCATCAAAAAAATTGAAGTGAAGCAACTGGTGCGTTCCCCGCATTCCCCCGCATCCCGGACAAAGCAGCCCCGTAACTGACTCAAACAAACATGGCGGATAGTAATTTAATACAGCAGGATCCCAGAAGAATAAAACGACAATAAAAAAAACTGCGGCTGTAATAACCGCAGTTCCTTGAAATTTCTTGTTTTCTAAAAGCCCGTATACGTTCAATTATTTTACTAAATTGAACTTCTCTCCGTATTGCCCTATTAACGGCAGCGGTACTGCTTTGCCGCCGAAGGCATTTATAATTCCGATAATGTAATACACTATTACGGCAATGTAAAGAATGTATCCGAATCCGCATGTAACAACACCTATAATATTAACAAGTATGTTTACTATAAGTAATACTATAGATTGCTCTGTGTGAAACATTACGTATTTGTTCTTCTTATATTCGTCCATCAATAGAGGAATAAAGAAAACCAAATATGCGACGAACGCCATTGTTTTTCCTGATTCAATTTCTTCAGGCGTAATATTAAGATTTCTTGTAGATTCTGCCATTCCCTCTCCTTTTAAAAGTTAATATTAAAAAAACTTTTTTACCTGAATATAGCTTTTATGCTGCCCCAGGTGTTTTTTATGCCGGATACAGTATGAACCACAGTTATAGTGTTCGTGTATGAATAACTGCCGTTGCTGTTTAAACACTTCAGCCTGTAATAATACACGGATGACGTTGACTTGTTCACATCAACGCTGTTATCCTGAAACGAATAATATGAATTACTGCCGCTTGCATTTACTGTCTTGACATAAATAAAACTGTTAGGTGTGGAAGCACTGCGCTCAATTTCAAACTTAGCTGTTCCATTTTCGTCTCCGGTTTTCCATTCAAGCAATATTCCGTCGGTGTTTGTCTTACCCGTGAAATATTCAAACGTTAAACCAGCAAAAGCAATTCCGGCCGTAACCAAAACCAAAAATAGTATTTTAGTAACCCTATAAACCATATTTTTATTTACATAAAGATAAAATCAAATTATAATTAATGCAAGGGAATTTTAAGTAATATCTTAAATCCGAAAAAATAATTATTTAGCTAAAATATGCTTCTTATCACCGTATTTTTGTGCAAAACTCTCCATTATTTCTTGTTTTCCTCTGTGCCCTCCGTTTTATCTCTGTGTCCTCTGTGAAAATTTCTTATCTCTTGATCTTAGCAATAAATATATTCTTCTTTTTATCAGCGACCCTCATAATTAAATCAGTTTTTTCTGCGTGCGCTCTTGTTATTATCTTTACCATTTACTACTTACCACTTACATTTTACTGCTCTCAAAGCTCTTTGCAATAATTATATTTTTCTCTGTGCGTTCTGTGCTACTATGTTTAAAAACTGTGTAATAAAAACAAACTTTTATTAAAAAAATCTCAAGTGTTTTCTTTGCGTCCTTTGCTTCCGAGTCGAAGATCCGCCGTCTTGTTGGGCGGACGACCCTTGCGGTAAAAATCATCTTTCTTGTTTTAGTATTTGTTCTCTGCGCTCTCTGGGTACTCTGCGGTTAAATTCTTTGTTATTGTTTGTCTTTATTTTGTTTGTAGCCATCGGCTACGCCGTGAACTCTGTGGTGAGAGTTCTTCTTTGTTTACCGCTTTTGATCTTAGCCATAAATAATTTCTTTCTCTGTGCTCTCCGCTTTATCTCTGTGTTCTCGGTGGTAAAATCTTTTCTTTGTTCGTCGCTCTTGTTCTTAGCCATAAATAATTTCTTTCTCCGTGCACTCCGTTCTATCTCTGTGTCCTCGGTGGTAAAATCTTTTCTTTGTTCGTCGCTCTTGTTCTTAGCCATAAATAAATTCTTTCTCTGTGCACTCCGTTCTATCTCTGTGCACCTCGGTGGTAAATCTTTTTTTCTTTGTAGCTCTTGCCTTATCAATAAATATATTCTTCTTTTTATCAGCGATTATCATAATTAAATCAGCTTTTTCTGAGTGCGCTCTTCTTCTCTGTAGTTAAAGTTTTTCTTTATATATCTAAGATTCGCCGTGAAAATCAGTGTTCTATTTCCTATCTTTTTCATAATTATCTCTATAAATTTCTCTCATTTCAATTTCAAGTTTTTCAGATTTTTCATACATTTATTCATGGCAAATAATGATTTCTTCATCGGCATCGATTCTGGCGGTACCAACTGCAGAATTTCAGCCTGCGGCTCTGATTTAAACATCCTCGGCTCTGTTGTCTTTCCCTCTGTTCACTACTCTGCTGTCGGATGCGTGGATTTTTCTTCCCATACAGCTGCAAATATTAACCTGTTTCTTGAGCAGTTTAATCTAAACCTCACCAGCTGCCTCGGTATTTGCGCTGGCGTTGCGGGTGCACGGGGGGCGAACAATAAAAACGAAATACGGCAAGGGCTGAAAGACAATCTCAAGTTTGATAATATTATCGTTGAATCCGATACTGTCATTGCCTTCGAGGATGCTCACGGTGAAAATGACGGCTTGATTCTTATCTGCGGTACGGGCTCTGTTTTGTTCGGAAGACTTGACGGAGAAATCGTAAGGCTCGGCGGCTGGGGAAAAATTCTCGGCGATGACGGCAGCAGTTATTTCCTCGCCCTTAACTTCCTAAAAAAACTCGTCAAGTATTTCGACAGGTTCGACCCAAAAGCTGACATAGAAAAACTCCTTGAAGATAAATTCGGTATTAACAGAAATAATATTATTGACTATGTTTACCACAAAAAATTTGACATTGCTTCACTCTCCCCTTTTATAGTCGAACAGGCTGAAAAAGGCGACCCTCTTTGTCAGCTCGTCGTTGAATCCGAAGCGGAAAATGTTCTCGAATTATTCGAAGCTCTGGTTAATAAATTCGGTATAGACAAAAAACTCAGTATTGCTTTTTCAGGCAGCTTAATCGATAATAAAAACTACTTTTCCGATACACTTAGGAATTTAATTAAAGCTGAATATGAAAAAGATTTTTTGATTCTTGAAAATCCCGTGAATCCCGTAAACGGTGCCTTAAAAATTGCTATAAATAATTTCAATCAAGCATAAAATAAATGAAAACTGATATAATTCTCATTCTCGATTTCGGCTCACAATATACACAGCTTATCGCACGAAGACTCCGTGAATTGAACGTTTACTGCGAAATTCAGCCCTTCAGCATCGATATCAAAAAATATTTGGAAAGTAAAAATAACTATTCCCTCAAAGGTGTTGTTCTTTCCGGCGGACCCGCAAGCGTTCTTGAAAAAGGTTCTCCGGATATCAGTGCGTCTGATTATTCATTCATTCGAAGTCTGAACGTACCGATTCTCGGCGTCTGCTACGGACTCCAGCTTCTTGCAAAAAAATCAGGAGGTAAAATCCATAAATCGAAAGTCAGGGAATACGGTCACACTATGATTAAAACCCTGAAATCACCAATGTATAAAGGATGTCCGTCTAACCTGAAAGTATGGATGAGCCATGGTGATTCAGTTCATAAACTTCCCGCAGGATTTAAAATCACAGCTCGAAGCTCTAACGGTCATATCAGCAGTTTCGAAAATCCATCCGAAAATATTTATGCCCTGCAGTTTCATCCCGAAGTTAACCATACTGAAAAAGGACTTACAATCCTTCAAAACTTTGCATTTCAAATCTGCAAAGTTAAAAACCTTTTTAAGCCCGTTTCATTCATACATCAGAAAGCAAAAGAAATAAAAGAAATTGCCGGAGATGAATACGTTATCTGCGCTCTCAGCGGCGGAGTTGATTCATCGGTCGCCGCCGTACTCGTACAAAAAGCAATCGGTAAAAAACTTATCTGCATCCATATCGATAACGGCTTGATGAGAAAAAATGAAAGCGGACTTATAATAGACCTATTCATAAAACATTTTAGGTTTAATCTTATCTTCGTCGATGCTGCAGAACTTTTCCTGAAAAGACTTAAAGGAGTTTTAGACCCCGAAAAGAAAAGAAAAATTATCGGCAAAACTTTCATCGACGTGTTCGAAGCCGAAGCAATGAAACTTAAAAGAAGAGGTATAAACATTAAATATCTCGCTCAGGGAACATTATACCCCGACGTCATTGAATCGGTTTCATTCAAGGGACCTTCTGTCACTATTAAATCTCACCATAACGTCGGTGGTCTTCCTGCAAAAATGAAATTAAAACTCATCGAACCCTTCCGCGAACTGTTTAAAGACGAAGTCAGAAAAATCGGTTATAAACTCGGCTTGCCAAAACAGTTCATAAGCCGCCATCCATTCCCGGGTCCGGGTCTTGCGGTGAGGGTTTTAAGCGATTTAACAAAACCTAAACTCGACCTCCTTCGCGAAGTTGACGATATTTTCATAAACGAACTCTACAACTTTAAACTCTACGATAAAATCTGGCAGGCTTTCGCCGTACTCCTTCCCGTCCAGACTGTAGGCGTCATGGGCGATGAACGCAGCTACGAAAACGTCGTCGGTCTCCGTGCCGTAACATCAACCGACGGTATGACAGCCGACTTCTACATGTTCGAAAAAGAATTCCTGACAACCGTCTCAAACAAAATAATCAATTCCATCAAAGGCGTAAACCGTGTCGTTTACGACATCAGCTCCAAACCCCCCGCCACAATTGAATGGGAATAAAATTTCTCATAATACCCAATAAAACACGTTTATTGGTAGTTATAAGAAATCCTTTTCCAGTCCCGTAGGGACGAAATATAAATAGCAAAAAAACACGTTTATTTCTTCCAGTCCCGTAGGGACGAAATATCAATAGATATACATGATTAACGCTCCTAATAAGCTTAACTAAGTTAATGTTTCTTCATAACTAATATTCTCTGTTTTGCGTGTTTAACAAAATTAAATTGCCGTTGCCTTTAGGCAACGGATTAAAGAAATTCGAAACAAAAGGGATTTAGCCCCATAAAATAATTTAACGTTCTCAATCAGTGTAAATCAATCTCATCCCCTTGTCTAAAACCAGGTAGAATTAAATCAGACTGACTGCTGCAGGTCTACTTGGTGTAGACAGGCAGGAGTGCTATTATATTCCCAAGTTTCTTATTTCCTTAATTCTATGCCTGCCTTTAGGTTTGGTATTGGGGCTAACAACTAACAACCAACAACTAACAACTAATATCCCCCTCTACTATTAATCACAACATTTTTGAAAATTGGGTCACGCAAAATTTTCTTTTTATGGAAATTTGCAAATATAAATAGCTGTACTTGCTTTACTTAAAAATATTTTCTTCAATTCCTGCATAATTTTTAAAATGACCCCGTTTTAGTTTTTGTCGTGATTAATATTGAAAGGTGTTGTTGAAATTTTACTCCACCTTTCTTTATCCTAATATCCATATATTTTTTTCCTAATTTTAATATAGTACCCCCGCTATGTTTCTAAAATACAAAATAGCTCGTTTTCAGCCTTAAATTTCGTCTCATAAGTCAGTCTCTGATTGGTCTCTAATTAGTCTCTAATTAGTCTCTAATTAGTCTTATATTAGTCTCTCTTTTTTTGTCGCTAACATAGTCGTCAAACTATCTGATGCAAACAAAAAACCCGCATCAAAGATACGGGTTTTTTATGCCTAAATCTGCTATGCTCATTTTATCATTAGCATTTTGCGAGTCTCTGTGAAATCACCTGATGATAGTGTGTAAAAATATATTCCGCTCGGAATATTTATTCCGTTATCATCCGTACCATTATAATTAACATTGTATCTTCCCGATGATTGTGAATTGTTTACTAATGTTCTTACAAGCTTGCCGTTCACATCATACACCTGTAGTTTTACAAGCCCTGTTTTCGGTAGATAATAACTAATCATCGTACTCGGATTAAACGGATTCGGATAATTCTGATACAAATTGTAACCCTCAGGTTTTATCCCGTTCTCCCCAATACCTGTAGCAAGCGGACTCTTGTTAAACCGCCATATCTTCCCTGAAGCTGCGGACGCTACAACATAAAGCTCATTGTACTGGTCAACCCCGAATGATGTTAACGCCATAGACTTCTGCGTCAGTAATGAATCAGATGTTACTACACCATTATTGTAACGAAGCATCCATATTCTTCCTGAACAGTAATCACCGTAAATATAAGCCCCTCTTAATTCAGGCCTTCTGTCGCCTCTGTAAACATAACCGCCCGTAACCGAACAATCGCCGCTGCTGTGGTTATACGCCTTAATAGGAAGCTTCTTTCCCGATGTGTCGCACCCTGTAGATGGACTGTAACAAACAAATCCTTCCATCACTTTCCAGCCGTAGTTCTTGCCGTTTTCAATAATATCAATTTCCTCCCAGTTGCCCTGACCAACATCAGCACAGTATATCAGCCCTGTTACAGGGTCCTGACTGTATTTCCATGGATTCCGCATTCCCCATGTATATATCTCCTCTTTACCTGCCGTTGGATTATTATAAAATGGATTCGTCGGAGGAATGACATATCTTCTCGTTGCCGATGTGTCGTTAATATCTATCCTCAGCATCTTGCCGAGTAACACCTGAAGATTCTGAGCATTCCCGTTTGGATCACCTGCACTACCTCCGTCACCCATACCAATATAGAGATATCCGTCCTGTCCGAACATAACAGTACCTCCGTTATGATTCGAAAATGGCTGATTTATTTCAAGTATCTTATATTCACTAAGCGAATCAACTTTATTCGGATTACCGGTCTGCACCTTAAACCTCGAAACAACAGTCCTTAAAGGCGAACCCGCAGTGTAATTTATGTATATATACCCGTTCGTCGAATAATTCGGATGAAAATCTAAACCAAGCAATCCTTGCTCTCCCGATGATGACGAAATCTTATTCGATATATCAAGGAATACATTTGTCTGCGATGCCTGTACATTTGAATCGTTCGGAAATACAATTATTCTTCCTACCTGAGTCACAACAAACACCCTGTTCGTGCCGTCCCCTGCATGAGTTAAATGCAGCGTCTTGTTAAAAGTCAGATTCGGATAAGCATCTACTAAAGTAACATTAGGATTCTGTGCTTTAACGCACCCAATCAACGTTACCAATATTAAAGCTAAAAATATTCTTTTCATACAATTTTAATTATTTATATTGTTTTTATAACATAAGTTAAGAGTTGAAAATTCACATCACCCGTAAATTCCCTCTTAAATACCCTGATAAAACATGCTCTTAGCAATTAATTAATCTTCCTCTGCGCTCTCTACGTGACGAAGATTCGCCATCTTTTCTGGGCTGCCGGTAAAAATAATTTAATAAGTTTTTGCTCTTCTCTGCGTTCTCTTTTTTCTCTGTGGTAATAACTCTAAAATATCTTTTTCTTCTCTGCGCTCTCTGCCTGTCACAGATCCGCCATCTTGCTGGGCGGACGGTAAAATATTCTTAAGAAGTTCTTGTTCTTCTGTGGTAATAATTCTAAAATATCTTTTTCTTCTCTGCGCTCTCTGCGTCCTCAGCGGTAAAATATTCTTAAGAAGTTCTTGTTCTTCTTTTACCCTCTGTGAGAATCTCTATGCGCCTCAGTGGTATATCTTCTCTTGTTCTGTTGCTCTTAGTAATAAATAAATTTATCCTCTGTGCGCTCTGTGTGCGAGTCGAAGATTCGCCGCGGCGAATGGTGAAACTTTTTTAGGTTTGTTACCGTAACGATTGTTTTTCTTTGTTTTCGACTCTTTCCATACCGTGTAAATCGTCTATTTTTCCCGACTTATGTGTGCATTATATGAATTTTAAGTCACTGCTTTTTGTTATTTTTATTGATTACCCGAATTTTTATTTTCAGTAAAATTTCATAATGGATAGACTTAATATAATCAAAGATAAGTTAAAAGATTTTCAGGTTGAGTTTTATGATGTCAATGGAACTCCCGGAATTATTACTTCACCCGATAAAATTCTCGAAATAGCCGGTTTATTGAAGAATGACGACGAACTGTCATTCGAAATGTGCCGGGATGCTATCGGTGTAGATAAATTTCAGAAAAAGTACAGATTCGAAATCATATACAGCCTATATTCTCTTAAATTCAAAGACAGACTGTTCTTAAAAGTACTGCTTGATTCGAAAAACCCTGAAACCCCTTCTTTAACATCTGTTTGGATGAGTACGAATTGGTATGAACGTGAAGCTTATGACATGGTTGGAATTATCTTCAAAAATCATCCGGATTTACGAAGAATTTATATGCCTGAAGAGTTTGAGTATCATCCCCTCAGAAAAGATTTCCCTCTTATGGGTATTCCCGATTCACTTTATTTACCAAAGAAATAATTTACTATGACGAATTCAGTATTTCAAAAAATTAAAGATAACGACCCTGAAATCTCTAAATCAAAGATTCTTGAAGCTCTTGAATCTTCTGATTTAAGCGTAGAGTTCGATGATGCTCTGGAAAATGAAATGGTTCTGAATATGGGTCCTCAGCACCCTGCTACACATGGAGTTCTTAGACTTCTCATTTCACTCGACGGGGAAACTATAAAAAGAATCGTTCCCGACCTTGGATATCTGCATAGAGGTTATGAAAAACTCGCTGAAAATATGTCTTACCATGAGTTTATTCCGCATACCGACAGACTTGACTACCTGCAGCCTATTCATAATAACGTTGCTTATGCTCTTGCCGTCGAAAAACTTCTTAACCTTGAAGTACCGGAACGCGGAACGTACATCAGAACTATCTGTGCCGAACTTGGCAGAATTCAGTCGCATCTCATAGCTTACGGTACTACCGTCATGGATACAGGCGGTTTAACTCCATTTCTCTGGTGCATGCGTGAACGCGAGAAAATTCTTGACATATATGATTTGTTTGTAGGTGTCCGGTTTACTACATCTTATACTCGTATCGGCGGTGTTGCGAATGATATTAATGACGAAGCCATTGCCGCCACAAGAAAATTTATAGACGAGTTCCCGGGTTATCTAAAGGAAATGAGAGATATTATCGAAAGAAACAGAATCTTCGTGAAAAGACTCGAAGGAATCGGTTATATGTCTAAAGAAGATATCATTAACTATGGTATTAACGGACCCTTATTAAGAGCTGCTGGTGTTGAAAGAGATTTAAGAAGAGATGAACCGTACCTTGTTTACGATAAAATGGACTTTGATGTGATTACTGCTTCTGAAAGCGATTGCCTCGCCCGATTCTGGGTAAGGTTTCAGGAAATGTATGAATCAGTCAAGATTATTAGGCAGTGTCTCGATAACTTACCCGGCGGTCAGGTTAATGCTATAGCTCCGAAGAAAACACTTCCTAAAAAGGAAAAGATTTATACAAAGATGGAAGAACTTATTCATGATTTTATGCTGATAAATTTTGGTCAGAATCCCCCTGTAGGTGAATCTTACGGCGCAATTGAATCATCAAAAGGTGAACTTGGCTTCTATATTATCAGCGACGGAAGCGGTCATCCGTTCCGAATGAAAATCCGCTCTCCATCGTTTTGCAACCTTCAAGGAATTCCTGTAATGTTGAAAGATTCTTTTATTTCCGATTCAGTCGTAATTATCGGAGGTCTTGACCCTGTTATGGGCGAAGCAGATAAATAAATTTAATTTATTAAGATGTCATTATTTAACGAAGAAGAACTAAAAAAAGTTGAAGATATAAAATCTCGGTATCCGGATTCTCAGGCTGCTTTGCTTCCTGTTCTGTGGATGGTTCAGGAAAAAGAAGGATGGATTTCAGAAGATTCTATGAGATACGTCGGCGATTTACTGAAGGTATCATACGAACATATATTGGGTGTCGTGACATTTTATACTATGTTTAACAAAAAGCCAAGAGGTAAATACCATCTGCAAATATGCACAAATGTTTCATGCATGCTCAGAGGCGGGTATGATTTATTCAAACTCGCATCCGATAAACTCGGTATTAACAACAATGAAACCACCCCCGATAATATGTTCACAATTGAAGAAGTGGAATGCCTCGGCAGCTGCGGCACTGCACCGATGATACAGGTAAACAACAAAGAATACTATGAAAATCTCACTGTCGACAGCTTCGAAAAATTAATAGATGATTTCAAAAACTCCCATTAGTTGCTTTTAGTTATTAATTATGAACTTGAAATAATATATGAAAATAATTCTTAAAGATATTCCTGACTTACACAAGATAGATGTCTATGAATCAAACGGCGGATATCAATCTATTCGCAAAGCTATCAATGAAATGTCTCCTGATGAGGTTACCAATGAGGTCAAAAATTCAAATCTTCGCGGTCGCGGTGGTGCATGCTTCCCGACAGGCTTGAAATGGACATTCATGCCTAAACAAACTGATAAACCTAAGTATTTATGCTGCAACGGTGATGAATCTGAGCCCGGAAGTTTTAAAGATAGAGAAATATTCGAGAAGAATCCTCACCAGTTTATAGAGGGAACGCTTCTTGCATGCTATGCAATGGGAATTAAAGCCGCTTATGTTTACATCAGAGGCGAATATTACAAATGGATAAATCTTCTTCAGGATGCTCTTGATGATGCCTATAAGAGAGGATATATCGGAAAGAATATTTTTGGAAGTAATTTCTCGACTGATATATATATTCACAGAGGTGCAGGTGCCTACATTTGCGGAGAGGAATCAGCTTTAATGAATTCCGTTGAAGGTAAGCGCGGGTACCCAAGGGTTAAACCACCTTTCCCCGCTGCTTATGGCTTATGGGGCTGCCCCACAACAATTAACAATATTGAAACACTCGCTAACATTCCTGAAATTATTAAAAACGGTGCCTCTTGGTTCGCTGGAATTGGTGCTCCTAAACATCCGGGAACATTACTTTTTGGAGTAAGTGGACATGTAAACAAACCCGGTGTTTATGAACTTCCGACTGGTACTCCATTAATGACAATAATAAATGATGTTTGCGGTGGAGTTACAAACGGCAAAGATATTAAAATGGTAATACCTGGCGGCTCTTCCATGCCCCCGCTTACAAAGGAAGAATGTCTTAATGCTAAGATGGATAATGAAAGCCTTAAAGAATTTGGCTCCTCTATCGGTACAGCAGGCGTTATGGTTATGGATGAAGATACTGATATTCTGAAAGTACTGATCCGCATAGCTAAATTCTACTATCACGAATCCTGTGGTCAGTGTACACCTTGCAGAGAAGGTACAGGATGGCTTCTTAGAGTTCTTAAACGTATTGATTCAGGTGAAGGAAGATTACAGGACCTTGACCTGCTTACTTCTGTTGCGCAAAATATCGAAGGAAACACTATCTGTGCCCTTGGTGATGCCGCTGCCTGGCCTGTAAAATGGACAATAAAGAAATTCCGAAGTGATTTTGAGAAAAGGGTTTCTGATAATAATTTAGCTGTTCCCGTAAAAAACAAGGTACATTCCTTTAGAATGGAATAATAGCAGGAATTAATCAGACTATCACAAAATCTATCTTGCGGGTCTCGGTATTTGCCTGAATAAGCTTTACTCTTAAACGGTCACCTGCTTTAAACTGTTTTCTTTTTCTGGTACCTACAGCACAATGATTCTTTTCATCATATTCATAATAATCACCCGGTATGTCTCTGAATCTGATCATGCCCTCAACCATAAAATCATCTATTTCAACAAATAACCCGAATCTGCTTATTCCTGATACGATTGCATTAAACTCGTCGCCTACTTTATCCTTAATAAACTCAACCTGTAGTATTTTCCTGACTTCTCTTTCTGCAGCAACAGCATTCTGCTCTTGAACGGAACAATGTTTGCAGGTATCACCAAGAGAACTTTGATATCTCTGCGGTATCCTAAGATTCTTATCTTTACTGTTATTATAGTTATTGTAAAGATAAAGCAATCTGTGCACGATTAAATCAGGATATCTGCGTATTGGAGAAGTGAAATGAGTATAATAATCAAAACCTAATCCGTAGTGACCGATATTTTCATTAGTGTAAACAGCTTTTGCCATCGACCTTATCAGAAGATCATTTATTATATACTCTTCAGGCTTTCCTTTAATATCTTCAAGTAGTTTTCTTATCTCATTCTTGTCTTTAAGATTAGCCTTATACCCAAACTGTCTGATGTATTCTGATAAGTTGAAAAGTTTCTCTGAATCCGGGAGATCATGTACCCGATATACAAAGGGAAGCTGACTGTGTATTTGCTTTTCTATACTGTTCACAAACAATGTTACACACCTGTTCGCTATAAGCATGAACTCTTCAACTAACCTCATTGAATCGAGTCTTTCTTTTACGCCTATGCTTTTGATAAGACCTTTTGAATCTATTTCAAAGAACAATTCACGTGTGTCAAAATCAATCGACCCCTCATTAATCCTTTTCTTAGTGAGTGCTTGAGCAACTTTATACATTAATAATAATTCTTTTGCATAGTCACCCTTCTTTTTGTCAATAATTTCCTGAACCTCTTCGTACGTAAATCGTCTCTTGCTGTTAATTATGCTTTTTGTAAGCCTGTAACTCTTTATATCAAAATTCTTTCCCAGCTCTATAAAAATTGTAAAAGCGTACCTGTCAACATTCGGTTTTAATGAACATAAATCATTTGATAATATTTCCGGGAGCATTGGAATGACCTTTGCGGGAAAATATACACTCGTCGCCCTTTTAAGCGCCTCTACATCAATTGAAGAACCGTCTTTAACAAAATACGATACGTCTGCTATATGTACTCCAATTTTAAAACCGCCTTTATTCTTCCCTATAGAGATTGCATCATCAAAATCTTTAGCATCTTCAGGATCAATGGTGAACACCGTTAAATCCCTCAAATCTTCTCTGCCATCATCAATTAATTCTGAATCAGACTTTTCTTTATATTCTTTATACACATTAGCGGTTTCTTCTGAAACAATATCTTCAAATTTATCTGTAAATCCGTATTTCTTCATCACAGACTTAACTTCAACTAACGTATCTCCTGCTTTGCCGAGTACTTCTGCCACTCTTGCTTCAAGGTCTATTAAACCATCTTCAATATCATCAACATTAATAATCTCGCATACAACTTTGTCGCCATACACTGCACCATTAAAATCAGGCTTTCTTACAATAACATCTGAACGTATTCTTTTAGAATCGGGATATACTTTTGCAAAGTTTCTCTTCGGATCAAAGAATCCGGTTATATAATAGGCATCTTTATTAATTACTTTAGTTATTCTTGCAAACTCGTTTCCTGTCTTTCCTTTATAAGAACGCCTGAATTCTACTTTATCGCCTATTGAAACAGTCTGCCCTTTTTTAAGTTTTATATCCAGTACAAATGCCTTTCCCTTTGAATCTACGTACTTAAGGGCAATTGTTTCATGATTACTAATTACAACATCACCCGTCATAAAGGTATTATCATTGGCAGGTATGAAATAATACTTACCTTCTTTTTTTACTTCATCTGATAGTATCAAATCGCTTAAAGCTTCCCTGAGGATACCTCTTTCTTCATTTTTGATATGAAGATTTCCGGACAAATGATTAAATTTATAATATGTCCCTTTATTCTTCTTTAAGAATTGAATTATTTCTTTGTGCGGTTTAATCTCTGTTTATTTTGTTATTACCAGTTTCTTAACCTCTGAAAAATCTTCAGACTTCATAGTATAATAGTAAATTCCGCTTGAAAGTGAACTGCTATTAAAAGTGACCTGATACTCCCCGGGATTAAATCTCGTATTTACTAAATCAGTAACTTTCTGGCCAAGCACATTATAAACCTGAATATTAACAACAGCCTGTCTCTTCACAGAAAATCTAATTACTGTTTGTGCATTAAAAGGATTTGGATAATTCTGGTAAAGCCTGAAGTCTGATGGTATCTCATTAGAAAAAGTATTAATGCTTACAGGATGCCCGCTTACTTCTTTATACCTTTGATGAAATTCCTGATAATATTGATTCGCTATTATCGGACTGTGCAGGATTATTGTATTCTCATCATTATAAAGATTTGATTCATCGGTCCAGTCGGATGAACCCATTAATACGGATGATGTATTGTAATTCCCAGTCGGGTCAGAGATTATGTACTTGTGAAAAAGTCTTCCGCTGGTTGAATCGTTCCATACATCCGCCCACGTTCTCATTAAGTTGAAGTATGATACGTTCAGTTTTGACTTATCAAAAATACCCCTGATGTTTTTTGTTAATCTAAGCTGATACAAGGAATTGTAAATATCCTGCGAATTGAAATCATAAGTCCCAAATGCTATGGTTGAAGATGATCTGTTAAAAAATTTCTTTATTTGAGAATTGATACTATCGGAAGGTCCAAAATATACCTCGGCATAAACACCGTTCAAATTCACTAAATGAGGTACGTTGTCAGCTTTTCTTGACCCGAATTTAGCTAATGAAGTATCGGGATTGTTGGAATGTGAACCCCACATTTCATCCACTTCCCTCGTGTAAATATATGCTAATGTCCTGTCATTTATCTCAACCGCAGAGTTCTTATCTTCGTAAAATCCTATATCTGATATTTGCGAAGATGAAGTCCATACAAATACATTACTTCCCGAACACGTGCTTCGTGCATCAAAAACCCAGAAGTTCGCGTTCAGGCAGTGTCCGTTGTTGTTATCATAATTTCTTTTTACAACCTTAATTCCATTAGCAAGCAGCGTATCAATCCACCTCGAATTTTGCTTCCCGTCATAAATAAATCTTATGATTACTCCATTTTGATGAGCCCTGATTAATTCCGAAGTAATTTCCGCGGCATCTTCAAAATGACTCGTTACTGCATCTATAAAATAACCTGATGATACAATTCGATTTAATAATTTAGCTCGCAAATCTGCATTACCTTCTGCAATTATACCTGAACTGACTGTAGTATCTATAGATTTATTAAAAAACACACTTATTCTGCCATCATTAACAGACTGTGTTGCAAACATTAAATTTTGAGTTGTTGTGCTTCCTGAAAAAGAAGTAGAAGAAATATTATAATTGTATATAGTATAAGGATTCAGATATGATATTACAACAGAATGAACCGTATCCAAAACAGGATTGTACAACGAATCAGTGTATTCTATCACTTGATAATTAGAATCACTTATCATCCACCTTACCTTTGAATCGGCTGGTTCATTAGTCCTCCATGTAACTTTAACAGAAAAAGTTTCAATTTCAGAGTATTTGACATCAGTAATAATCGGATTTGAATGCAGGATGTTTTGTGTAAATAAAAATAGAATTAAAAAATTGGTCGCGTAAACTATAACTTTCATTTCATTAAAATTTAATTCTGTAAAATAAAGAACCGCCCGTCCGGCTGTCATTTGAAAGTACGCTATTCTGAGAAAACGGGTCAAAATACCTTTCAAGTTGTATTATTAAATTCTGAGATATATTATTAATCCCCAGTATATTATTTAGCGGATATTCAATAAGAAAATTTGTATTCGATAAATCCCTGAGTATCTGTCCGCCTAATATTATAGTCGCCCCTCCAAATTGTGCTGTAAATCTTATATCTGTATTCTCGGCAAATGTCCCTTTCTTTGCGTCATTATACGTAATATCCGTCTTCACAATGAATGGAAGATATGTGTTAATAATATCCGATACATAGTTTGAAGCAAAACTTGTTCCCACATTCGCTCCAACACTTGAAAACATTGATAACCGCTGATCAGCATTCAGCTCATCTTTGAATCTTCCAAAGACAATAAAGCTTATGGCATCGTCAGTAGGGTCACTGCCTCCGTATGTGCTACCATTTGATAATACCTCCCATTTTAATTTGGGGCTCATAGCGTTTCCATTAACATCAAGTTTTATTTCAACTTCCCTTGATGTATTATTATTGTTTGGATCAGTTGTCTTCGTGGCATAAAGTCCCTTTATGTATAACTCGGGATTAACAACATCACCCGTAAAAAGCACATACCCTTCAGCCAAAAAACTCTTATAAAATTTATAGAATGAATTTTCACCGATATTAACCCGTCCTCTTGTTGAGAATGAAGGAGTTTCAAGGTTATCAAAAGTTATATTTGCAGACACGTTTCCCGTAAATTCCTGGCCTGATTTTTCTTCAATAAGAAGCCTGCAGTATATATCTTTTAGCGTATTTAATTTGATAAAGTATTTAAAATTACTGGCTTGATTTTTCTTTTCTAATGTGTCGTTAATTAACTTAAAATAAGAATCAAATGGATCAAGTTTTGATTTCTCAAACATCGAAAGACTGTCATTATACTTAGCAAGAAAAAGCGTATCGTTTTTTATTATAGAAGAATCTACTTTTACCCTGTAAATAAAGTTATCGTCATAAATATTATATGCAACCTTATACTGAGGAATGATTGAAATTCTGCCTTCTGTTATGTCAATGTTACCTGTCATGTATAAATTATCAGCATTTCCCTTCAACACTAAATCGTTTGATGTTTTCCCGAATAGATTCCCATATACTCCCATAATATTCTGCGTAACTGATTCATCAAGTAATTTACCTTCCCCACTTATTCGAAGTTCCATTTCATTGAAAGACAGATTCGAAAAATCAATGTATCCTCCGAGATTCATTACTTTATTTTTCGCTGTTTTATGTTTTATCTTGAAATCAGAAAAATTTAATCTTTGTTTCTCGGTCGAAAGGAAAGCATCAAAATCATAATTCACACCGGTCATATCAAAAATAAATGAACCGTTTTTTACACTAAGATTACCCGAAAGCTGGGGTGTTTTAACTATTCCTTTAATGTCTATTTCACCGTTCATTTTTCCCTTCAGACTCGATATCACCGGTATAAATTGTTCCAGAATCTTTATTTGAAAATCCTTACTTGCTATTTTTATATCAACAGGATTGAACAGTATACTACTTCTATCTTCTTCATTTTTACCCGCAATTAGTGGATTATCATAAGGTAAACTACCGTCAATTAACAACGAACCTGCATTATTAGGATTGTAAAAAGCAATTTGAGGTTTCAATAAATTATTTTTGTAATCAACCAAAGCATCAACTCTTCCCAACTTTATTTTTTGCGAACTAAGAAAATCGGTATTGGATTCGAAATTAAGTTCCGGATTTTCAAAAGAACCTTTATAATCAATTTTTACCCTTCTTATGTTACCGTTTAAGAGGTCGTTTTTTTCAATATTTGGAATGAAGTGTTTTTGAAGTTTTGCAATACTTAATCGGTCTGCTGATAAAGATATATTACTGAATCCGTTTAGTGAGTATATTCCCGAAACGTTTAATCTTTGGTTCCCATCAGTAAGTTTAAAACTGGATATATCAAAATGGTTTTTTGAAATTCCTGTATCATCAATTACATATTTAGCCATAATCGGCTCCGAGTTGTAAAGCCTGTACGAATCAAACTGAACGCTCATAGTATCAAATTGCATTCCGGCTACGTTCTTTAGGAATATTCCTGCACCCTGAGTATAAAAACTTTTTGATGAGTCAATTTTCACATAAGCAGACAAAGTTGGTAAATATGATGATGTATTTAAATCTACTCCTATCGTATCAAAATTAATATTACCCGTAGATAAATCGGATGCCCGTAGGTTTACATCAGCAAGATAAGAAAAGGGTAATTTACTCTGATAATCATTTTTAAGAAAAACTCTAACTACGCTTTTTTTAAATAATAGTGTGGTATCACCGTACTTAAAATCTTCAAACCGTCCAGCAACAGAAAACACCATCGTATTATCATCATTAAGCAACCTTCCTCTTATATCACACTTAAAAACAAGACTACTGTCTTGTAAGATTAAGTTTAGCGGAAGTAAACTTTTTATTTTTATATAATATCTTAAGTCGGTTGAAAAAGAATTATGAACATAAGACCTGATTCTGAAGTCAGATACCTCCGGATTGGAGTAAAATCCGAGTGTATCCATATTTAGATTATTGGAAATCTGTTCTGATAACTGATCAATATTGTTTGTAACTATCCCAGGTAAATCCATGAATCTAAATTTACCCGATGCTGTCAAATCAAGCAGATTTGATTCAACTTTTACAATCCTTGCTGTATCTGTTTGTGAGAATTCTATTGATAATGGACTTGCGGGCAGCATATAATTTGATAACATAGATTGATCCATCTGCATATTCAGTTTTCCAGTCAGATTGTCAATATCTGTTCCACTGCCCTGAACATCGAATGAAAAATTTAAATTACTTTTATTATCAGATCCCTTAACAAATGTTGAAACATCAAAATTATTCACTTGACCTTTAAGGTTATATGCAAGATTATCAATATCTCTAACTATTATATTGCCGTCAATTTTTGCATAACCGGAATTAGAATTGTAATCTACATTCAGGTCTATATTACCTGAATTTGCATTTATCGTACCGCTTGAAGATTCAATCCTTTGATCAAACAAAACCGTATTCTTAATGTTATAAGATATTTTGCTTACCATAGTTTTGTAATCGACTCCCCTGCCCGATACAATAAAATCACCCGTTATATTACTTCTCAAACTTTCATCTTTGGTAATTTTCCCGATATCAATATTATTTGTTGTAGCTTTAGCATCATAAACAAGCTCATTCTGAGTAATATCGAGAAATCCTTTGACCTCTGCATCGCCTGCTGTCGAACTCACAATAGCCTCAGCATTAAACTTTAATGGTTCACCTGTAAACTTAAAACTTGCTCTCACGGTTCCCAGATGACTGTAATCTGGTATCGGCAAGCCCGGAGTTATTTCCTCTTCATCCTGCGGGTTCAGAATAGCATTCCTGCAGTCAACATCAAAATATAGTCTTGACGGTTCATGCAGATTCTTAACCCTTCCGTTAATATCTAAAGTTGTACCGTAGGGCAGAGTAACCAATAATTCATCCATCTTAAAATCTGCATAGTTGCCGTCTGCCTTCAGGTTAAGGAACACTGCTCCATTCATAAAATTTATATCGGGAAGAAAATAAGTGAGATCATCAAAATCAAATTTATCCGTAATGATATCAACCACAAAATTTTTCTTTTGAAATTCAAAGTAGTCCACTTTATTCTTGAGCGGATTAAGATTTTCAATGGAAGCAACTTTAATTTTTATGTTGGATTTATCTGTAACCAAGCTAAGGTTTTCAACTTTTGCAAGGTCATCTTTGTCCAAAGAAGCATTAAATGATAATCCGGTAACGTTAAAATTAGAATTTGTTTTAAAAGAAATGTTTTCAACATTAATTTTCTTATCATCGGGAAGGTATTGTGCATTTAGTTTCACGTTCAAAGATGAAACATCAAGGCTGTCTGACGTCAGTGCATTTGTTTTTTTCATCACTGCATCTCTTATCGGTATGTTTAAATCCTTTGCATCCAAAGACCTTAAAGATCCGTTCTTAATTTCAAAATTATCAGCATATATTTTCCAGTCAAACTCGCTCTTTGTTGTATCTTCATCTTTCTTATCCGATTCGAGTAGATATCCAATGTTCCAGATAAGGCTGTCATTCTTATCAAGAATCCTTGTGAAATTAATCTCGGGTTTTTCAAGAACGATTGATTTGATTTTGACCTCTTTATTCGCAAGTCCTGATAAACTGAATTCAATATCGAGTAAATCGAGATTAAACATCGTATCTTTCCTGACAGTAAGGGAAATGTTATAAAGCTTGATATCCTTTAATATCGATCCTTCAATTCTTTCTATACTTAATCTTGATTCCTTTTCTGAAAGTATTTTGTTTATCTCATCGACACCATATTGAAGCAGCCAATTTTTGAAGAATGATGTTTGAACAAGAATAATTAAGGCAATAAAAAGCAGGAACAGAATCAGGAACAACTTGCGAAACAGCTTTCTTTTTTTCTTGGGCTTCGTCACCGTTTCCTGATTACTTTTAATTTGTTTAACAGTCCCGACAATATTTTTATTATCTGAAGACAATCTTACTCAATCTTTCTTTATCTTATCAATAATATTTGATGTTGAATAGGAATCAATATATTTCAAACTGTAAACCTTTCCACCGTAATTTTTAACTACATCTGAACCGACAATTTTATCTTCTTTCCAGTCACCTCCTTTAACAAGAATATCCGGCCTTACTGCTTTAATCAGACTATAAGGTGTATCTTCATTGAATACTATTACAGCATCCACACATTTCAGATTACTCAGTACAAATGCTCTGTCAGCTTCAATATTAATCGGTCTACCCTCACCTTTAATCTTTCTTACAGATTCATCTGAATTCAAACCAACTAACAGATATTTTCCGAGTGATTTTGCCTGATTTAAGTATTCAACATGTCCCCTGTGGATAATATCAAAACAACCATTTGTAAACACTAAATCATTTATACTATCTCTTATTGCTAAATAATCTTTTAATGTAAAAATCATATTAATTTTTAAATTCGGATATTAATTGGTTAAGCAGGTTTTCTTTTTGAATAGGGACAATACCTACTTCCTCAACAACTATGCCCGCTGCAATATTTGAAATATACACAGATTCATGTACTTCTGCTCCACCTGCAAGACAAAAAGCAATGGTCGAAATTACAGTGTCTCCCGCTCCGGAAACATCAGCAACTTTTCTGGCTCTTGTTTTTATCGAATCTATTATTACTTTTCCTTTTTTCTTCTGGTAAATTCGCATTCCATTTTCACCAAGAGTTAAAACCACATTCTCACAATTTAATCTGTCAAGAAGAGAAATAACCATATCGTCAAGATCCTCCGGCGACTTTGATTTTCTTCCGAAAGCATCTTCAATCTCTTTTCTATTAGGTTTAAAAATAAAAGATTTTTCAAACTCAAAAAAGTTTTCAAACTTAGGGTCGACAAGAACTCTCTTTCCCTTGATGTTTGCTGTCTCTATAATTCTCTTTATAAGATGTTTTGTAAGAACACCTTTATTGTAATCCTGAAGAATTATAAGGTCTATTTCTTCTATGACTGAGTTCATTTTATCTATTATTCTTGTCTCAGTTTTTTTATCAATATCATCCTTTGATTCGCTATCAATTCTTATTAAATGATGTGAATCGGATATAACTCTTGTTTTACATGTTGTGGGTCTTTTACTATCTATAATAAGACCATCAGTAGTTTGACCTGACTCCGACATAGTGCTTTTAAGCAGATCACCCATTTCATCATCACCGATAACACCAATAAGATAAGGATTTGCTCCGAGAGTTTTTACGTTTAAACAAACGTTAGATGAACCTCCAAGTTTATTTTCTACCTTTTTAAGGTCAAAAACCTGTACAGGAGCTTCTGGCGAAATCCTGTTTACATCTCCGAACATGTATCTGTCGAGCATAACATCTCCGATAATGCAAATCTTACTACCCTCGGCATTTTTGAATAGGTTCTTAATATATTTTGTATTCATCTTTTAAAATAAGCCTAAAATAAAGGTTTTTCAATGTATATTGAAATTTAGAAATAGTTGAATACAAAGTTAAGAAAGTGATCAGCCTGATGTCTCTGAGAAAAGAAAACCTGTAATCCGTTTCTTGTGATTATTCTGTAAAATGCAGCACCGTCCGTACCGACAAGTTTATCCAGATTAGTATTAGGGAAAAATGCAATAATGTTCCCAATCAAATAATTGTTGGTAAAAGTAATTTTTTGAGTATCAGTATTCCTCTGACGGGATTTGATACTATCAGTTATAGAAGTTTTTGAAGTATCAATCAGTTTTATTTCAGGTTTAAACAGACTATCACCTTTATAAAGAATAAGCGGTCTCTTTCTTTTTGCATCGTAGACCTTTAGCGAAAGATTATAGACACCGCTTTCAAAAGGAGATGATACAAACTTTTTTGAGTAATAAATCAGTGCAAATGGTTTTATAACGATTATATTCTTTACCTCGTTGTATGCAAGCAGGTCTTCGATGTTCCTTTCAGAGAAGATTCTTTTACTTTCTGAATATACAAGCGAGTCATTGTCTTCTCTCCTTATTTCAAGGACAGAGTTATATCTATTGAATTCAAATTCATCGTAGTCTATACTATCAAGAATACTTTTTGAGGTTGACGCCCATTTTATTGAAACTGTCTGAGGATTAAAACCAAAATTTGTATTATCCAGAACAACTTCTTTAATTGCAATCGTTTTGTTAAAATTTAAAGTGTTTTGATACTTCTTAAGGTCGATTATTTTATCAGCTAAAACAGTAATGCTTGAGTCGTTAATATTAGATTCAAGGTTTCTTATGTAGAATATTTTGTAATCTCCAATTTCTTCGTTCTTAAAGTTAAGTTTCTTTAATTTGTCGGCATAACTGTCGCTTTTGACGATTGCAAGAGATATCTTATTTTTCTCAAGATATGATTTTATGTCGAGAATGTTAATCTCTTCATTTGACAACCTGCTCTTTTTATTCTTCTTACCTTCTTCATTTTTCAATACGGGGAAATTTCCAAAGATAAACTTGGAGGGATTGTTGGAAATTGTCTGGACTGCAAATACATCATAATACCCTTCTATCTCTTCAAAATAAACGCTTTCTTCATTCCTGATATAATTCTTTTCAATCCGATCCCGTATTAATCTTCCGGCTTCATAAGTATCCTCTCTGAAAGGATTAGGATAGTTAAAACTCCAGACTACGTTACCAACTATTATCAAAGCGAACAAAGTTGCTGCAATCCATTTTCTGAAGTTAAAAATCTGCCAAACTGCCAATGGAATGAAAAGTAATGCGTTTATAACAATATACCGGGATATCATATTCGTCCCGCCTGTACCAAATAAACCCTGCAGCATTAAAAGCACAAGCTGTGCAATATTAAAAAATGCAAGAATACTGAGAAGGGATACATTATCTTTCTTCTTGAGGAAGCCCCGAATACATTCGTAGGAGACTTTAATCGCAAAAAAAGACGTGATAGGTGCTATATAAAAAATAAAAATGGGATATTGTATAAATTTCTGAAGTACTTTTATACCCCCATAATCCTCGAATATTTTATTTGTTTCAGAGGCAAAATAAGTAAAGCTCCCGTAATCAATTAAGTTTTGAAATAACCACCAAACAATTGTTGAAAGTGAAAAAACAGATATAATTAAAGATATATAATTTTTCCGTTCATTTTTCTTCATCACAATTTCGACGTAGAACACATAAATCACGAAAACGATGCTGAACAACCATCCCTCATACCTAAACATATTTCCGAACATGAACATAATCGATGCAAGAATTAAATCTTTTAATCTGCCATCATTCTTTTTGTACAATATTGAGTAATAAATACCTGCAATTATAAAGAAAAAATGGATTGACTCCGGCAATCCCGAAAGGCTTAACCATACCTGAAAGGGAAAAAATGCAAAAATAAGAGTTGATAAAATTGCCGTTTTTTTATCGAATACAAACAAAGATATTTTATAAAAATAATATACTGTGGCAGTTGAGAAAATTACATTTGTCAATGTAGCAGCAAGAAACAAGTCTTTCACAAAAAGCATTATACTTCCAGTCACCCAAAAATGAGGAGTCAGCCAAACACCTGAGTTAATCACCGGATTTTCAAGCCATTCAAAGGACTTTACAGTCCGGCAGTAATCATCGGAGGATAACCATTTATAACCGGAATTTACTACCAATATCTGAAATGCAAGTTTTATTGAAATTAAAATTGCCAGAATAAGATATTCTCTTTCAATAATAATACGGTATATATTCCTGATAGCCTTATTCAATTGAATCTGCCTTAGCTATTTAATCAGCTTAATTCTAAAAGTTGTTCCCTTTTCAACTACGGAATCCAGTAATACAAGTTTTCCCTGATGATAATCATCGACAATCCTCTTGGATAGACTGAGGCCCAAACCCCATCCTCTTCTTTTTGTAGAATATCCGGGTCGGAAAATATCCTTTTTGAATTTTTTATCAATACCCTTTCCATTATCGCTGATATCTATAATAACATCATTATCTTTTTCCCGAAGGTCGAACTTAATTATTCCGTGTTCTTTATCCATTGCATCCAAAGCATTTTTTAGGAGGTTCTCAATAACCCATTCAAACAAATCCCTATTAAGATTGATGTATATCTCGGATGAAATGTTAAGTTTTATGTTAACCTTTTTTGAAACGGTACCATCAGCACCATGAAGCCTTGGTATTCTCTTTTCGAAATATGTACATACTTCTTTTATTAACTCTGATATATTTTCTTTCTCGAGTTTCGGCTGGGAACCGATTTTTGAAAATCTTGATGCTATCTTGTTTAGCTTTTCAACGTCGCTTTCTGTCTCGTCGATTATTTTCTTAAAATCCTCCGACCCGGGTTTTGTATTCTTCAACAGCTCAACCCATCCCATCAATGATGAAATCGGTGTCCCAAGCTGATGTGCTGTTTCTTTCGAAAGTCCAACCCAAATACTGCTTTGTTCATGTTTTTTCACGTAAGAAAATCCGAAATATCCCAGTAGTATGAATAGTCCGCCTATTAAAAACTCGTAGAATGGTAAAAGTTTTAATTCTGTAATCAGTGTAGATTCACCGTAATTAACATAGTTTAAGACAACGGAATCCCTGTAAGTAACCTTAATCGGTGAGTTCCTGTTCTTCATTTCATCTGCCTGATTAAGCAGTATTTGCTGGATTTGTTTTTTCGGTAATGTTGTGTCTATATCTATATTTTTATAAAAGTTGACAACTTTATATTCCCTGTCAGTTGCAATAATCGGGAAATCAATCTGCGTAATTATCTCGTTAAAAATAAAATTGTATTCTCCGGTGGAGCTTTGGTCGTTTGCTATGTATTCCAGAGATTTTGCATACAGACCAGCAATCATTGCTTCTCTTTTTTGTATTCTCTCAACAAGAAGCTGAGTATAATATAAAATACCGAGTGCAATAATAACCGCACTTAATACAAGTACTATTTTTAATTTAAACGAACCTAATTTATACATTACTAATTATGTTCTCCTTTATTAATATAGATATACTTATTTTTAACAAAAATATCTAAATATATGACAATTTGAACCGTAATTTAAAGATATTGTTTATTTTATTTTTCCTGTTGATTATTTCTTTTATTGTATCAATTTCAGTAGGAAGCATATATATTAATCCGGGAAAACTCTTTTCAGAACCGGATAAAGCTGAAACGCTCAAAAATATTCTGTTTAATATAAGAATTCCGAGGACACTTAATGCATTCTTCGTCGGAGCATCGCTCAGCTGTTCAGGTATTGTATTACAGTCATTATTGAGGAACAATCTTGCCGAACCGGGTCTGCTTGGTATTTCTGCGGGTGCGGGTTTAGGAGCAATACTATTTTTTATACTATCCGCATCTTCTTTTTATTTAATAACACCTGTGTCTTTTTTATCTGCAATTCTAACAACGCTTTTAATTTTTCAGATATCTAAAGGACTCAAAGGTAAATATACAAATTTTCTTTCTTCTAATAAAATCATACTGGCAGGAATTGCGATAAATGCCCTGCTATCTGCGATAAATGGTTTTCTGTTAATTTATTCCGGAAAATCTTTAACACACATAATTTATTGGCTGAGCGGAGGACTTTCGGGAAAGGGATGGATTGAGTTTTATTCAACTTCACCAATTATATTTGCGGGGCTTTTAATCTCAGTTTTATTCTCGAAAGAATATAACGTTCTTTCGCTCGGGAATGAACTGTCCATTTCTTTGGGATTAAACACAAAAAGGCTTCAATATTCTTCAATCATATTATCTTCTATTCTTGCAGCTTCAGCAGTATCGATAGCAGGGATTATTTCATTTGTAGGGTTGATAGTACCAAATATTTCTAAGCTGCTGCTGGGTTCTGACCATCGGTATTCAATACCGGGGAGTATTTTAATAGGAGGCATTTTTCTTCTTATATCAGATACAATCTCAAGAATAATTATTTCACCATCCGAGATTCCTGTTGGTATAGTAACATCATTTATAGGAGCCCCCATTTTCATCTGGTTAATATTTAAAAATACAAACAAAGGAATAAACTGATGATTAACCCATTTGACACAATATGCGCAATTTCAACACCGATAGGCGAAGGCGGTATTTCTGTTATCAGAATATCGGGAACTGATTCGTTTAGAATTATACAAAATATTTTCTCAAAATCGAGGGAAAAGTATAAGGCTTTAAATATTTCGGAAACTGATTCGCATACTGTTAACTTTGGGTATCTTTTCGATGAAAATAAGCTTGTTGACGAAGTATTAGTTTCGATATTTAAATCGCCAAATTCATTTACGGGTGAAGACATAATAGAAATCTCTGCACATGGAGGGGTTTTTGTAACTCGAAAAATTCTGAGTCTTATAATTAAACAGGGAGCAAGACATGCAGAACCCGGAGAGTTTTCGCAGCGGGCTTTTCTCAATGGGAAAATAGACCTATCACAGGCTGAAGCGGTTGCAGATCTTATTAAATCAAAAACCGAAGAAGCTCATAAATCATCTTTAGAACAACTTGAGGGTTCATTATCAGCATACGTTAAGAAAATAAGAGAAGATTTGATCAGTGTTACAGCACTTGTTGAGCTCGAACTTGATTTTGCAGAAGAAGACTTAGAGTTTGCACAAAAGGATGAAGTAATGAATAAGGCTCTTCAAATTATTAATGACTTAAAAGAAATTGTTAACTCTTACATTAAAGGCAAAGTAATAAGAGACGGTATTAATGTTGTAATAGCTGGCAAACCAAACAGCGGAAAATCGTCTTTGTTTAATTCTCTTCTCAAAACTGAGCGCGCAATAGTTAGCGAAATTTCGGGAACAACGAGGGATTATCTGGAGGAAAATCTTATAATTGATGGTATTCTTTTTAATCTTACTGATACCGCTGGATTGCGTTCAACTGCTGATATTATTGAACACGAGGGTATTAAAAGAAGTTTATCAAAAATTAACGATGCTGACCTTGTTGTATATTTAGTGGATTCTTCAAACAGTAAAAGTGAAAGAGAGCATTCTGTTGAATTTTTTAACGAACAAATAAAATCCAGCAATAAGTTACTAGTATTTACGAAAAAGGATCTGTCAGGAAACAGCGTACCCGAAACTGCTACAGCAGTTTCTGTTAATGATAACGAATCATTATCGAAACTTAAAAAAGAGATGGTACGTATGATAAAGGAAAGTGAATCAGGTATTAAATCCGGGAAGATAGTTATCACAAACATAAGGCATAAGATATGTCTTGAAAAAACGATTGAATCACTTGATAATTTGGTTAAATCAATAGAAAAGAAATTGTCAGGTGAGTTTTTATCAATAGATTTAAGAAATGCCTTAAGCCATCTCGGCGAAATTACGGGTTCTGTAACAAATGATGATATATTAACCTATGTGTTCTCAAAGTTTTGCATAGGTAAATAAATCACACTTTGTATCGATATTACTATTAATTTTATAAATTTACATATATTAATCTATGAAATTACCATCCCTTGATGTATTAATAAATCAGGCAAAAGAAACAGCTTCAAGATTTCCGCTTGCCATAATGATGTCAATACTTGGATCGTTTACATTAATACGAATTATTGATTTTGCACCGAATGATTATCAAGGACAGTTCTTATGGAATTTAGTAATGACTTTTTCTCTTGGACTGCCATTGTTTATTTCCTTCTCACTGATTGCAGAGAGTAAGGGCATGAAAAAAGCAAAGGGATATTTGTTACAGTTAATACCCGTTGCTTTTCTGATAGTTTTTTTCCTTACTCTTTCAGACCAAACGGATTTTTACGATATCGGAAGATACATTTTATTATCAATAGCATTTCATTTGCTAGTTTCATTTGCTCCGTTCATTTTTACAAAAGACAAATCGCAGCTTGATTTCTGGAATTTCAATCAGACAGTTTTTCTTAGGTTTATACTTTCGGGTCTCTACACGTTTGTACTATATGGGGGTTTAGCTATAGCATTACTATCATTCGATAAACTATTTGAGATGAATATAGACGGAAAAAGATACGGACAACTTTTATTCTTCATAGTGGGAATATTCAACACGTGGTTTTTCTGTTCGGGAGTGCCGAAACCTGAGGACATGAAGTCTGAAGCTTTTCCGAAAGGGCTCAAAATATTTACTCAATACGTATTGCTGCCGATTATTGTAATTTATGTTTTGATTCTATATTTGTATTTGTTTAAGATTATATTCAGCTGGAATCTGCCTGTGGGATGGGTTTCATATCTTGTTATCGGATTTTCGACAGCAGGCATATTCTCTCTCTTGCTGATTTATCCTCTTGTCGAAAGCAAAGAGATAAAATGGGTGAAGATATTCTCAAGGATTTTCTTTATATCCTTGATTCCGCAGATTGTGTTGTTATTTCTTGCAATAACTGTCAGGACTTCTGATTACGGGATTACTGAAAGGAGGTATTATGTTTTTGTTCTTGCATTCTGGCTTTCAATAACGACATTATACTATATAATTACAAATTTTAAGAATATAAAATACATTCCTATCTCCCTGTCAATAATTGCAGTTTTGACTTCTGTGGGACCCTGGAGTGCATTTAACATGTCTTTAAACAGTCAGATTAACAGGCTTGAAGAAATTCTGAACAAAAATTCAATCCTTGTTAACGGGAAAATTATTCCTGCATCAAAAGATATACAAAAGGAAGAAATACAGGACGTGAACTCGATAATCAGCTTTTTACTTGAAAGGAATAAGATTAATTCAATTCAACCATGGTTTACTGAAAATCTTGATTCACTTGAAGATTACAAGAAAGTAACCGAGATAGTTTATCATAACAAAACAGAGCAGATAATGCAGATGATGGGATTGAAAGCCGATGATGTAAATAATATAATAAAGAAGAGATTTGTTTCCGCCAGAACAACTGGAGCTAACGAAATAAATGTACAGGGATTTGATAGATTTAGTTTATTTGAAAGCCAGAAGAAAGACTCTCTGTCTGCGATAAAATCATTTTATGATTTTGATAACAATGACATTGTTGTTTATAATAATACCGACACGATTAAATTCCCGATAAAATACATTACGGACTCATTACATTCCGAGCGTCCTCCGCTTCAGAGTATGACTATGAATAATTACTTTAAGGATACGCATGTAAGGGTAATTGTAACAGGGATAGATTTTAACCGTGAAGAAAATGGAATCAAAGTAACATATCTGAGAGCGTATATTTTAACGAAGAAATTATAGAAATAAAAAAGGGCAGAGTGCTTTATTCTGCCCTTTATCAAAATAATACTAATACATTATTTGATTAATGTCATCTTTTTCACTTCGCTGAAATCACCAGCCTGAATTTTGTAATAATAGACTCCAGAAGCGAGTTTCATACCGTTGAATGATGATGAGTATCTTCCTGCTTGTTTGAACTCATTTACAACTACTGATACTTCCTTACCTGAAACATCAAACACCGTAATCTTCACGTTTGAATTTTTAGGAATATCGTAATTAATGTTTGTGACAGGATTAAACGGATTTGGATAATTCTGATGAAGAGCAAATTTTTCGGGTAATGTGCTCACGTTTTCATCAGCATTTACGAGTAATGTTGCAGATTTAAGTACTATCTCATTATTCGGGTCAAATGTAACACCAGTCGGCTGACGGTAAAAATAGAATGAGAATAACTGATTGTTAGCACTGTTCATTACTTTAACTGTTGTATCTGAGCCAGATGAGAAAGCGAATTTAATCATAATGGGAATCGGAAAGAATCCACCTGATTGAGTTTGCTTTGCGAGGAAATTAACTCTATACTGACCGCCGCCAAGATTTACGATGTTATAACCATTCTGGTAAATCGGATGATTAGGCTGGTATATCCAAGCGTTATAGAACCAAGTTAGGTCCTGCCCGGTCTCAGCGGACATCTTAGCAAAGAAGTCGGGAATAGTTGCATTCTTAAACTTGAAGTTTACGGTATCAGTAGCATAAGCTTTTACTCCTTTGAAGAAAAGGGAATCGCCCAATGTATAGCGCAAGAGGTGAACGACTGCAGAACCTTTGCAATAGGTTATTGCATAATTAAACAAAGTGTTTGAATTTGGAGTAGTCACATCCCATGAAGGTTCAGAGATTGCCCATCCCGGGTTTGAAGACATATAAGTGCTTGCGTCCGAATTAATAGACGATTTGTATGCTGCATATCCTCCGGTTCTTTCGAGCCAATACCCTTCAGACCATGTTGCAAAACCTTCATTAAGCCAAATGTTTGACCAGCTTGCGGGACTAATCATATCACCAAACCATTGGTGCGCGTATTCATGAGAGGCTAAATTCTCACCCCAACCGTTCATAGTTGTTAAGGTCTGATTCTCCATACCACCCCATGTAAAACCTGCTGAATTGGGTACGTAACAGAATCCGTTCTTTTCAAACGGATGCTCGCCAAACGCATTGGAAAAATATGTTGTAGCAGTGGGTAATATTGCCGCTATTGCTGAACTGTTGACACCTGCAGGTGAATATAATCTTAACGGAATACTGTCTGCAGGGTTTGATATTTTATGCCAATAAACAATATTTATATTATATCCTACTTTTGAAGTTATTACTGTAAGGTAAGTTGACACAGGATCTCTTGAAATCCAATGATACCATATAGAATCCCCTGTTACAGTTGAATCATTCAATCTTCCATTGCTTCCCAGACGAACCGAAAGAGGCACTTTAACAGTTATGTCAACAGTAGCTTTATCGGACGGTCTATCCCAGCAGGGAAACCATCCTCTGGCACCTTCGGGTTCTGCATCAGTAAAAATATAACCTGTTGAACCGCTGTTGTAAAAGGATCCATCTGAAACGTTGTTGTGACGGTAATAAATCTTAACGTCAACAATCTCGCCCGGGTTATAAGTTCTGTCGAGATTAATAGTTAATAAATTAGATACGTGAGAATATGTCAACTCCGCACCGTTCAGAAACCTCACTGAATCAATCGTTAGTGAAGTATTATTTGCATTCAGTTTTATATTGTTTAATGTAGAATCGACTCTGAATGTAATCACATTAGACGCGACGAAATTTTTAGGATAAGGAGAAAAATAACATTTGTAAATATCGAGTACGAGTTTGTAATTCAGTACATCAAATGAATGCAC
The DNA here is from genome assembly GCA_964626015.1 of uncultured Ignavibacteriaceae bacterium. Lineage (GTDB taxonomy): Bacteria > Bacteroidota > Ignavibacteria > Tepidaquicellales > Tepidaquicellaceae > CAIKZJ01. The sequence goes on from CAZVCC010000006.1 coordinate 77,626, forward strand.
CGGAGAACCCGGAGAATCAGTGTAATATCTTTCCGGATGAACAATCTTTGACTTTTTCATAGAACAAATTTCAGCACCTTTCATCACGCTAAAATCCTGTGAATAGCAAATGTTAAGCAGCATCAATACGGTTGCTAAACTGAAAATTAATTTTTTCATTGTATATTTTATATTAAGAAAAGTAATAAATATTGTTAAATCCCTTATAATAATAAAGTGGAAAAATAAGGAGATTTCCAGTGGTTTTTTTAAATATATGTAAATAGGATAAGGAGGGGATATTTTTGAAAGAATTGTTTATTTTTTGAGGAACAAATAAGGGGTAAATAATGTTTACGTAATGTAGGACAAAAATAACTACAGATTTGATGCTTAGGTTTGAAAAAATGATTGGAAATTGAGTTTGACCGCAATAACACCGCATTATCACCGCAAATCAACCGCAAATCAACCGCAAATCAACCGCAAAATCACCGCACTTTAACCGCAATTTTTGACTGATAGCAGGTCGAGGAAACACCGTAGGATATATGAGAGGTGAATCTGAATCAAGCTATTTGGAAGAAAATGGGGGACGATTTGGCACAATAGTGACACATATGTCACAGTCATGCAGTTCAGATTATTTTGAGGAATTTATCTGATAAAGACCATTTTTTTGGAGTCGGAGATACTGCCGGATATAAGTTTATAGAGATAGACACCGGAAGCAAGATTTTTAGGAGAGAAGGGAATGGTATAGGTACCGGGGTGCTGTTTTTGATTAACAAGTTTGGTGATTTCCCTGCCGAGCAAATCGTAAACGATGAGGCTGACGTCGCTGAACTCTTTTATCATGTACGTAATTTTTGTTTCGGGATTGAACGGGTTGGGAAAGTTTTGAAAAAGTTTGAAGTCAACAGGCTCGATTGGTTCATCGCCTTTTTTATCTTTCAGGATTTTGTTATCGGGGTCGAGAGTAATGTAGAGAGGTTCATCTTTAATAGTGAATGAAAACTCCTGTGACTGAGCGTTGTTGAAAACAGTATAAGTAGTATCACCTTGATTTGTTGTTATCAGCAAATCGACGGGCATAGTAAAAAATGACGGGTAAGAGTTTACCTTTTGAGAGATGTATATTTTTAAATTATAAGTGTTATTTGAGTTTTTAGATTTTTCCCAGCTTACATCGTACTTCGGATAATTCTCGCCGTAAATCCATTCCTGAAAAAAGTAATTCAGGTTTAGACCGCTGACATTTTCGGCAACTCTCTGAAAATCCTCTGTGACGGCGGTTTTGTAAGAGAGTGCGGGATCGTTTAAGTATGACTTTAGAATGCTGAAGAAGAGACTATCCCCTGTTATACCTCTCAGCATGTGAACAACGACAGCACCTTTTGCATAAGTTCTGTTGTAATTAAAAATCTCGCTCTCATTATCAGTATTAAAAAGATACAAAGAGCCGACAGCTTTTTTAGCACTAACCATTTTAGTTCTAACCACATCATCAAAGATTACTTTACCTTCGAAAGATTCGGCGAAAAGAGCTTCAGAATAAGTTGCAAATCCTTCGTTAAGCCAGATGTTGTTGAAGTTCCGGCAGGTAACCTTATCGCCGAACCAATGATGAGCAAGCTCGTGAGCAATTATACCCTGATTGAAAACTCCGATTGATGTTATTGTCTGATGCTCCATTGCCCCGCTCCAGCTGATTTGAGCATGTCCGTATTTTTCTTCGATAAAGGGGTACTGCGAATACATGTCCGAGAAGACCTGAAGCATTCTTGGGGTTTTATCCAGGTCAGCTATTACGCTGTTAAGAGTGCCGGGATAGAGGTAATGATTTACAATCATTGAATCGTTTAAGCTGTAACGGTAGTAATTATCGTATTGTTCATAGTTTGTTATGGCGACAGAAATAAGATAGTTTGAAATCGGATATCTGCTTTTCCATTTGAAGGTTTTTGTATTGTCTGGATTTACGATTGTTTCGTAGAGCAATCCGTTTGAAACGCCTGTGAGATTAGATGCGCAGGTAATCCAGACTTCAGAGGAATCGGCTTTATCTGAAGGCGTGTTTTTATTGGGGAACCAATCGCTTGCGCCGTAAGGTTCGCTTAAAGACCATATAACAGGATACGAATTCTGCGATGCAAATACAAAGCTGCCGAAACCGGTACCCGAGGGCAAACCTTTATAATAAATTTTTACGTCGAATGATGTTAGGCTTTGTGAAAAGAATATGTTTAGTTTATCGTTTGAATGAGAAAAACTGCTGACACCGACACCTGTAACAGAATCAACGAACAAAGCATTACTGAGATTCAGGAACATCGAGGTGCCGGCATCATTTAGAACACCCTTGACTTGCGCAGCACAGTACAGGAAGTTCGGGTTCGTTGTTATTCGGAGATTAAGGTTATAATATTTTACGTCGTATGTTAAATCATAGACGGCGGAATCCCGCATGCTGAAAGAGGTTTTGCCATTGCTGCATAATTCATGGGAATAGACGTATGCGAATGATACAAACAGAAGAAAAGATAATATGTAGAGCTTTGCTTTCATACAAACTAAAATAATGATGCTGACATTAAAATTCTATAAAGAAAATAATGCTATTGGTACGTCGTCCCTACGGGACTTTTGTATTGATACTCATATTATCCTAAAGCGACTTCGGATATAATATTATCTGGGTGGATATTGGTTCAAGTTCAAGGGGTTTGTATTTCAATGTTGAATCGAACAATACTTTGGATTTATCAAGGTCGGATAACTTTAAACTCTTGGGATTATGATTTTCTGATTTTGAAATGTACTGGGAAAATGACGGGTAATACTGTCCCAGAAAGAGATTAACCAATAGTCCTATAACTACTGATGCGACGATTTTTTTAAACATAATTAAAATATGTTAATAATTTTTTAGAGCTTAGCGAGCTCCTCTTCCTCTTCTCTGTTTTTTTCTTTTCTTCGAATCTTTTCTTCAAATACAGTATAAAGTGTCGGGACAAATAGCAATGTCAGGAATGTTGAGACAGTTAAACCTCCAATGACTGCAATAGCAAGAGGTGCCTGTGCAGACTGTCCGCCAAGACCTATAGCGAGCGGAATAAGCCCAAGCACTGTGGCAAGAGAAGTCATAATAATCGGACGCAATCTTGTCTTGCCGCCCTTAAGCACTGCCTCGTGAAGACCCATTCCCTTTTTCCTTAACCTGTTCATATAGTCAATGAGAAGAATACCGTTCGATACGACGATACCGACCATGACAATTACACCCTGGAATGAAGTAACAGATAGGGTCGTGTTAGTAAGGAATAGAATCCAGACAACGCCTACCATTCCGAGAGGCACTGAAAACATAATGATGAACGGGTCAACGAGCGACTGGAACTGAGAAGCCATAACCATGTAAACGAGCACAATAGCAAGACCGAACGCGAGATACAAAGCGCTGAAAGTTTTGCTTTGCTGCTCGACATTACCGCTCATTTGCACTTCGAAGGCAGGAGGGATTTTTACGTCTTTAAGCTTTTCTTTTATTTCATCGGCAACATCACCAAGCGGTCTTCCGCTTACGTTTGCGGTAACATTAACGAGTCTTTCCTGATATTTTCTTGTGATTTGAATAGGTGAATTAGACATTTTAATTTCGACGAAATTACCGATAGGGATTGGCTTGCCTTGAGAATTGATAACTGTTAACATTTTAATGTCATCAATTTTATTCCTGTAATCTTCGGAAAGCCTCACAAGAATATTATACTGATTACCTGTTTTGGGGTCGCTGAAAAGAGAAGCAACGGTACCGCTCATGCTTGTAGCAATCGTATTTGATATCTGCGAAACACTGATACCCAGCGCCCCGGCTTTTACGCGGTCAACGGTAATCTTTGCCTCGGGAAGATTATTTTCTCTGCTGATTCTAACATCGGTAGCCCCGGGTGTTGATTTAATAACCTCAAAGACCTGCTTCGAAAGTTTATCGGCATCGTCAAAATCATAACCTAAAATTGCGACATCAATCGGCGCAGAAGACCCGAAATTAAGAAGGAACCTGAGAAATCCCGAAGGATTGATGTAGTAATTTGCCCCAGCGATTTCCTGCACTTTAGGTCTCAAGGTTTTTATAATTTCAAAGACATCTCTGTCTCTTTCAGCTCTTGGTTTTAGTGAAATCTGCACGCTCGCAGCATGGCTTCCAGCATTTCCACCACCCGCTCTTCCGCTATTGGAATTAGGAACACCTATATCAGCAATAATAGTATTAGCTTCCGGAACGTTTTCTTTAACAATCTGCTCCACTCTTTTTACGATTGCTTCAGTCATTTCAACTCTTGAACCGACAGGCAAAATAATGTTTATGTTGAATTGATTTTCATCCGAATCGGGAAAGAACTCCGTACCGATAAATTTAAACAATCCAAATGAGAGGACTGAAAAAACAAAAATACTTATTAGAACTGTCTTACGCTTTCTTATACAAAAAGCAAGAACGCTTTCATATAAGTCATCTATCCTATCGAAGAAGACTTTTGTTTTTATCTGAATCCTGTCAGCAAGTTTTTTGGAATCAGGGTCTACCTCCCTTTCCCCTTTTAATGCTTTGTAGCACATAAGGGGTGTAACGGTTCTTGAAACAAAGAATGAAGCAAACAAAGAAACCGAAATGGTAACAACCAGAGGAACAAAAAGCAGCTTTGCAATACCTGTTAAAAACACAACGGGTAAAAAGACAATTACGGTAGTTAAAGTAGATACAAAAATCGGTGAAGCAACTTCAGTAGCTGCTTCGAGTGTCGCAGTCAATTTACTGACGTTCTGGCTTTGCATAGTTGTGTAGTGCCTTGATATATTTTCAAGTTCAACGATGGAATCATCAACCAGCCTTCCCACACCGAGCGCCAGACCGCCAAGAGTCATTATATTGAGTGATATATCCCCGAATCGGAAGAAAATAAAAGTGACGAGTATAGAAAGAGGTATGGCGATAAAAATAATGACAGTGCTCCGTAAGTTTCGCAGGAACACAATAATAATTATTATAGCAAACACCGCACCGAGCATGCCTTCTTTAATGAGAACGTTAATTGAATCTTTGATATAATTACTCTGGTCGAACGCGGTTGATGTTTTAACGTTCGGAGGGACATCGCGTAAAGTTTTTAAGGCTTCGATAATTTCGTTTACAACTTCAACGGTATTGGCACCGGGAGTTTTCTGCACTCTTAAGATAACGCCTTCGTTTCCGTTTGTTCTAATCTTCTGTGTTTGTTCCTGATAAGTGTCAATAACAGATGCTACGTCTCCTATTCTAACGGGAATGCCGTTTACATTTTTAATAACAACATCGGCAATGGGTTCTACAAGATTAAACTGGCTTTCAGTTTTAAGAGAAAAATCGAACACACCAGTTTTAATATCACCCGACGGGAGTATCAGATTAGAGGCACTGATTGCCTGCACGACTTGCTGTACTGATAGGTTTGCAGCTTCAACACGATCTCTGTTAACAGTAACCTGAATCTCTCTGATTTTTCCTCCTACGATGTTTGCCGCGGCAACTCCGGGCAGATGTTCAATCTGCGGCTGAATACTATTATAGGCAATGTCGTAGAGCTGTCGTTGGTCCATATCACTGCTTAAAGCAATTGATATAATCGGGAAGTTTGTAATATCGAACTTTACGACTTGCGGCTGTGAAACACCAGTCGGGAGAATGTTTAAGACGCGATTAACTTTTTGAATTACATCAATAAGTCCTTCGCTTGTATTTGCGTCCCAGTTGAAATAGATTCTAACCTGAGAAATACCTTCTTTTGTCGTTGACTGAATATAATCTACATTACTCGTAGAGCTGACAGCCCTTTCCAGAGGGACTGTAACGCTTTGCTCCATATCGAGAGGTCCTGCACCGCTGTAAAAAGTAACTGCTGTAACGCTAGGAACCTGAATATCAGGAAGCATATCGATAGGGAGCTGCCTGAAAGAAACAAGCCCGAGCACAAAAACGGCTAAAGAAGCCATTAAAGTTGTGATAGGATATTTAAGTGCGAGTCGGGTCAGCCACATACTAATTCTCTGCTATTTTAACTTTTGCTTTATCGCTAATCAACCCCTGTCCTACTTTTACAACATTCTCACCTTCATTCAAACCACCTATAATTTCAGTCTTATTATTTTCAGAAATACCAATCTCCACAAATTTTTTAATCGCTGTAAGATCTTCAATCACGTAAACAAAATGTTTATCGGTTTCTTTTAGGACACACTCAGAAGGAAGAATCATAACATCCGATTTTGTATTTAGAATTATTTCTACCCTTGCAAACATACCGGGTTTAAGCAGTTCATCGTTGTTGTCAATATCAACCTGAGCGGGCATAGTCCGCGTACCGAGGTCGATTGACTGACTAATTTTATTAAACCTTCCTTTAAAAATTTTATCGGGATAAGAATCTGTTTTTAAATTTACATCCGTAACCTTTTCGAGCAAGGGCAGGTCGCGTTCGAGAACGTTTACCATTACTTTAAGTTTACGAATGTTCGCGAGTACGAAAATCGTATTCTGTGCGGCACCCGTAGCACTGACAAAAGTTCCTCTTTCGAGAAGTTTCTTTGTAATGTATCCTGAAAATGGAGCTCTGATATCGCAATAGCTAAGCTGAATTCTTGAATTCTGAAGGTTAGCCCTTGCGGTTTCAACCTGTGCATTTGAAATATCGAGTTTTGTTCTTGCATTGTCAAAGTCTGCCTGCGAAGCAAGACCCTTTTCAAAAAGTATTTTAGTTCTTTCAAGATTAATCAAATCATTTTCTGCTGTTGCCTCGGCGACTTTGAGAACGCCTTCAATCTGCTTAACATTCTGCGTATACAGGCTTTTATCGATGGAGGCGAGCAGTTTTCCCGAAGAAACATAGTCGCCGGCATCAACGAATATTTTTTCTATGTTACCGTTAACTCTCGAGAAAATGTTTGTTTGCTCTATGGCTAAAATATCACCCGAAAAATTTATTACACTCGAAATGTCGCCTCTTTCGGGAGAGATAACCTCAACGAAAGGAGTCGGCATTCCCCGTCTTTCCGATGCAGCCAGAATAGCACGGAATCTCAGATAAACAAAAATGCTTAAAGCAATCAGAATAATAACCGATACTGATAATATTATCTTTTTCTTACGGCTCATTTATTAATTGTTATTGCTCTCAAATTTAGTATTTTTTAATTATATATCAATTCAAAAGAAACTAAAATCGGCAGTATTATTATGGCACATTAAATCAAATATTTTAATTGGTCTATATTTTTATTAATTTAAGGCATAAACAAAAATCATGGATATTCATAAAAAGACACTTGTTCAGCTGCTGATAAACAATATTAAAAAATTCGATGTAATGAGAGATATTTTCTTTACGAAGAAGAAGGATGTTTATGAAGGAATAAGTATGTTCGGATTAGTTAATCATTCATTATGTATAAAGAATTATCTTTTACGGCTCGGGCTCAGGAAGAACAGTACACTTGCAATCATATCGGAAAACAGGGTTGAATGGGTAATGACAGACCTTGCGTGCATGTTCTCGAACAACGTAAGTGTTCCAATATATCCTTCGCTTTCCTCAGAGTCGATAAAGTATATACTTAATGACTGCAAGGCTGAAGTGGTCTTCGTTTCAACAGCACTGCAGCTTGACAAAATTCTTGCGATAAAGAATGAATGTCCCGATTTAAGACATATCATATCGTTCAACGGAATAGGCAAGGAGGAAAACAAAGACCACATAATAACATTTTCTGATATATTCTGCGAAAAGAAAACACTATCGAAGAATGAACTTCTCGAGACGCTTGAAATTATTTCCGACAGCGTAAAAGAGGAAGACCTGCTGACAATCATCTATACGTCGGGAACAACGGGAGTCCCGAAAGGAGTTATGCTGACTCACAAGAATATTTTTTCTAACCTCGAAACGTTCCCTGAGATTCTGCACACGGGCGAAGAGGACGTATTTCTTTCATACCTGCCGTATTCTCACATCTTCGAGCGCACAGCGGGATATTATCTTGCATTCTTTTTCGGTTCAAAAACATACTACGCTCAGAGTATAGATACAATCGGTCTACAGATGACTGAGGTGAAACCTACAATAATTATTACTGTTCCGCGGCTTCTTGATAAGATATACAACAAACTTTTAAAAACCGGTTCCGACATGGAGGAAGGTTTCAAGAAGAAAATTTATAACTGGGGGCTTGAGGTTGCAAGAACTAACTGGAACAATAAGAAATCCGTAAAATGGACTCTTGCTGATAAACTGGTATTTTCCAAGATACGCGAAAAGACAGGGGGCAGGCTTAGGCTCTTTGTATCCGGCGGAGGAGCACTTAACAAATCAATCGGTGAATTTTTTGAGGGTATGGGAATACTGACGCTCGAAGGATACGGACTTACGGAAACCTCTCCGGTTGTTTCAGTGAACAGGGTCGAGAAGAATAAATACGGTACTATTGGGCTACCGATTAATAATGTTCAGGTAAAAATTGCTGAGGACGGAGAAATACTCGTAAAGGGAGATATAGTTATGAAAGGCTATTTTAACCAGCCGGAAGAAACGGCTAAAGCCATTAATGACGGGTGGTTTCATACGGGCGATATAGGTGCGATGGATTCAGACGGTTACCTGAAGATTACGGACCGCAAGAAATCTTTGTTTAAATCATCGGGCGGAAAATACATTGCACCTGCACACATAGAAGAGCTCGTGAGCAACCTCTCTTATATTGACCAGATTATGATTATCGGAAATGAAAGAATGTACGTGACGGCGCTTATCGTTCCAGAGATAAATGAATTAAAAAGTCTTGCAAAAAAGCTTGGAATAAAGATAGAGTTTGAATCCGACCTTTTTACTAATCCAGCATTAATTAAACAAATTGATAAGGATATAAATGAGGTTCAGAAAAATCTTGCATCGTTCGAAAAGATTCGTAAATTCAATTTAATACAAACACCATTTACAATAGAAGGAGGCGAGCTTACTCCAACATTGAAGGTGAAAAGAAAATTTGTAGAGGATAAGTATAAGTACATTATTGATAATATGTACCACAAGGTATAAAACAAAAACCCTGCTAAATTGCAGGGTATATATAATAATTGTTTCTTTTTATCTGCACTTACTGCTCTTGTCTGCTTTTACTGCTCTTACTCGCCAGAACTTTTTCCTGCAGGGTTATTAGTGCGTTCAAAAGATTATCGGGTCTCGGTGGACAGCCAGCCACGTAAACATCAACAGGCAGAAACTGGTCTATTCCCTGTACAACCGAATAGCTTCTGTACATACCGCCGGATGAGGTACACGCACCCATAGCGATGACCCACTTCGGCTCGGGCATCTGGTCATAAATCTTGCGCACAACTTTTGCCATTTTATATGTAGTAGTACCTGCTACAATCATAACATCGCTCTGACGAGGTGAAAATCTCATAACCTCAGAACCGAAACGTGCTATATCAAAACGAGAAGAAGCAGCCGCCATCATTTCAATCGCACAGCAGGAAATTCCCATCGGCATGGGCCACATGCTGTGTTTGCGAGCCCATTGCATAAGGTCATCAAGTTTACCCGTGATATAACCGTCTTTACCAAGTTTTTCTTCTAATCCCATTTCAGGACTCCTTTTTTGTATTCATAAATCAGCCCTGCTACGAGTATTACAATAAAAAGAAGGGCTATTATTAATGAATAAACCATTTCTGGTTTTGGAAAGTTCAGAAAAGAAATTGCCCATGGATAAAGAAAAACAACCTCGATATCAAAAACAATGAAGCTGACGGCAACCATATAGTACTTAACGGAAAACCTATCGCGTGCCGACCCTATTGGCTCCATGCCGCTTTCGTAAGTTGAAAGCTTTTCTGTGTCGGGATTACTCGGTCCGAACCATGTCGATGTTTTTACAAAAATGAAGGCAAGCAAAATTGCGAACCCCATTATTAAAAGTATTGGAATATATAGACTTAACATGATATAAGATACTTAAGATTGCTAAAAGTCTAAAGTCAAAAATTGCCCGAGTTACGAAATAATGATATTGTACAGAAAATTTGCACCTAAAATTTTTCGTTTCTTTATTTGTCAATTATTCATACATTTACCTAAACTTAAATGAAAGGAAAAAAAATGAAGAAATTAATTTTTACTATTTTAGTTCTGGCAATTTTACCGTTGTCTTCATTATTATCACAGCCTGCATATTACACTGAAGGTTTTGAAACTACTGATACCGGCTCAGTACCCGCAGACTGGTTCGTGAAATTCAATGGCGGTCCGCTGGATGAGACCTCAAACTGGATGGTAAGGGATTCAGGTGCTGCTATGCCAGGTCTTGCTTCTGCTACTGTCAAAGCATATCAGAGTGCTAAATCCGTTGGCGTTTCCTGGTGGATGTCGGATAGCGTAACCGCAATAGCAGACGCATGGCTTATTACAAAAAAGTTTGCTTCATTACCTGTAGATGCTATTTTCACTTTCTGGGGTTCAGGCGGTTCAACAACTTATTCAGACAGTATTCAGATTCTCATAAGCCCAAACGGTGATACTGCTCTTTCAAGCTTTCAGGTGCTACAATCCATTCATTGGCCCCCAGGGTCAGTTTATGGCAGTTGGTCTCAAACAATCATTGATTTAAGCAGCTATTTCCAAACAACACCAAGATTTGCTTTCAGATATTTCATGGATTGCACTTCGATGGGCTTCGCTGTTTATATCGATCAGGTCCAGATGCTTGGTACAGTGGGTATTACACAGATTGGAAACAATCTTCCAAAGAAGTTCGCACTAAGTCAGAATTTCCCGAATCCGTTTAACCCGACAACAAAGATTAAATTTGATGTTCCGAGAAACGGAAACGTACTGCTGGAAGTTTACAACAATCTTGGACAGGTCGTAAAGACTTTGCATAACGGCTATACAAATGCAGGTTATTACGAAACAAACTTTGACGGAAGCGGACTCACAAGCGGTATCTACTATTACAAAATGACATCGCAGGATTTTGTTCAAACAAAGAAAATGATTCTTGTGAAATAATATTTCACATTTTCTATTCGTCAACCCGCCCCGATTCATCGGGGCGGGTTTTTTATTTTAATAAGAATCAGTATTAATTAAGTTTATTAATGTTGTATTGCGTTCTATCATTGGAATCATTAACAATCAGTTCATATCAGTGTGCGTTCTTATCTCCCTCAAATCAAAAAGGGCGGAAACTTTCGCTCCCGCCCTTTACTATTTGCTTTATTACCTTCTAAGCCTATGCAGGTGAATTGTACGTCTCCGTAATCAACTCCTTGTAATCCTTTTGCAGCAGTGCATTCTTCACGTCTTTCGTAATAGTTGCGCATTTGTTCAGCACCATATAAACATTATCCACATAAAGCCTTATCTCGTCAAAGTCCATCGTTTGCGGCTTCTGGCTTATTGCCTCAAAAAGTTCAAGCTGTAAATTTTTATATAATTCTACTAAATAATTGGATTTTAATAATCATGAATTATAAGTAAATAGCATTACCTAACAGTAATGTATATTTTATTTAACTTCAAAATATATAATATTATGAAAGTTTTATTTTACCTCAAAAGTTTAAAAGTAACAATACTATCTTCGTTATTATTGCTGCTTTTTGCCGTCTCCTCTTATTCGCAGTCTGGGTGGTTTTCGCAGCCGCTGCCCGTATCGGGTGAAGTGTGGGATTTAAAGTTCTTTGACAGCAACACTGGATTAATATCTATGATTCAAACTACAACAATTTTAAGAACAACAAATGGCGGTTATAATTGGAACGTGGTATTATCAAACCAATCCGGAGGAGATTTCGACTTTATTAACAACAATATTGTTTATGCCAGATCCGGGACGGCTGGCGGATATGGTATGATTCTAAGATCAGATAACCGTGGTGCTACATGGGATAGCATTCTAATACCAGGTGCAATAACAATAAATGGAATCTCGTTTATAAATCGAGATACAGGCTGGGTGGGCGGTTCTGTAGAAGGAGAACCATTTCTCTGGAAGACTACAAACGCGGGTATAAGCTGGACAGTTAATTCAACAGTAACAGGACGCGGAAAAGTGTTTTTCCTGAAATACAAAGTAAACGGAGAGTATATCGGCTGGTCACAGGACCCGCCTAATATGTACAAAACAACAAACAGCGGCAACACGTGGTTTCAGATAATGAATATAGCCGCAGCCTCGCAAATATATTTTATTGATGAAAACACAGGCTGGGCGGCTACCGGCGATAATGTCAGAAAGACTACTAACGGTGGAATTAATTGGACTCAACATTTTTTGCCGACAGATAACGGGATTACAATCAATCAAATTAAAATGTTTAAAAGAATTAACACTGATACTATTTTTGGAGATTATGCAATCAGGTATTTAGGAAATAGTAGATACAGTGGAATAATATGGGTATCAACAAATGGTGGTGTTAATTGGGGTTTCCAGCAACCAGATACAAGTATTGGTCATAGATTTTTGGGAATAGATTTCGCAAGCAAAGACACTGGCTGGAGCAGCTGGATTCGCACAAATGACGGAGGAGGACCATTAATCATCACGGGAATAAACAATCAAATAACAACAAAACCGGAGATTTTCATTCTTGAACAGAACTACCCTAACCCGTTTAACTCTTCAACAAGAATAATTTTTTCTGTATCCAGACCTTCTTATATCACATTGACTGTTTACAATATTTCAGGGAAAGAAGTAATAAAGATATATAATAATGAGTTCTTTACGGCTGGTAATTATTTTGCAGGAATAGATATAGGTAAAATGGGCTTATCCTCGGGTGTGTACATTTACAGAATGACGGCGGCTGATTTGCAGTCAAACAATATTTATACGGAATCAAAAAAACTTGTTTATTTAAAATAAAACAATTAATAACATGAAAAATTTTAAATACGTATCAGCACTGCTGATAACGATGTCGCTTGTGTTCTTCTCTCTTTCGGAAACAATATCACAAAGCAGTAATATGAAAGACAGGTTTTTTATAGGTCCTATGAACTTTTATTTTCTTGAGAGTTTAAGGACTCAAAACCATTTAAGCTGGTACAGCCAGCTTTCATACAATGCAATGCAGAATTATTGCGGTCATTTCGATTTCTTACCGGCTAACTGGGGGAATCAAAAAGACGGCGGGTTTTTTGAAGATACCTCCGAATATGCAGGTTATATAAGAGCAGTTATTAATCAGTGGCATGACTCTGCACAAACAAACTCATTGATACTTGAAAGAGAAAAGATACTCAGGGCAGCATACGGGCAACGCTCGACTTATCAGGCAGAGGGAGTTGGAACTTGGGCAGGACAATTTCCCGCATACGGCTATGCATATTCAGATTTTGATGCAGGGCACGATACAACAGAATACTGGATGGGAGAGACTGTAACAAGAAAACTGTGCCGTGCAGGAATAGATTCGCCGGGATTCATGGTTAAGGAATTGGTTGATAACTGCGAGCAGACGAATAATATGGATACAACGAATAGTAATTCAAGCGGTCTTCACGAGAGATTATTTTCTGATTTAAAGCAGTCTAACTATAATCACAGATGGTACATTAAACCGAGAATGAGGATAGATTCCCTCTATGCAAAAGCAAACCCTGATACTGCTGTTGTTATGGTTTATGTATTGGATTTTAATGGTACAGTTTTCGATTCAACCCTAATAAAATGTAAATACTTTTTAGATTTAACTAATCCATTAAATCCTAAATACAACGGTTGTTATATAGAAAACTATTACAATCTTCCACATGATACGACACTATCGGTCAGCGCACGTATCCTGGCAAACGGCAAAGAAAACCAGCCCGACATAGAAAGTAAGGTTGACTATCAAATCAAATGGCTTGGCAAGGTTGATGTCTGGCTTGATTACGTAAGGGTTGATGATTCCTGGGCTCATTCATTATTTACTGAAACCTATGAATCGGAAGGTTTACCCAATAACAATAATCCCTGGAAATTCCACAGAGCCATTCATGATGAAGTCACTGCTTTCAAAAACATACCCGGGCTTGCATATTTCTGGGTTGATGAATGCGGGTTTAATAATATCCCCTGTATTGCGGAAGTTAACAAACTTGTAAAACAATACAGCGGGGATACTTTATCTATAACATTCATTGCAGACCCAATCGCGTATGTCGGGAACGGAGGATTAAGATATAAAGGAAGCGATAGTATCCCTGACGACTGGACTGTTAACTGGTATAAAACTTACGAGGAGCTATTCAAAGAGGGCGCGATATCAAATCAGGTTATCGGACAGTTCTTTCCTCAGCACTGGTACATATTGTACCCGCACAATCTGGACTTGGACGATTCACCCGATAATGAATCCGGAGCAAAGAGACATTTTACTAAAACTAATTATGCAGACTACTACGGAGAGATATCAATTACTTCATGGAAAGGATATATGACGTATTTAAACAAAATGACAAAACTAATGAGGTTTGTATCCGATTCTGCAAAACAGCGGGGTTTAACGTTCGGAGCAATAATGCAGATAAACAGCGATGAGGGGAGGTTAAAGGGGGATAAACCAGGCTGGGGGTTAAGAGAACCTACAAACGAAGAGATTTCGGTGAATAATTTTCTTCCAATGTGTTACGGGGCAAAACAAATATTCCAATTTTCATATACTACAACCAATCAAGGTTCGGATAATAACGGAACGTATTACAACAGAGGTTTAACAACTCCAAACCCTAATTTTAGTAATAAAAGGATTCTTAACTATTATGGACAGCAGAAATGGCAGTACGTAAAAGAATTAAATGAAAGAATGAAAAATATAGGAAACATCTTATATCCTCCGGAGGACACGAATCACCATCTTAAATATGACAAAACAGTTACGGTAAATACATATAACTATACTTGCTCGGGCTGCAATTTGCCGTATTCCTATATATCGGATATTAAAAGCATTCATAGAAATGCTTCATATAATTTTGACGAAGAACCCTCCTGTATAAATTGCGACCCAGCAGAAAAAAGATATTGGGAAATTGGTTTTTTCAATAATCCCTCAAATTCCAATGATAAGTGTAAATATTTTTTTGCTTTAAACAAGAGAACCTATCCTGAAATAAGCAGTGACGGTGATTTAAGACATTTAAAAGTAAAATTCAATACATCATCCTTACAGGGGTATAATAACTGGGTATTAAAAGATGCGGTTAAAGACTCTGTGCTTTCTGTATTTAATAAAGAAACAAACGATTACATTTCTGCAAGTATTTTCCAACCAGGAGAAGGTAAACTTCTAAAAATAGCTCCCGTAATGCAGGAAGGAGGAACGTTCGTTTGCAATGAATACGTCTCTTCAAGTGCGGGAAGTTTTGTGTGCAAAGATATTGTTACTAATAACGGATACGAGCTTGAAATCGAAAAAGGTGTAACGATTAATTTTACAGATACCGCGGGAATAGAATTCTCACACAGCAGGTTCAAAAGCGGTGTATCAGGAACCGGCAACAATCCTGTAATACTAAAAGGAACCGGCAGCGGGCAATGGAGCGGAATAAACCTTTCGGAATGCGTGTTGGTTGACGTAGAATACACAACATTTCAGGATATTAAGTATTCAGAATCCGAAAACTCTCAAAATACTGCTATAAATTTAAATAATTGCGCAAATTGTTACATAGCAAACTCAACGTTTTATTTAACAACACCGTCTTCGGGTGTATATGCACTATATACAGAAATAAGCGAAGAAGAAAGCGAAGAAATATGCAATATAATTGCATATAACACATTTGAAGTGGATTGCGAATACTCACCCACACCCGTAAACATAATAGCCGTAAGCTCGTCTGAAATCCCTCTTCTTCTGCAAAGCAACTATATAGAAAACAAGCAGAAAACGGGAGGAGTAGGGATTACAATTTCTAACATTACAGGAGGAGCAATAAAGAGCTGCGAAATCAATGATTTCTCAACAGGAATAAATTCCATGTCCTCAGCACTGGATATATCGGGAAATACAATATTAAGCGAACTAAATAACTCAATAGGGATACAGGAATCAGCAGAAAGCAGTTTAAATCTTGGAATGGTTAATAACGTAAGCACGGGCGGTGATAACATATTTTCAAATACAGGAACGGAAGTAAACAATATTCTTACAGATTATTCAACTTTTAACATAAACGAAGGATATAATACATTTAACGTTTATCAATCAAGCAGCAATTGCCATTTACGGGGTGTTTTCCCCGGCTCGGGTAATTATCAGATTGACGCACTTTACAACTGTTTTCAGGTAGATGAAACAAACACAAACCAGATTGATACGGTTATCTGGAGTGAAACATCATACCCTGTTGAGTTTATATTCAAACCATACAGCTGCGAACTGCAAAACAGAGAAAATTTCATAGTCCTTCAAACAAGCGAAGAATTTGATTACAGAGATACGCACAGCTGTCCAAAATAAATTTGGAACACGAATAAAAGTTCATTTTAAGCCTATTTTGAATAGATTTTGTGCTTATTTCTCCATTTTCTAAAATAACCCTCTTTGTGTAGATATTTTAAGTGTTTTCTACAGTCCCAAATAAATTTAATACACATTGGATGTGAAATGTGATTAAATACTATCTTTATATAGTGTTATTAACGGTTTATAAAATCAAATCGATTATAATATTGCATTCTGCAATCCAAAATATTTTCTCTATAATGTTATTTTGGACAGATGTAAATTTTTTAGATAATTCTACTAAATAATTGGATTTTAATAATCATGAATTATAAGTAAATAGCATTACCTAACAGTAATGTATATTTTATTTAACTTCAAAATATATAATATTATGAAAGTTTTATTTTACCTCAAAAGTTTAAAAGTAACAATACTATCTTCGTTATTATTGCTGCTTTTTGCCGTCTCCTCTTATTCGCAGTCTGGGTGGTTTTCGCAGCCGCTGCCCGTGAACGGAGAGGTGCAGGATTTGAAGTTTTTTGATGCGAATACGGGATTGATAGCAATGTGGCAGCCAAATCTGATTTTAAAGACAACAAATGGAGGATATAACTGGGATATTGTTTACTCTACAGGGAGACCTGCATTTGAATTATGTATGATTGATAGTTTTGCTGTTTATGTTAATTCATCAACTACAAGCGAATACGGTATGCTTCTCCGTTCCTATGATCGCGGTGCCACCTGGGACAGTTTGCCGATTGCTAATTCATGGTCAGCAAACGGTCTTTCATTTGTAAACCGTGATACCGGCTGGGTTAGTGGCACGGCAGGTGGAGAACCCTTTCTCTGGAAGACTACAAACGGAGGCTTAACCTGGACAGTTAATTCATCAGTAACAGGACGCGGAAAAGTTTTCTTTCTGAAATACAAAGTAAACGGAGAGTATATCGGCTGGTCACAGGACCCGCCTAATATGTACAAAACAACAAACAGCGGTAACTCATGGTTTCAAATAATGAATATAGCCGCTGCGTCGCAAATATATTTCATTGATGAAAAAACGGGTTGGGCTGCAACCGGCGATAATGTCAGAAAGACTACTAACGGAGGTTTAAACTGGACTCAGCATTTTTTGCCGACCGGTTTCAATATTTCTATGAGGACATTGCAAAATTTTAAACATTTGAACAAGGATACAATATATGGTGATAGAGCGTACAGGAATTTTGGGACAGTTGACAGGGGTATAATATGGATGTCAACTAATGGTGGTGTGAATTGGAATTTTCAACAACCTGATACGAGCATACGAAGATTAAAATTTTATGGAATTGATTTTGCAAACAAAGATACAGGATTTAGTGATTGGATACGCACAAACGACGGGGGAGGACCATTAATCATTACAGGAATAAACAATCAATTAACAACAAAACCGGAGATTTTTATTCTTGAACAAAACTACCCGAACCCGTTTAACTCTTCGACAAGAATAAACTTCTCAGTATCCAGACCTTCATACATTACATTTACTGTTTACGATATTTCAGGAAAAGAAGTATTAAAGATA
Organism: uncultured Ignavibacteriaceae bacterium; assembly: GCA_964626015.1. Lineage (GTDB taxonomy): Bacteria > Bacteroidota > Ignavibacteria > Tepidaquicellales > Tepidaquicellaceae > CAIKZJ01. Next base: position 95,718 of record CAZVCC010000006.1, read on the forward strand.
TATAATAATGAGTTCTTTACGGCAGGCAATTATTTCGCAGGAATAGATATAGGAAGGATGGGTCTCTCATCAGGGGTTTACATTTACAGAATGACGGCGGCTGATTTGCAGTCAAACAATATTTATACGGAATCAAAAAAACTTGTTTATTTAAAATAAAACAATTAATAACATGAAAAATTTTAAATACGTATCAGCACTGCTGATAACGATGTCGCTTGTGTTCTTCTCTCTTTCGGAAACAATATCACAAAGCAGTAATATGAAAGACAGGTTTTTTATAGGTCCTATGAACTTTTATTTTCTTGAGAGTTTAAGGACTCAAAACCATTTAAGCTGGTACAGCCAGCTTTCATACAATGCAATGCAGAATTATTGCGGTCATTTCGATTTCTTACCGGCTAACTGGGGGAATCAAAAAGACGGCGGGTTTTTTGAAGATACCTCCGAATATGCAGGTTATATAAGAGCAGTTATTAATCAGTGGCATGACTCTGCACAAACAAACTCATTGATACTTGAAAGAGAAAAGATACTCAGGGCAGCATACGGGCAACGCTCGACTTATCAGGCAGAGGGAGTTGGAACTTGGGCAGGACAATTTCCCGCATACGGCTATGCATATTCAGATTTTGATGCAGGGCACGATACAACAGAATACTGGATGGGAGAGACTGTAACAAGAAAACTGTGCCGTGCAGGAATAGATTCGCCGGGATTCATGGTTAAGGAATTGGTTGATAACTGCGAGCAGACGAATAATATGGATACAACGAATAGTAATTCAAGCGGTCTTCACGAGAGATTATTTTCTGATTTAAAGCAGTCTAACTATAATCACAGATGGTACATTAAACCGAGAATGAGGATAGATTCCCTCTATGCAAAAGCAAACCCTGATACTGCTGTTGTTATGGTTTATGTATTGGATTTTAATGGTACAGTTTTCGATTCAACCCTAATAAAATGTAAATACTTTTTAGATTTAACTAATCCATTAAATCCTAAATACAACGGTTGTTATATAGAAAACTATTACAATCTTCCACATGATACGACACTATCGGTCAGCGCACGTATCCTGGCAAACGGCAAAGAAAACCAGCCCGACATAGAAAGTAAGGTTGACTATCAAATCAAATGGCTTGGCAAGGTTGATGTCTGGCTTGATTACGTAAGGGTTGATGATTCCTGGGCGCATTATCTCTTTACGGATACCTGGGAAGAAGGTGGTTCATATCCTTTGCATAATACATGGAAATTCCGACAAAGAATCAAAAATGAAGTCACTGCCTTTAAAAAGATACCCGGTCTTGCATATTTCTGGGTGGATGAATGCGGGTTTAATAACATACCCTGTATTGCGGAAGTTAACCGGCTTGTAAAATTTTACAGCGGTGATACTTTATCTATAACATTCATTGCAGACCCAATCGCGTTTGTGGGGAACGGAGGATTAAGATACAAAGGAAGCGATAGTATCCCTGACGACTGGACTGTTAACTGGTATAAAACTTACGAGGAGCTATTCAAAGAGGGCGCGATATCAAATCAGGTTATCGGACAGTTCTTTCCTCAGCACTGGTACATATTGTACCCGCACAATCTGGACTTGGACGATTCACCCGATAATGAATCCGGAGCAAAGAGACATTTTACTAAAACTAATTATGCAGACTACTACGGAGAGATATCAATTACTTCATGGAAAGGATACATGACGTATTTAAACAAAATGACAAGACTAATGAGGTTTGTATCTGATTCGGCGAAACAGCGGGGTTTAACATTCGGAGCAATTGTGCAGATAAACAGCGATGAGGGAAAGTTAAAAGGAGAAGAACCGGGCTGGGGGCTAAGAGAACCTACAAACGAAGAGATTTCAGTTAATAATTTCCTTCCAATGTGCTACGGTGCAAAACAAATATTCCAGTTTTCATATACTACAACTAATCAAGGTTCGGATAAAAACGGAACGTATTACAACAGAGGTTTAACAACTCCAAACCCTAATTTTAGTAATAAAAGGATTCTTAACTATTATGGACAGCAGAAATGGCAGTACGTAAAAGAATTAAATGAAAGAATGAAAAATATAGGAAACATCTTATATCCTCCGGAGGACACGAATCACCATCTTAAATATGACAAAACAGTTACGGTAAATACATATAACTATACTTGCTCGGGCTGCAATTTGCCGTATTCCTATATATCGGATATTAAAAGCATTCATAGAAATGCTTCATATAATTTTGACGAAGAACCCTCCTGTATAAATTGCGACCCAGCAGAAAAAAGATATTGGGAAATTGGTTTTTTCAATAATCCCTCAAATACCAATGATAAGAGTAAATATTTTCTTGCTTTAAACAAGAGAACATATCCTGAAATTAACAATGAAAATGATTCAAGGTCGTTAAAAGTAAAATTCAATACATCATCCTTGCAGGGGTATAATAACTGGGTATTAAAAGATGCGGGTAAAGACTCTGTGCTGTGTGTATTTAATAAAGAAACAAACGATTACGTTTCCGCAAGTATTTTCCTACCCGGAGAAGGTAAACTTCTTAAACTCGCTCCCGTCATTCAGGAGGGGGGAACGTTCGTCTGCGATGAGACGGTATCAACATCAACATTTACCTGCAATGGAACAGTTTTTAACAACGGCTATGACCTTACAATATCACCTAACACAACAATAACATTCTCAAATAACGCGGGAATAGAAATGAGCGGAGGAAGTTTTGAATGCGGGGAGTACAGTACGGAAGATAACATGGTCACGTTTAACGGTACGGACACCTCCAAAGGACTGGTTTTTTCCAACCTTTCTAGCGTCGGCATTTATAACACAAACATAAACGACCTAAAGAATGACAGCTCGGAAACAGCCGTTTTTATTTCAAATACATATGATATTAACATGAAAGGCTGTGTATTCAATGCAGCAACAAATTCAGGAGGGATAAACATATCATTTACCGTTGAACTGCAGGATACACTGTCTTTAAACATAAGCGAATGCAGTTTTCTGATGGGGTCAAGCGTATGTGACGCATTAAGCATATCGTCAAACGGCTCACCGTCTGCTGCTGTTTTATTAGATTGGTGCACTTTCACAACCTCTAATGACAGTTCTAATGCTTTGAGATTGATAAACGTAACGGGAGGAGCTGTAAAGAACAGTACTTTCGTTAATTTTAATACTACGATAAGTTCTCTCGGCTCTGCTTTTGACCTGTATAACAATAAAATACTCGGTAAAACAAACTCAACGGGTATATTCTGTGCTGATGCAAGCAATATTAATCTTAAACCTTTATCGGGGAATTACCTCGGAGGCTACAATTACATTAAAAACTACGGGACATCTTCAAGCTGTATTAACGTAAATAACTCATATTTTGATATAAACTACGGAGAAAATGATTTTGACCTGAATGACCTCGATAACTCAAAGTTTTTTACTGGTACATTATACGGTGACCCGTGTGATAACGTTGACGCGACTAAAAACTGTTTTCATAAAGACAGCACTGTAAATGTTGAAGCAAATCATTCTGTAATATGGTATAATAACAGTGACCCTGTCAGTTTCACATTTGCAGACTATAGCTGTGAACTGACACCTCCTGAGAACTTCTTTGTACTTCAGTATGAGGGCTATAACGACACAATATACAGAAGCGGAGGAGGTGAAGGAGGCGGATTTAACCCGAATAAAACTTTAAATATTGAAGAAAACTTATACAAAAGCTTAAAAGATACCGTAAACATCAATCTCAGGAAGAAAAATTATCAAACTGTAGAAACAAACTCAAAACTGATACTTACGCAATATCCTGACAGCCTTGAAAGCATAGGAATGGTACAGAAGCTATACATGGCATCGCTGAACCTTGACAGCACAAAAATTGAATTAACAAAGACATTCCTTGAAAACCTGATATCCAATAACACACAAAACCCAAGCCTTATAAAACGTGCATTTTACTTCATACAGAAATGCAAGGTAAAACTCGGACAGTTTCAGTCAGCACTCGAGGGATTTCAGTACATAATGACACAGAATCCCTATACTTACGAAGGACTCGTCGCCAGTTGGGACTATGCAGCTACTTATCTTCTTATGGGAACGGGAGGAAGTATTCAAGGTGATAACGAACAAAAACTTGAAGACCTCACTACACCAACGGACACACTATTAAGCCGTATGTCAAAACGGGATATAAACACTAATAGAAACTCGAACAATTCTGCAAACGAAAAGATAACAAAAATATTCTACGAGAAAATAAAGAACACGACAAAAGATGACAGGTCAAAACAAGAAGAGAAAGTAAAAACACTCGAAAAGACGCTGGAATCATCAAAGAGCACAACTGAAAAGATTGAAGCCGCAAGAGAGCTTGCAGTAATGAAACAGATAAAAGAAGCAGTAAAGATAAAAAAACCGACAACGGTCATTAACCATGTTCAGATAATGAATGATGACATAAAGAAAGTATTCGGAGTCGGCAAGAAAAGCACAAAGGAATCAACGAATAGCTTAATCCCTCAGACGTATCAGTTATATCAGAACTACCCGAACCCGTTTAACCCAACGACAAAAATAGCCTTCGACCTACCTAAAGATGCAAAGGTTAAGCTTGTAATCTACGACATACTCGGTAGGGAAATGAAAACACTCGTAAACAACGAGTTCCGTTCAGCAGGAAAATACATCACGGAGTTCAACGGCTCGAACATGGCAAGCGGTGTTTACTTCGCCAGAATACTTGTAAATGAAGGGAAGGATTTTATTGCGGTGAAGAAGTTAGTGCTTCTCAAATAAATTTATATAAACTTATATTATTACAAGGCAGGAAACCAAAATTTCCTGCCTTGTAAGATTTTTATTCAGTCTTTACTATATATTTGCTAAGTATAAATAAATCATTTTTTTCTTGTACCTGACTGAAGTAGGCAGGCGTTCTTCCTGTTTTCCGCAAGCTATCATCCACCAAAAATAAACACATATATTATTAGTAG
>CAZVCC010000007.1:0-2819 GCA_964626015.1 uncultured Ignavibacteriaceae bacterium
GGGTGGTCAGTTTTCAGGCGAAAAAGTGGTCAGTTTTCAGGCGAAAAAAACATTTAAACGGGTTTATTCTTTTATTCACGCCAATGTCTCCTTGAGAACGGCGGAAAAAAGCCCGAGTTTTGCATTTCTGGGTGCTCTGAGCGAAAAGTTTTTCCGTAAATCCTTTCCACGCCGCAACTCAATTCGGGATTATGTTAATACTTTTCTCTATTTCCCCATAATTATAAGAAAGAATTTATAGTTGCAATAAAATAAAAAAATTGCTACTTTCAGAAAATAGATAAGCCGATATGAAAATATTTTACCTTATTTGTAAATCATGTTTTCTAATTTTAACTTTCCCAAGAAAGCGGGAATTCGAAACAATAGTTAATAATAGAAGACTGTTAACAAAGGTTTTTAAATGTTAATTGGTTTTAATATTGAATGACTATATAGGCAACAATAAAATGAAATTGAATAAAAAACAAATTGAATACCTTCACAAGATAAATCTTCCTTTTGATTCCAAGGATAGATTGAATGATATAAATTCATTCTTTGAACTATTTGGAAATATCAAAGAACAACATGAAGGGTTTCCATGGGCTACGGGTTTTGGAAAAACTGGGGAAATGGATTTTATAGACCCTAAAATATTTAAGATTGAAAATGAACACGGTAACGCAACATTAACAATAAATAATCAATCAATTACATTTGTAGATCCAATACAAATATTTTACGATACTGTGTATTTTGTTGAATTAATTGATATTTTAGGTAACAATAAACTTATTGCGCTCATAGATAAAGACCCAAATGAACTTAAAATGTTTAATGTCCCTGTATTAGAAGAAACGAGAACTGTTGGTTTGTATGAATGGAATATCCCTTATTATAAATTATGGATTTTAATAAAGGCGTTTGTTTTGGTTGAGTTTACCCCTATGCCAGAATTACAAGATTTTATACATAATGGATACAAAACAACACAAGAACTCGAGAAAGAAAAAGAGGAAAAACATAGAAAGATATCTTTGAAATGGACGATATTAATTGCTATCACCTCTATTCTTTTAAGTATATGCACAGGAATATTTAATTATTATACATATCGAGAAGAAAGAATTTATAAAATTCAAAATCAAAAAGATGCTGTTAGGGTAATATTAGTAGATACTTTAAGAGAAAATAAATAAATTCATGTGTTTTATAGAGACTATAGATTAATAAGAGGTTTGATTTGTGATATTAAGGAATGTTTTAATTCGGGTATTTATTTACAAACTAACTTTTAGTTTACTTTTATATGAATAATAAATTTTTTGTTGTTTTTATGAATTTTTTTAAACTACAATCTAAACTGAAAGTATCGTCTCTTAGATTTAACATTATTGCATTTATTGTAAGTGTTTTTTCTTCAATTTTAACAATTGTTATTGGTATAATTAATATAAATTTTTTGATTAAGGACTTCATTGTTATATCGTTCTTTTATACAATTTTTGTTTTACCTTCAATTTTAGTAATTTTTGGTTATTTGTATGACTTTATTGAGTTCAGTAGGTTTTATTCTTTTTATAATAATAACGATGTCATTTATAAAAAACGATTTATGAATTCAAATCGCATTTTCTTAATTGGTTTAGTACTATTTTTAATAGGTGAGATTATCTTTTTGTTATTTTCCATATAATAAAGGGTTTTATAGATTCTCTAAACATGGTGAAATAGAAATAGTTCCCCTTACCGATTTTTCTTTACTGAGAGCAGATAGGTCTTGGGCATAGTCTCTCAAGATTTTTAATTCATTAACACCTGCATAAAACCTCTTCCAGCAACACACTGGAAACCCCCTTAATATTTTTTCGAATTAAGCAAGGGGCAATTTATTTATATATATTTATTGCAACTTCGTTTTGCTATTTCTTTATACTTACTTAAAAGTTAGTATGAAGCGCAAAATGGGTAAAAAATCATAATATAAGCCTCCTATAAACCTTAAAACAACATTATTTTATTTATGTCTGCGTTATGCTTGCGATATGCAAATATGCTTATAGAAGGCTAAAATAACGCTTTTAGAAAAGACGGCAGAAGAAGAAAATAGAAAATTTGCACACAGAAAGAACTGATTTTTTATGATTTGCGCTGATTTAAAAAGGTCTAAATATAGAATAGAACACAGATTCACACTGATTATGCAGATGAACGCGGATATAGAATTTTAACTAATTTCCCGCGGAAAGAAAAAGGAAAGAAAGAACAACAAATAACAGACTTGTTTATTCTGTAAACCCTTTCAGCATTTCCTGATATACATTGTAAGCATTCATATCAAAACAGACAAATATAACCTTTGCAAAAGATTCGTTATTCTTTAGAAAAATAATAGTTTCGGAAACGGCTATTTCCGTTGCCGATTTCATCGGATATCTGTAAACCCCGGTACTTATTGCGGGAAACGCTATTGTTGTTATGCCATACTGAACTGCAAGCTCAAAGCATCTTCTGTAACAGTTTCTTAAAAGATTTTCTTCGTTATTGTTTCCGTCGCGCCAGACGGGACCTACAGTGTGAATTACGTACTTTGCCTTTAAATTATACCCCTTAGTTATTTTTGCGTCGCCCGTACTGCATCCATTAAGCAGTCTGCATTCTTCAAGAAGCTCTTTGCCGGCAGCCCTGTGTATTGAGCCGTCAACACCGCCTCCGCCCAGCAGTGAGTTGTTTGCCGCGTTAACGATTGCGTCTGTGTTCTGATGTGTAATATCGCCGAGAACTACTTCTATTTTGTTAAGAGCGCACACTGAAAGAGCTGATTAATTATGATTTGC
>CAZVCC010000007.1:2919-98166 GCA_964626015.1 uncultured Ignavibacteriaceae bacterium
ACTGATTAAACAATTTAATATTTAAGAAAATTTAAAATGCCTTTCTTTGCTTTTCTAAATTAAAGATAAGCGCACACTGAAAGAGCTGATTAATTATGATTTGCACTGATTAAACAATTTAATATTTAAGAAAATTTAAAATGCCTTTCTTTGCTTTTCAAAATTAAAGATAAGCGCACACTGAAAGAGCTGATTAATTATGATTTGCGCTGATAAAACAAAGTAATATTTAAGAATATTAAGAATGCTTTATATTGATTTTCAAATTTAAAGAAAGGCGAACACCTGCCTGAAGTCTGACCTGCGGCGGGCAGGCGGAAAAGCTGATTAATTATGAACTGCCTTTGATAGTCAGGTTTACACTGATAAATAATGTAATATTTAAGAGTATCGGGCATTGTGTACTTCGCGTTTTGGTAATGGAAATTTTATACCCTCCTTCTTAAACTCCTGAAGGATTCTGTAGTTTATCTGTGAGCGGATAGCGGCATACATTTCCTGATCTTTAATCCACACCCATAATTTAGTAAGGATGCCGAGTTCGTTTATCTCCGAAAAGGAAACACTTGGCGGGAATTCTTTCAGAACGAGGTCGTTTTCGTTGCCGAGTCTTATGAGTATTTCTTTTACTTTTTCAAAATCTGCCTCATGCGAAATTGTTATCGGAATTTCTATCTGCGTCTTGTTTACGTAGCTCCGGTTAATAACTTCTTTCTCTATGAAGAAAGAGTTTGGAACAATTATCATAACTCCGGAATTGGTTTCAACTTTCGTGCTTCTGGCTGATATAGAAACTACCGTGCCCATCTTTCCCGCTATTTCAATAAAGTCGCCTTCTTTTATGGGACGCTCAAACAGTATTATCAGCCCGCTTATAAAGTTGTTCGCGATGTTTTGCAAGCCAAAACCAATTCCTACCATTATTGCCGCACCGCCTGCAAATAAAAGGGATACGTTTATACCGGCTGAACTTAATGCAATCAGAAAACCAATAACCAGTAGAAAATAATTTATGATTCTTGCAATGGAACGCGCGACCCCTTCGCTGATTTCGTTTCGAGGAAAGACGCGTTTAAGCAGAAAGCGCCGGATAAGTTTTGAAATTATTAGAATGAATACAAAAACGGAAGCAAAGACAATTACTGAAATCGGCGTTATTGCCTGCCCGCTTAATTTAAACAATTCGTAATGCAAAAAGTCCATGTTTAATTTTTTATGTTAATAGCTTTCGTCATCGGTCGGAAACTTATTCTCTTTAACGTCGCTTATATAACGCCTGAAGGCATCTTTCATGTCCTGTGCAAGATTCATGTACTTTCTCACAAATCTCGGTTTAAACTCCTCTATCATGCCGAGCATATCCTGCGTGACGAGCACCTGCCCGTCGCAGTAAGGTCCGGCTCCTATGCCGATTGTCGGAATTGTAAGCGCCTCGGAAATTTTCTTCCCGAGCTTTGCAGGGATTTTTTCGAGCACTATCGCAAAACATCCCGCCTTCTGTAAAATCATGGCGTCTTTATAAATCTGGTCGGCTTCCGATTTATCTATACCGCGCGTCTTATAGCTTCCGAATTTGTTTATCGACTGAGGTGTCAGTCCAAGGTGACCCATCACGGGTATCCCAATCTCGACAAGCCTTTTTACGGTACCCGCAATGTAGTTACCGCCCTCCATTTTTATTGCGTCGCATCCGGTCAGCTTCATCACCTTTCCGCAATTTCGAACGGCATCGTCCTCTCCAACCTGATAACTCATAAAGGTCATGTCCGCGACTACCATCGCTCTGACAACTCCTTTGCGTGCTATCGAGGTGTGGTATATCATATCCTCAAGCGTAACGGGAAGAGTTGTTTCATTTCCCTGAATAACGTTACTGAGCGAATCGCCCACAAGCACAAGCTCTATTCCTGATGCATCAAGGAATTTCGCTGTAAGATAGTCATATCCCGTCAGCATTGTTATCTTTTCGTGGTGGTCTTTCATAAGCTGCAGAACTTTTGTGGTTATATGCTGCGCTTCTTTCGAGATTAATTTTTTAACAGGCATTTACTCCCCCTTTTCTTAATAATAAATCTGAATAAGATACTTTAATAAATTGTTTTTCATCAAGCTCGAAATATTCTACGAGTTTTTCCATGTCTTTCCTTGCTTTCGAAATCGTTTTGATTATTACTTCAAACTCCAGAAATTTCCCGAGTCCTTTAACTATGTCTATGTGTATTCTAATATTGTCTGCTATAAAGATTTCTCTTTCCTTCTTAACTGTAACAAGTTTCTTGTACAACGAATTTAGTATACCCTTCAAAGCCTGCGGCGTGTCTGTCTCGGCAATCGTATATTCGGAAACCCGCTTCCGCTCTCTGTTTCCGCGGTAATAGTGTATTAGGTTTCCCTTAATGCCGTCAATTATTCTTAGCTTAAGCCGCCCTTCTTTGACCTTGTAATAAATGTCTTCCTGCTTTTGTTTAAATGCCACGTGCTTTTTACCTTTGCAAAATTCCTTAGCGAGCCTTCTTGCTTCTCCGAAATTCCTTATGCTTACTTTTATCTCAAGATTCTTTCTCATTTTTCCTTGTCCGTAAGTATTCCGCGCGTGCTTTTTGAAATAAATTCTATTATCAAATCTGTTTCTTTTGTTTGCGGTTGAACGTATTTAATCTCCTTTACGGCATCGGAAATGTTTCGTCCTGATTTATAAAGTAATCTGTAAAACTCTTTTATTGAATCTATTTGCTCTTGTGTGAATCCCCGTCTCTTTAAGCCTATTACGTTCACTCCTTCGTACTTCATCGGGTTGCTGCCTGCTATAATATAAGGCGGTACATCTTTCACGGCTTTTGTGAATCCGGCAAGTAATGTATGCGCACCTATTTTAACAAACTGGTGAACGGCAACAAGTCCTCCAACAATTGCCCAATTGCCAACTTCTACATGTCCTCCAAGGTTTCCGCTGTTAGCTATTATTGCGTTATCCCCTACTACACAATCATGCGCAACATGCGAGTATGCCATTAGCAGGCAGTTCTTGCCGACAACCGTTTTACCGTTTGCCTTTGTTCCTCTGTTAAGCGTTGCGTATTCGCGGACCACTGTATTTTTGCCTATTTCAAGCGTTGTAACCTCCCCGCCGAATTTTAGGTCTTGTGGAATCGTTGAAATTACGGCACCATGATGAAGCTTAACGTTGTCAGATATTCTTGCTCCGTCGTCAATTATTACATTAGAACCTATTGTAACATTATTCCCGATTATCACGTCGTCTTTGATAACCGTAAAGTCACCGATTGTAACATTGGTACCAATTTTTGCTTTGTTGCTTACAGAGTTCAACGCCATAGCCTACAATGTTTTTTCTATTAAGAAGTCTTCCTGATTTGCATTTTGCTTTGTTATCATCTCGGCAATCAATCCCAGCGAGAAGAACTGCACGCCGACTATCGCCAGAAGCACACCCGCTATGAACAAAGGCCTGTTGCTTATGTACGCCCCCTCCACAAACTTCATGATTGTAAGGTATGCAATGATAACAAAACCCGCAGCACCCGAAAGCATGCCGAGCATACCGAAAAGATGAAGCGGTTTCTTTATGTATTTAGTCGTAAACATTACCGTCAGCACGTCCAGGAATCCGTTTATAAACCTGCTTGCTCCGAACTTTGTCTTACCAAATTTTCTCGGATGATGCTTTACAATTTTTTCGGTTACTTTAAAACCTGATAAGTATGCAAGAGCAGGCAGGTAGCGGTGCATCTCGCCGTAAACCTTCAGCGACTTAACCACGTCTTTTCTGTATGCCTTCAAGCCGCAGTTGAAATCGTGCAGCCGTACACCCGAAACCTTAGATGTTACATAATTAAAAATCTTTGATGTATTTCTCTTTATGAACGGGTCGTATCTTACTTTCTTCCATCCCGAAACAAGGTCGTATCCCGACTGTAAAATCTTTATTAAATCAGGGATTTCTCTGGGGTCGTCCTGCAGGTCTGCATCCATCGTTATCACAAAACTTCCTTTTGCCGCCTTGAATCCCGCAGAAAGAGCCGCCGACTTACCATAGTTCTTTCTGAATTTTATGCATTTAAACCTTTTGTTTGAAGTGTTAAGCTCTCGGATTTTATCGAATGATTTGTCCGTGCTTCCGTCGTCCACAAAAATCACTTCATAGTTGCAGTTCATTGAACCAAGCACGTTTTCAAGCAAACCCGCAAGCTCTTTTAGTGATTCCTCTTCGTTTAGTAACGGCACAACCACCGATACTGACTGATTGTTCAGGTTTAATACCTTGCTATCTTCCCTTGCCTCGTTTTGTACCTGTTGATTATCTTTCTTGTAGCTTTTTTGCCTGTTATGATATCTTTTCCTGTAATTTTGTCTCCCCCGGTTAAAACCGGGTTTGTTCTTCTGTCCGCCGTGGTTTTTATCTTTTCCGCTGCTATCCTGCATAAATTTATTTTTTACTTTAACCTTAAATATAACGATTTAAAAAAGTGTATTGTATTCAAAAAGATTCTATCGTTTTCTCAGACTCTTATTCACGGTTTTTACCACGTTTTTCTTTTCTTAATCTATATGTAGCATAATATCAAAACTCTTTCTGTCTGAAATCTGCCCAAATAGCGATGTTCTCTTCCCCTCTCTTTCTCGCGGGCAATAAATTAACTATCTCTATACACGTCAACCTGTCCAATCCGTGTGAATCAGTGTTCTATTAAATGAATGATTTTCAATTGATTTTATTCTATAAAAAATTGATATTTAATAATATCGTTAATTAAATAATATTAAAGATAGCCGGATTTTTATCACTTTTATTAATAAAATAGTTTATCGATGATTTCAGGAAAAAAAGTAATCTGGCTTTTATTGTTTTTTGCTCTTTCTAAAATAATTTTAGCCGAAAATTCTCCTCAGCTTCTTAATAAATGGATTAATTATACTGACCTAAAAAACGTAGTATCTATTTCGTACGACAGGTCAGCGCCTTATGCCTATTGCGCAACCACGGGCGGGCTTTATGTTGTTGACTTGAGCCAGAGAACCGTTGTTAAAAAATATACGAATATAGATGGCCTTTTAAATAACAATCTTACATCTGTTTATGTTGATACGCTCGACAGGCTCTGGATAGGTGCGGCGGACGGCTCGATTGTTATTCATGAATTTTCAAACGGAAAATTCAGGTATATTTACGATATTAAAAACTCAAGCGAGAATAATAAATCGATTAATGATTTTGTTCAGTACGGGGGTAGTATGTTCATTGCAACGGGATACGGAATTCAAAAGATTTCTGTTGCAAACCTGAATTTTCTTGATGCTCCTTATTATACGCTTGGAATTTATACAACAAAATCGAAGGTTGTTACTCTTTCGATTAAGAACGATACGCTTTACGCGGGTACGGCTGTTGGGATTGCATACGCAAGGATTACGAATAATAATCTTAACAATCCTGCCTCATGGGAAAACTATTCTTCTTCTCCGTTTGGTCTTAATATAAAGTCTTCGGAAGTTGTTGGTACAAAGGTTTTTTTCTGCTCTGAAACCGGTATGGGATATTTTGAGAATGGCGGCTGGGTTCCGAACCCAAACCCCGCTACGACGGGAAAAAATGTTATAGATATTCGAAGGGGCGGGAATAATTTGTATTACATCGTTAATAACACTATTTATGTGTCGAGTGTTGACAATTTAAATACGGGCAGCATTTACGGTCCTTCTGACTCATACCTTTCGCTTGGTGTTGATAATGCCGGGGGGCTGCTTGCGGGGGTCAATGAAAAGGGTCTGATGGTTCAAAGCGGAAGCAGTCAGTTTGAGTATATTTTTCCTGATTGTCCAAACAGGAATTCATTTGATAATCTATCAATAGATGGAAATGGAATACTCTGGGCTGCGGGCGGACAGACTGATGCGGGATTTTATAAGTTTGACGGGCTTAAATGGGAAGCGTTTACGACTCAAACAAGACCCGAGATTGGCACGAGTAACTGGTTCAGGAGAATTGTTGCGGGCGAGAATAAGGTGTGGGCACTTAGCTTTGGAGGAGGGGCAACTCTGATTGACGGTAATACTATTAAGAATTACAATACCTCGAACTCTGTGCTGCCGGGGAGCGATGACCCGAATTTCTGCGTGCCTTTTGGAGGGGCGTTTGATAATTTCGGGTATTTCTGGATGTCGTTTTTTAAGACGAATAATGCAACCGGACTTTATAAACATGTTATGGATTCTGTGTTTTTTCCGTACCCGAATCCGAGCATTATAAACAATACAAATTTCGGACAGGTTGCTATTGACAACTATAATACTAAATGGATAGAATCTATTGCATTCCCGGGAGGTCTCTATTTTTTCAATGATAACGGCACGGATACGCTGTATTATGACGATGTGTACGGGGTTTACTATGCGAATGATTTTGAGGGAAACACGGTGACGGGTGTGATTGTTGATAAGAACAACGAGGTGTGGGTTTCAACGAATAACGGGGTGTTTATTATTCGCAACCCTCTTGCCGCTATTCAAAACCCGAACCAAAAACCGCCAGCAGAAAAGCTTGGAATAATATCGGGAAATCTGAAGGTTCCTTTTACAGAAAATTGCAGGTGTATTAGTACAGATGTTTTAAACCAAAAATGGATTGGCACGGAAAATAACGGTGTGTTTCATCTTTCCAGCGACGGCTCAACGTTGATAGAAACTTTTAACGTCACTAACAGCCCGCTGCTCAGCAATCAGATTAATTCTATTGCTGTGAGCAATCAGGACGGCAGGGCGTATTTCGGTACGCTTAACGGACTTTCTTCCGTGCAGACGGACGCCATTGTTCCTTTAAAAGAGTTTGATAAGATTGTTTGTTCGCCAAACCCGTTTGTGCTTCCTTCGAGAGTGAATTTGAAAATTGACGGGCTTATTGAGAATACTTCAGTTAAGATTTTGTCAATTAGCGGAGACGTTATGGCGGAGTTCGATTCTCCGGGCGGAAGGATTGCCTCGTGGGACGGCAAGGATAAAAAAGGAAAATACGTTCCTTCGGGGATTTATTTAGTCGTGGGTTTCGATAAAGACGGAAAAAAAGTCGGCAAAGGAAAGCTGGCAGTTGTTAAACAATAACACAATGCTTGTTATTCCCGTAATAGATATTCATAACGAAAAATGCACCCGTTGCTTTCAGGGACATTATGAGTCGTCGGGATTTTATTCAGATGACCCGGTTAAGGTGGCACGGCTTTTTAGAAAAGAAAATTTTAAGTGTATTCATATTACAGACCTTGACGGCGCTATTGAGGGAGAGATGCAGAACTTTCCTATTATAAAGGAAATCTGCAAGACGCTCGACGTACCTGTCCAGCTTGGAGGCGGCATACGCGACTTTGATACGGCGCAAAGAATTATTGAGGAGCTTGGAGTTTACCGAATTGTAATAGGAACTGCTGCGATTACAAATCCAGGACTTATTGAAAAAATCATTTCTGTTTATTCACCTTCTAAGCTTGTGATTGGAATCGATGAAAAGCTTAACAACGTGGTTACGAACGGGTGGGTTAACTTTGCCAACATAACACCGCTGGGATTTGCTAAGATGATGGACGGGCTTGGCGTGAAAAGAATAATTTATCAGGATGTAACACGCGTTGGCAATTGCTCGGGACCCTTTATTGACAGGCTTTTAGAAATTGCAGAAAATACTAACGCCCTGAAGATTACTTCCGCAGGAGGAATAGGCGGATATTCACACCTGAAAATGCTTACGGACCTAAAGAACCCGAAGATAGATTCTGTTATGCTTTCTAAATCTCTTTACGAAAACAAGTTTCCCTGTCAGGCTATCTGGAGAGATTCAGAGCGGGTTGATACATCTCTGGAACTTCCGAAAGTGAAAAGATGAGGACGGTAAGAGCAGCAGCAATACTTTTAGCGGTGGTTTTATTAATGCCGTTAAACGCGTTTACGCAAAGCACTAAGTTTAAGATTGTACGGTTGAAATATTCGGGCGGCGGCGACTGGTATAATGACCCATCGGCTGAGGTTAATATGATGTCCTTTCTTAAAAGCAATACGGCTATTGATGTTGATGAACCAAAGTTTTATTCTGTTGATGTTGCTTCTGACGACATTTTTAAGTATCCGTTTATACTGCTTACCGGACACGGAAACATCTCTTTTTCGGATAATGAAGTAAAGCGGCTGAGAAAGTACGTTGAGAACGGCGGGTTTATTTATGCTGATGATGACTACGGCATGGACGAGGCTTTCAGGAGAGAAATTAAAAAAGTTTTCCCGAACGATGAAATGAAAGAGCTGCCGTTCAATCATCCAATTTATAATTCGCACTTTAAGTTTTCAAACGGTCTTCCGAAAATTCACGAGCATGATTCAAAACCTCCGCAGGGCTTTGGATACTGGATTAACGGGCGGTTATGTGTTTATTATACATACGAGACAAACCTTTCAGACGGCTGGGCTGACCCGAGAGAACACGACGACCCAAAAGAAAAACGGGAGGAGGCTCTTCAAATGGGTGCTAACATAATAGTGTATGTTCTTACCAATTAGTTTCTCTTATCTCTCACTTTATAAAAATGGTCTCGCCTTTCCGCAAAGATATCGTTCTTTTCGTTGATGTGTTTATCCCGTGCAAGCTCGGGATTTATTTTTATAAATGTTATTTCTTCTTTCTCTTTTGAACCTCTTGCAAGATATTCGCCTTTCGGGTTTAGTATTACACTTTCGCCCGTAAAGTCGAGACTTTTTTCTCCGTTAATATCTTTGCCAACTCTGTTTGCTGTTATTGTGTAAACATGATTCTCGAGAGCCCTCGAAAACATTGCCGCCTGACAGTATGGCATCACAAGGTTTGACGGATGACAGATTATATCTGCGCCTCTCAGTGCGAGCGACCTTGCTGCTTCGGGATAAATCCAGTCGTAACAAATCATCATGCCGATTTTTGCAAAACCAAACTTCTTATTATAAATTTCATATACCCAGAATCCCGTGTTCCCGGGTTCAAAGAATTTCTGTTCATCATAAAAGAGGTGTGTTTTTCTGTAAACTCTGAACTCGCCGTTAGGATACACCAGTATGGATGAATTAAAATAAATTTCTTTGTCTGCTTCTTTTACGGATTCACAAAAACCTGAAACTATGTATGCATCCTTTTCCTTACTGATTCTCTTTAGCATTCCGCAGAATTTTCCAGTGTCTGGATTTTCTGAAACGTTTTTAAGCTCTTCCCTTTCGGCGAACAAATATCCCGAGTTACCAAGTTCGGGTAGCACAAGCAGGTCAAAGTCTTCTTTTGAAATAAATTCTTGTACCTTTTCAATGTTGCTTTTTGGCTTCCCAAGCTCGGGTTTAAACTGTAAGTATCCGGTTTTCATATCTTTCGTCCTTAAAATAATTATAATAAATTACTTGCAAGCTCCGCAAGCTCTGACCTCTCTCCCTTTTCAAGGTTTACGTGTGCATAAAGTTTTTGTCCCTTGAAGTGCTCTATCAGGTAAGACAATCCGTTCGATTCCGAATCAAGATAAGGATGGTCTATTTGATATATGTCTCCCGTAAAGACAATCTTCGTTCCCTCACCGACTCTTGTTATTATCGTTTTAATTTCATGCGGCGTTAAATTCTGGGCTTCGTCAACTATAAAAAAGATTCTCTGCAGGCTTCTTCCTCTTATGTAGCTAAGCGGCTCAACAAGAAGCTTGTCTTCTTTAAGCATTGTAGAAATTGCCTGGTGGTTTCTGTCTGTATCGGGGTACTGGTCTTGTATCACCTTTAGGTTGTCCCACAAAGGCTGCATGTATGGTGCCAGCTTACTGTCAACGTCTCCGGGCAGATATCCGATGTCTTTATTGCTAAGCGGAACGACGGGTCTTGCTATGTATATCTGTCTGTATTCTCTTTTCACACTAAGCGCCGACGCGAGCGCCAGCAGTGTTTTCCCCGTACCTGCTTTTCCTGTTATCGAAACAAGCGGTATGTTTTTGTTGATTAGTGCATTCATGGCAAAGGTTTGCTCTGCATTGCGCGGCATGATTCCGTAAGCGGGGTTTTTGTCAATTCGCTCTACAAATTCTTTTGTGGGAGTAAGGTGACCAAGCACAGAGTGGCTCTTATTTCTGATAATATAAAATTTGTTTGGATGAACCTCGCCTTTATCTTTTTTAATAACCTCTGTAGCAGGAATCTGAAATGGAAGTGTATAGATTTTGTTTAGAAGTTCGTCATCGAACTCTTCGACAACCCCTTTGCCGCTGTACAGCTCGTCAATGCTGCCTATCCTGTCGGTCGTGTAATCTTCCGAAAGCACACCAATGGCTTTTGCCTTCATTCGCAGGTTAACGTCTTTTGTAACAAGAATTACAGACTTGTTATCCTTTGCTTTATTCTTAAGTTCAACTACTGTGCTTAAAATTCTGTGGTCCGCGGTATCTTCTCTGAAAATATCTCTTATCTCGTCGCTTATTCCTTTTGTTATCGCTATTCTTACTTTTCCTTTGCCTTTGCCAAGGGAAATGCCTCCGTTAAAAAGTGCCTTGCCTGTCAACTCGTCCAGTTTACGCGCAAAGTCACGCGCATTAAGGTTTATGACCTGGCTTCCGCGTTTAAAATGGTCTATCTCTTCAATGACGGCAAGAGGAATAACAATGTCATTATCCTTAAACTGGTTTATACACGTTCCGTCATGAAGTATTACGTTTGTATCAAGAACAAATGTTTTTGGTGCTCCGTTTTTTGCCATTATGTTTTTATTTAATTTTCTTCTTCGTAGAAATATCTCATTAATATGCCCGTTATTTTCTTTCCCATGTCAAGCTCAAAAGCTGCTTCATCCTTCTGCAGAGCTTCTTTAACACCCTCAAAGGAACCGTATTTCCTAAGAAGTTTCTTCGTGGTTGCATCGCCTATCCCTATTATATCCGTCAGCTCTGATGTTAACGTTCTTTTGCTTCTTAAGGTTCTGTGAAATTCTATCGCAAACCTGTGTGCCTCGTCTCGTATTCTTTGAAGCAGTTTTAAACCGCTGGAGGTTTTTGGTATTGTATGCGGGTCTGAATCCTCCGGCATGTAAACCTCTTCCAGCCGTTTTGCAAGCCCTATTATGTTTATTCCATTCCCGTGTTCGTGGTCAGAATCTTTCTTCTCGTTCGCTATCTTAATTCCCATATCCCTTAAAACTTTTACCGCAGAGGAAAGCTGTCCTTTACCGCCGTCAATAACAACAAGGTCGGGCATGTTTTCTTCTTGCTTACGGTAGCGGCGGTGTATAACTTCGCGCATTGAAAGAAAGTCGTCGGGTTCGCCTGCTTCGTTTGTTACTGTTCTGATTTTATACTTTCTGTAGTCCGATTTTTTTGGTTTTGCATTTTCAAACACTACCATAGAAGCAACGGTGTCGGTTCCCTGTATATGTGATATGTCAAAACATTCTATGCGTTTAGGAATTCTGTGCATACGTAGGTCGCGTTTTAAGGCATCCAGAGAAGGTGCAGTGTACTCTCTCTTCATTTTTGCAAGCTTTAACTCGTCAAGCATATACTTTGCGTTTGTTTCAACCATCCTTATCAATTTTACCTTTTCACCGATTTTTGGTACTGTAATTTCAACCTTTCCCCCCTTCTTTTCGTTCAACCATAGTTCTAGAGCCTCTATGTTTTCAGTCTCAAGCGGCAAAAAGACTTCGTCGGGAATGAATTCTGCCTTGCTGTAATAATTAGTTACAAGGTTTTCAACAGATTCTTCTGGCGGCTTTTCAAGAACGTTTGAAAGGTAGTAATGCGTTTTTCCAATTACTCTGCCGTCGCGTATTTTCAGCACCATCCCGCAGGCATCGTTATCTTCCTGTGCTATTGCAAAAACATCTCGGTCAACTATTTCCTCCCCTGCCATTTTTTGCTTTGATTTATACACCTGCAGCGCCTCTATTTTGTCGCGCATCTTTGCCGCCTGTTCAAATTTCATATTCTCTGCAAGAGAATCCATCTTTTCTTTCAGGTCTTTTTCAAGCGTTTCAATCTTCCCGTTCAGAAGTTTTGCAACCTGATTAATCATATCTTTGTATTCGTGTTCCGGCACAAGTCCTACGCACGGTCCTTCGCACTTGTTTATATGGTAATCAAGGCAGACCTTATACTTACCCGAAGAAATGTTTTCTTCCGAAAGGTTTAAATTGCACGAACGGATTGTAAAGATATCCCGTATAGATTTTAGCGCAAATCGCATAGTTTTAACGTCGGTGTAAGGACCGAAATACTTTGAACCGTCATTGCGTTTTGACCTTGTCGGAAATACTCTTGGAAACCTCTCGTTGGTTATCACTATGTAAGGAAAGGTTTTGTCGTCTTTAAGGAGAACGTTGTAACGGGGTTTTATTTTTTTTATTAAGTTAAATTCGAGTATGAGAGCCTCAACCTCTGAGTCCGTTACAATAACGTCAAGGTCTGCAATTTTTGAGACCATTGATTCCGTTTTCGCTCCCTGCGGTCTGGATTGGAAGTATTGCCTGACGCGGTTTTTCAGCAACTTGGCTTTGCCTACATAGATGACTTTTTTTGATATGTCTTTAAATTGATATACCCCGGGTTTTGCGGGAAGATTCTCAAGTTTTAGCTTTATATTATTTTTAATGTTTTCCGTAAATCTTTAATTTACTAAATTTTCTTATAATTTTTTATAATATCAACGTATTTTGTAATAACTTTATTTAATAATCCAAATATCCATGTAATTTGTGTAGATAAAAAGAAAGATTTTTTATATTTTGATGTTCTGTTAATTTAAAATAAAAACATTGATTAAAAAATTAATTATAGTTACGGCTTTTATAGCATTGCTTGTTGGTTCCTTCTTCCTGTACAATGGACAGAAAAACGTCATAGCTGACGATAAAGATAAAAAGTGCTGTAACACCGAATGTACTCAAAAAGAAAACTGTCAGAAACAGTGTGACGGTAAGTGTGAAAACTGTACTCAAAGCTGCGTGAATAAATCCGGCGTAAACAATCAGGACCAGTCACAAATGAAAAACTGTCCAAAAACAAACTGCTCGCAAAAGACAGAAGGAGTAAAAACCTCGGGTTCGTGTTCTTATAGAAAACAATAATAACATAATAACCCCCAAGAAGTTTAAAAACCCGGCTATCCCCGGGTTTTTTCTTTTCTAAATGTTAATAACCTTTTATTAACTTCTTCATAACCCCTGTTTGTAAACAGTTTTTATGTATCTTGTGTCCTTTATAAATTATTCTGTCTAATAACCTGATTTTTCCTTCACTTTTATTAACATTTAATAAACACGGTATTCCTTAATTGCTTTTTAATTTCAAAACAAATAGATATTTTTTAACACTATTAACAACGCTATTACTATTACTTTATCTAATATATAATTAAAAGATATAAGAAGTGCTTGAGAAATTATACATAAAGAATTATCTGATTATTAAAGAAGCCGAAATGAACTTCTCTGAAGGGCTTAATATTCTTACAGGCGAGACTGGTGCAGGCAAGTCCATTATTCTTGACGCCTTGGGGCTTATATTAGGCGAGAGAGCAAACTATTCGATTATCAGAAACGAAGATTCACGGCTTATAGTTGAGGGTTATTTTGATTTCAGCAGTAATAGTAATGTATTAAAGTTTTTATCAGAAAAAGAGCTTATTTCTGATTCAAACAACAAAGGCTCTGTTATTATAAGAAGAGAGCTTACTAAAAAAGGTGTCAGCAGAAGCTTTATTAACGATTCACTCGTAAATATATCCGACCTTAAAGACTTTGGCGATTTGATTATAGATATTCATTCTCAAAACGAGCACCAGTCCCTTTTAAAAAAGGAAACCCATTGCGGATTTCTGGATAATTTCATTCAGGGCAATACATTAAAAGATAAATATCAAAAAGCATTTTTAGAATTAAAAGAATTAAACAGTAAATTAAAGACTATTTTAAACAAGAGAGAGGATATTATCAGCAGGAAAAGCTTTCTTGAATTTCAGCTGAAAGAAATAAACAATGTTAATCCCCTTCCGAATGAAGATGATGAGCTTTTAAACGAACTGAACAAGATGGAAAATGCAGAGGAAATAAGCACTGCCGTTTCCGGCAGCCTTTCTTCTTTGTATGAAGATGATTCAAATGTTCTGTCGGTCATATCAAAAGTTATTAAAGAATTAAAGAAAGCCGCAAAGCATGACCAGATGCTTGAAAAACATATATCAACACTGGAAGAGATTAACACATCAGCAAAAAATGTTTCAGAAGAGTTAAGGGACTATGTGAACACTATTAATTTTGACCCGGAAAGAATAGAGATTATCAGAAACCGTCTTGGCGCTCTTACGTTTTTAAAGAAGAAGTATAATTTAAGCATAGAAGGATTAATCTCCAAAGCTGCCGAACTTACGGAACAGTTTAATCTCTCCGAAAATTTTGACTATGAAATTGAAAAGCTAAGTAAAGAAGTTCAGGATAAGAAGGCAAAGGTATTTACAGCAGCCGAAGAGCTTTCCTCCGTTAGAATTAAGCACGGTAAGACACTTGAAAAGAAAGTAAACTCTTACTTTAAAGAAGTCGGGCTTGAATCAGCAGAGTTTAAAGTCAGCTTAAACCCTCTAACCGCTGCGGAAGACCCTGATGAACTGTCTTTTAAAAAAGGAAACATAATTTATAAACTTTCTGCTTCGGGAATAGACGACGTAGAGTTTTTAATAAAAGCAAACAAAGGAAGCGAGTTTACACCTTTAAGAAAAACCGCCTCGGGCGGTGAAGTATCAAGAATTATGCTTTCGCTGAAAGCATCTCTGTCAGGAAAAGAAAACATACCCATTCTTGTATTCGACGAAATTGATGCAGGTATAAGCGGACGCGTCGCGGGAAAAGTCGGAAATGTTTTGTCTGAACTTTCTAAAACACACCAGATAATATCTATCACGCACCTCCCCCAGATTGCAGCTATGAGCGATAGACATTTTTACGTCAGCAAGAAAGATATCGGCAGCGAAACCGTTGCCGAAATTAAAGACCTGACGGAAGAAAACATTATAACCGAGGTTGCACGCCTTCTCAGCAGCGAAAAAATTACCGACGCCTCAAAGAAAACAGCAAAAGAACTGAGACATTTAAAAAGGGAAAAATAATTTAAAGGTAACGTTTTTTATCAACCTCGCCCAGGGCTCTTTATATCTATATTTGTAAAAATCATTTGTTTTTATAGTTTGTACATACTCATTCTTGTTTTGTGGAAGAAATGTTTCCTACCGTCGAGTGAAAACTCTTTAAACGCTCTCACTCCATTTCTTAAGAGAATATTAACGGTGCTGAACACAGAAGTCAAAAACCGTTATGTCTCATTTTCTTATAGATTTTAATTAATATGATTATTGTATATTTTATTTCTAATAAGAATATTGATTTATTTATTCAATTAATTATGAAAATTCAAAAAATTCTTTCCCGCATCCTTGATGGATTAATATTGCTTGTGTTTATTCTTTTCTTTTCGTCCGCCGGATTTCAGGATAGAAACACGTCGGGCTGGTATCAGCAGTGGTTTCCGAACCTGAACGGAAGCACGATTAAGGATATTACTTTTCTTGATAGTTTGACGGGGTTTGCGGTGACCACAACTAACTCATCAGTTCAGGCTTATATTTTAAAGACGACAAATGGTGGTGATAACTGGAATATTAATTATACGTCAAGTTCAACATGGGGATTTAGAAGAATTATTTCTACTGATTCTAGTACTATCTTTGCCGTGCGGAGCTATACAGAGATACTAAAAACAATGAACAGAGGTAATAATTGGGAAATAATACCAATGTCTATATTTTGTGACGACATATCTATTATAAATAAAGACACTATGCTGGTCGTAAATAGTAATCCGCCGGAAGGTGGCATCTACCGTTCCACTAACGGCGGAATAAACTGGACACGAATCTGGACAAATGGCACAAGCGGGAATCCTTCCAAGATCTATATGTATAATAAGAATCTTGGATTTGCTTGTACCGATTATCCTTTTAGCAGCATTTTTTATAGAACAAGCAATGGCGGACTCAATTGGTCAAATTTAAACGATAGTAGTTTTTACGGAATACAGTTTCTTGATTCAAATAATGGTTGGAAACAAACAGTTAATAGTTTGAAAAAATCAACAAATGGTGGCTTAAACTGGATTAGGCAAAATACCCCTGTTTTCTTTGACCAGGGTTTCACTGATTTGACGGTAATAAATAAAGATACATTATGGTATGTAGGATCTGCTATTTATCGCTACAATCGCGGATTGGGTGTAATTTGTAAAAGTTCAAATGGAGGATTAAACTGGGGATATCAACTACCTGATACATCAGTAAGAATAAGCAGATATTTAACTATTGATTTTGCAAATAAATTAAATGGATGGGCTTATGCAGGAACATCTGGAGTTCATACAAAAACAGGTGGCAACGACACAACCTACTACACAGGCATAAAGCTTGTACCGAACCTCGTCCCTGATATATTCTCTCTCGGGCAAAACTATCCTAATCCCTTCAATCCGGCTACAAACATTCCGTTTGAGCTAAAAGAGCCCTCTCACATTGCCCTGAAAGTGTACGACATTCAGGGACACGAAGTAAAAGAGCTTGTTAACGGACGCTGGGGCACTGGCAGGTTCATCGCCGATTTCGACGGCTCCGGCTTCCCAACCGGTGTTTACTTCTACAAAATCGTCATATACGGCGAATCAACAAAGCAAACCTTTTCCCAAACTAAAAGAATGTTGATGATAAAATGAAGAAAATCACCTTATCAGAAATCCGCCATCTTTTTGGCGGACTCTTAATTAAATAACAACAAATATATTTCATTTCTCTTAAAAAGTTGAAGAAATTCCCTCCAATAAAGTAAAACTATAGCAAAAACCTTCTAAAACCCAAAATCCAAAAAAATAGTCTGAATATGTCCTAAAAGTCTCTTTTTTATGTATGCCTGCGATATGCCTGCGATATGTCTGCGATATGCCTGCGATATGCTTGCGATATGCCTGCCTTATCCATTTGTATCGCCAGGCTATTAAAACAGCTCCGTTCCATGTCCTGTATTTACGATAAGTTCATAAAATATCACATAATTAAAAGAGCGATTTTACTTTCAGGCACAAGTATTAAAAAATCCTGTTTATTTGAAATGGAGTATTTTACTAATTTCGAATGATTTTTATAGAGAGAGTTATAAGGGCGGAAATGTAGAATACCCTTTTTAATGAGAATTGAAAATCGAATAGACCTCTTTTGAAAATAGCTTATAACATTTTCACACGTCAAGAATTACAGAAACCGCCAAAAATAGCTGACAACCAAAAGAAAGAAAAATAAATTTTTATAAAAACGAAACCCTCCCCGTTGACACGTCATAAACGGCACCGACAATTTTTATTTCTCCTTTGTCTTCCATTTCTTTTAGTATAGGACTGTTTTTCCGTATATATTCTATGCCCAGTTCAACGTTTGTTTTTGCAACCATATCAACAAGTTCATGATTTTTAGACGACACTATTTCGGCGGGATTCAACGATACCGTTTTATTAACCGCTGGTTTTATTTCTTTTACAATATCGGTAATATTTCCAAGTTCCACGTTATCTATGGCACCCTTCACTGCACCGCAGCTCGTATGTCCAAGAACGAGTATTAGCTTTGAGCCGACAACTTTGCAGGCGTACTCCATACTCCCAAGCACTTCTGTTGTAATAACGTTGCCCGCAAGCCTGTTTACAAATATATCCCCTATACCGGCATCAAAAGCAATTTCAGGAGGAACTCTCGAGTCCATACATCCATATACCACTGCCCACGGATATTGTGAGTGAGAGGTCAGCTCTATGTCTGCATTATAATCAATATCAGAACGAGTATTGTGAAGAAACCTTTCATTCCCGTTTTTAAGTAAAACGATTATGGAATCGGGCGTAAGTGATTGTTGGAACTCCTTTGTTTTAGGATATGAAACTTCCTTGTGCTGTGCTGCTGCACTTAAAGATAAAAATAAACTTAAAAGTACTATCAGATTTTTCATTTTTAAACTTTTTCTCTAAAACACTTTTAATCCTCCGATAGTTCAAGCCATTTTTTAACTTCAATAAAATTGTTTTGTTCATACTTATATCTGTATTCATTCGTATGATTAATATAAACATAATCCTCCCGCCACTCTTTATAGTTATTCCCTATCTCGCGTAATGCTTTACACACTATCAGTAAATCTTCGTCCGTCATAGTCGGATGCAGCGAAAGCCTCACCCACCCGGGCTTTAAAGATAGGTCTCCGTGGCTTATTAAATCAGTAATATGTTTTGAATGGTTCTGATCAACATTCAGCAGATAGTGTCCATACGTTCCCGCACATGCACACCCGCCTCTTACCTGAACGCCATACCTGTCACTTAATAACCTTACAATTAAATTATAATGAATATTATCCATGTAAAAAGACACAATACCCAATCGGTGTTCAATATTATCAGCAAGTATATGAAGGTTTGGTATTTCTCTTAGTTCTTTAAATGCAATTTCTAAAAGCTGTTCTTCCCGTTTTAAAATATTATCAACACCCATTTCATTCTTAAGTTCTATACACAAAGCCGTTCTTATTGCCTGTAGGAATCCCGGAGTTCCCCCGTCCTCTCTCGTTTCAATATCGTTTATATACATATACTCCCCCCACGGATTCGTCCATTCTACAGTACCTCCGCCGGGCTGGTCGGGGCTGTAATTTTGATACAATTGTTTGTTAAACACTAAAACTCCCGAAGTACCCGGTCCTCCCAGAAATTTGTGCGGAGAAAAAAACACCGCATCAAGCCGCGCCTCTTCTTCGTCAGGATGCATGTTAATCTCAACGTATGGCGCAGATGCAGCAAAATCTACAAAACAATACCCCCCGTATTTGTGCATAAGTTTTGCCATCTCAAAGTAAGGCGTCTGTATTCCCGTAACATTTGAGCAAGCGCTGAAAGAACCGAATTTCGTTTTTCTGTCTTTGTACTTAATTAACTCCTTTTCAAGATTATCTAAATCGCAGGAGAGGTCGTCTCCGGGCTCTACAACAACAACGTCGGCAATGGTCTCATACCAGGATGTTTGGTTAGAATGATGTTCCATGTGTGTGAGAAACACTACGGGTCTTTCTTCTTTCGGAATTACATTTTTGTCAAACTGCCTTATAAAATTCTTAAGCCCCAATATTCTCTGAAACTTATTTATTACAGTCGTCATTCCAAACCCTGCCGTTATTATAACGTCGTTCTCTCCTGCGTTGCAGTGCTGTTTAATTTTCCTATGTGCTAGTTTGTAAGCCCTTGTCATTAAAGCACCGGTCTCGCTCGTTTCTGTATGTGTGTTCGCAACATAAGGACCTATCTTTTCTGTTATGATATCTTCTATCGGTTTATAAAGTCGCCCGCTTGCAACCCAGTCAGCATAAATCAGTCGCTGTCTGCCGTAAGGACTTTCATATCCCTTGTTGTTACCGACTGTATTTTGTCTGTATTTCTCGAAATATTTTACCATCTGCTTTTAAAATCTATATTATTTTCTGCCCTGCGAACCCTAATTGATCACTGTTACCCTCTTGCTTATCCAGTCTAAAATGTAATCAAGAAACCCGTCAATAAACTCCTTTTTTAAAACACTGTATTCACTCGTACTGCCTGTTTTTGCCTCTTGAAATAAATGGTTTGCTTTTGGAAATACCTTTATCTCAAAATCTTTATTTCCCGCTTCAGTTAATGCCAGTCTTACAGGTTCTTCATTCTGTAAAACAGAGACCTGTAGATCAAGTCCACCAAACAAAGCAAGAACAGGGCATGTGATTTTTTTCCATGTTTCGGCAGGGTCGTGTTTAAGAAAATATTTCATCCATGTTGAAGTTAAAGTCTTGTATGCATTATCAGTCTTCTCCTTTGCCCATTCTGACTTATCGGTTATTTTTGATTTCTCTGTTTCGCTGAGATTATCAAACTGTTCTTCTGCACTTTTTTTAATCAATGACTTCAGCTCCTCCCCGCTTGCACCGTTAACTATCATATACAAAGCAACTTTCGTTTCATCATAATCCTTGTTTACCCGGGCAGAGTCTTCGCCGTTAGCCAGAGATATTAATTTTGTCTGTTCAAGTATAATTTCCGCCCCGTTAACACCGGTTCCTGCAATCGAAACAATATACGCAACATCCGTTCTCTTTGATGCAGTTAAAGGTGCCACTATGCCGCCCTCGCTATGACCTATCAAGCCTATTTGTTCAGCGTTTATATCACTCCGCCTTTTTAAAAACTCCATTGCAGCCGATACGTCTTCAGCAAATTCTTCCGACGTTGATTCATCAACCGACTTTCCCGTGCTCTCTGCGACACCCCTGTCGTCATACCTTAATACCGCTATTCCGTTTGCGCTTAAATGCTCAGCGATTATTTTAAAAATCTTGAATCCCAGTATATTCTCGTCTCTGTTCTGCGGTCCGCTTCCCGTTATGAGTATAGCCGCGGGGTGTTTGCCCTCTTTTAAAGGCAGCGTAAGAGTACCCGCAAATGTAATATCCCCGTTGCTGAATTTTACTTCCTCCTCTTTAAAAGAAGCATCTGATTTTTCTTTATCTTCTTCTCTTGGTTTGCTCGATAAATAAAACGTACCCTTGAAACTTGCCTGTAAAAATTCTCCCGAAATACTGTCACCTAAATGAACCCCCTTAAAATTCGCCGGAGCATTAGGTACTTCAAGCACAAAAGATATATCTGGAGCATTGTAAACAACCTTTGATAACTTAAGTCCGTAAGCACTTTGATCCGGTATGTCTATACTTCCATTGTATCCCGTGTCGTCGTGCGTAAACTTCACAATTATTTCAAGCTTCGAGGTAGTTAAATCAATGTACCCGTTCCAGTCACCTTTTATGTCCTTTTGTGCCTGCACCGATGTGTGCAGGAATAAAATTAATATTGGTACTATCAGAAATAGTTTTTTCATAGTTGTAAAATTATTATTCGTAAAAAAGTAGCCCTTATTTCTTTTAACTTAAAGAGCAGTAGAAAATATTTTCCGGTTCTGTCCAAGTCCCCGGACTCCGCATAACCTTCTTAAATCAGCCGCATGCAATCAACGGTTAATCCGAAACCACCCTCTCTATTTCAGATTTCCGTAGTAAACCCTCGTTGTGTATTCTATCTTCACCATACCGCCGTTATTGTATCTATCAAACAGGTCTTTAACTTCTTTCATTATTCTCTTGTTTTCTTCTCCTTTGTCGGGTACGTATGATATTGAAAGGATTCTTCCCCTCAGACCCGCAAGGTCAAGCATTTGAAAGTTTGGAAATATCGTTGAGGCGACCTTTTCTTTTCCGAAGAACGTACTCAATAAATTTTTGTCCATTAAATCTTTTTCCGCTTCATGATGCTCATGTCCGAGTGATTTTAATATTCCGTTCATCAGCTTCATTATCGGAGTGTTATTTTTTCTGTCGTTCCAGATAACAACAACGTTTCCGTTCTTTCTCAATATTCTTTTGAACTCTTTCTTTGTTTTCTTTAGGTCAAACCAGTGAAATGCCTGCCCCACCGTTATCATATCAACGCTGTTATTTGCAAGCTTAGTTTCTTCAGCGGTTCCCTCAACACTTATAAAATTTATAAATTTGCTCAGCAGCTTTTCTGCTTTTTCCCGCATCTCTTGGTTTGGTTCAACTCCAAATACAAGATTGCCGTTATTCAGAAACAGTCTGCTTAAAATTCCCGTCCCGCATCCAATGTCGGCTATATCCTTAGAAGCATCAAAACCTATTTTGTTCTCAAGAAAACCGATTATCTGCTCGGGATAGCTCGGTCTGTATTTTGCATAATCATCCGCTTTTCCGCTGAATCTTTTTGTGTGATTGCTCATCCGAATTTCTCCAGTTTTATGTTGTTAGCATTTACGTTTAATTCCTGCAGCAGTCTCTCCATCGCCTCCACCATTGCCGTCGGTCCCACTATGTAATAAATTGGTTTACTTACATTGTCTATATGCTTCAAAACCATTTCTTTGTTTATATAGCCAAAATTATATTTCCAGTTTTTGTCTTCTGTATCGTCTATTGTCGGTATAAATTTAAACCCGCTGTATTCTTTAGCCCATTTTTCAAACTCATCAAAAAATGCCATTGACGATGCTGTGGGATTTGAATAAAAAAGATATGCCTTGTATGGAAGTTTTTCATCTACAATATGCTCAACAATACAGCGTACTGGGGTAATACCGATACCGCCAATTAAAAAAACAGCCGGTATTGAAGGATCCTCATGTAATACCGTATTCCCGCCGAAGTCGCTTATTTCTGCCCTCGCACCGATAGGCATTTCAAGTATGTTTTTATTAAAAGCAGAGTCAAGTGCCCTTGTTGTGAACATTATGTAATCCTTCTTCGGTGAGGATGCAAGAGAAAACAAACGCGAGTTTCCTTCTGAGTCGTTATGTATAGGTTCCAAAAGAGTTATTCTTGCATACTGCCCGGGTTTAAACTCAAAATCAGAGTCGCTCCTGTCAAACCACATTGCAATGTTGTTGTTTTGTACGACTTTCCTGTCTTTAAGCGTTACTATATTTTTCATCATCAAATATTTTATTTCTCGTAACACAAAATAACAAAATCACTCATCAGAAATTAGTCCGTTATTCTTCCGTTCAAAACATTCTTTCTGATGTTTTTAAGGTAATGCAAACTTCTAGCTTGTGATTTTATAATCCATGTACTCCTTCACAATAACAAAAAAGGGGCTTTCCACCCCTTTTACATTTTCACAAAATTCTTTTAAAGCTCTTTAACAGAAATCCTTTTTTTCAACTGTGATATGTGCCACGTAATGTTTATTTCCTTCGGACACGTCTCAATACAATTAAAAATCGTATGACACCTCCATATACCATCGGGATTGTCAACAATATCAAGCCTCTCATCGCCCCCGTCATCACGAGTATCAAAAGCGAACCTGTACGTCTTCAGCAGCGCCGCAGGACCGATATAATTCTCATTCGTCCACGTCGAAGGACACGACGTAGTACAGCACCCGCAAAGAATGCACTTTGCCGCCTCAAACAATTTCTCCGCATCCTCATTCGATTGCAGCCTCTCGCTATTCGGTGGAGGTGGAGTCTTCGCAATAAGATACGGCTTAATCACCTCGTACTTCGAAAAGAAACTCGACATATCAACAACAAGGTCTTTAATAATCGGCAGCGAAGGCAGCGGCTCAATAACAATCGTCTTGCTCGTGTTCATATCTTTTAAAAGAAGCGAACACGCAAGCCTGTTCTTTCCGTTCACCTTTATACCGTCGCTGCCGCAGATGCCGTGAGCACACGAACGCCTGAATGTCAGCGTCCCGTCGTACTTCCACTTTATTTCGTGAAGCACGTCAAGCAGCCGCCAGTCACCGCTTATGTTCGGAAGCGAGTATTCCTGGTAATAAGGTTTATCATCCTTCTCAGGATTGTAACGAAGAATCTTTACTTTAATGTCCATATTATTTTAATTTAAAATCTTCTTTTAATGTTTTTATGTATTTGTCTTTATCAACGCATTTATAAACTTTTTCTACAAGTTCGTAGCCCCTTTCAACCTGCCCCAAAGAATGATAGTCCGCAACTATTGCAGCGAGTATTGTTTTCACGCTTCCCGCATCAGTGTTGAAAGTATCTTCATCGTCTTTTTCGGGACACTCAAAACCCTCTTTTATTAGTTCATTAAGGTCTTCCTCAAAATACCCCAGCTCGTACAATAAATCATCTTTAAAGACACCTGTTATTTCAATAAGTTTTCCGTTTTCAAATTTTTGTACGCGAAGTGGAAACCTCGTCTCGGCATAATTTGTGAATGCATAAGCAAACATATCATTTCCCGATACTATTTCTTTTGTCCCGTCTTTATTCAGGTCTTCAAGAACGAAGCCTGAGTTTCCGTAAAATCCCGTATCAAGAACCACATACTTATTACCCTGCATTTCTGCAATCAGCAGTGAGGAGCAGCAATGCGCACCTCCCGAAAAAAGATATATCAAAAAATATTTTTTCCCTCCGGGGCTGAAAGCCTCATTCATAATCTCATACACATGGTCTGCTAAGGTCTCTTCGTAAACGGTATTCCCTTTGTTTTTTATAGTTAGCTTTGTTTCGTAATTAGCAGTGTCGTATATAGATAAAAATTTAACATTTCCAAAAGTAGTATCAAAATCACTTCTGTACTGTGAGCAAACGTCCGAAACAATCAAAACCGAAAAGAATATTATTAAAAAGAGGTATCTCATCAATATTTTCTTTCCATAGGTTTATACCTCGTCACAGTCACGGGCTTCGTGGTTATCTTCGGGTCTCCGCCGTCATTTTTGTATATAAAGGTGTGCTTCATCCAGTTTTCATCGTCGCGATTTGGATAGTCTTCCCTTGTGTGTGCACCGCGGCTTTCTTTTCTGTTGTAAGCGCTGTAAACCGTTGCCTCTGCGTTCAGCAGAAGGTTTTCAAGTTCAATTGCTTCCATCAAATCAGTATTGAAAACCTTACCCTTATCCTGAATAGAAATATTTTTAAATTTCTCCTTAAGCTCGTTAAGCTTATCAATCATCGCCCTCAGGTCTGCCTCATTCCTGAAAATCCCGCATTTCTCCATCATCCACTCTTGAAGCTCAGTCCTTAAAGCATAAACCTTCTCGCTTCCCGTTGCCGTCAAATGCTTATCCATCTGCTCCTTCGTCTTTTCCGCAGGAGTAGAGTTAATCGGTGAAAAGTCCGCCGACTTAATAAATTCAGCCATCCTCTTTCCGCCCCTTCTTCCAAAAACCACAATATCAAGCAGCGAATTAGTCCCAAGCCTGTTACCCCCGTGAACCGAAACACACGCACACTCTCCCGCAGCATAAAGCCCCTTCACAATCGTACCCTTCTCATCCGCAAGCACCTCGCACTCCACATTCGTAGGTATCCCGCCCATCGCATAGTGTGCCGTCGGCTGAATCGGTATAGGCTCTTTTGTCGGCTCAACGCCAAGATACGTCCTTGCAAAGCCCGTTATTTCAGGGAGCTTCTCGTCTATAACCTTCTTTCCTAAATGTGATACATCAAGGTTTACGTAGTGTGTGCCGTCGCTTCCGAGTATTCCTCTTCCTTCGCGTATTTCTGAAATAATCGCTCTCGATACCATATCCCTCGGTGCAAGGTCCATAACTGTTGGTGCATATCTCTGCATAAATCTTTCGCCGTCTTTGTTCTTCAATATTCCGCCTTCGCCTCTTGCTGCCTCAGAAACGAGTATCCCGAGCTTCCATAAACCGGTCGGATGAAACTGGAAGAACTCCATATCTTCAAGCGGTAAACCGTTCTTGTAAATCAATCCCGTGCCGTCGCCCGTTCCTACGTGTGCGTTTGAGGTTATTCTAAAAACTCTTCCGTATCCACCCGTTGCAAACATAACCGCTTTTGCGTGAAAGACTGTTACCTCGCCTGTCGCTATATCAAACGCAACAACGCCCTTGCATACCCTGTCTTCAACTATTATATCTGTTACAAAATACTCAGAATAAAAATCTACCTGATTTTTGATGCAGTTTTCAAACAACGTCTGAAGCATTACGTGACCCGTCCGGTCCGCCGAGTAACATGCACGCATTACAGGGACCCTCTTACCGTATGGGTCGTTTGGGTCTGCAGGTTTTGTATGTCCGCCGAATTTTCTTTGAGCAATTTTTCCTTCGGGCGTTCTTGAAAAGGGAAGTCCCATGTGCTCAAGCTCTATGATTGCCCTGATTGCATCCTGACACATCTGGTCTATTGCATCCTGATCGCCGAGATAGTCGCTTCCTTTTACCGTGTCAAAAGAATGGTTTTCCCAGCTGTCCTCTTCAACGTTTCCGAGCGCAGCGCAAACACCGCCCTGTGCTGTACCCGTGTGTGAACGCGGTGGAAACACTTTTGACAATACTGCGCAGGAATATTCCTTTGGGATTTCAACTGCAGCGCGAAGCCCCGCTCCCCCTGCTCCGATTATTACTACATCATAATTTTTTACCATTTTTCTAAAATTTATATTTACCTTAATTTAATATTATTCTTCCATATTTTTAATTGCTTTATAAAGGGCTAACTTTTTTTCGCTTTCTTCCTTCGTGTAGGTGTACGTATTTTTCAGGTCTATGTATGCGAGCATTGCTTCCATTTTTTTGTCCTCTTTTACTGCTATCAGGCCCCTGTAGTAATGAAGGTCAAAATAACTGCCGTATGAATACTCATCAAGGAATGTTTTCTCAAACGCTTCTTCTATGTATCTTCTTGCATCATTGTAGTCTCCGCGCTCATAACATATTTTTCCAAGCTGCACATATCCGTTCACGTAGTTCGCGTCTTTCTTTACCATCTTCTTGTATATGTCTTCCGATTTCTTTATCTCTTTCTGCTTGTAATGTAAATCTGCTATCTGTGAAAGTATATAGATGTCGCTCGTGTCTTTTGCGTATATTTTTTCATAAAACATAAGTGCCTTCTTGTAATCTTTTGATGTCGAATATGCCTGTGCAAGCGACGTCGAAAACGTACTCAGCAGACTGTCAGATGTAAACCTCTCCTTTATCGTGCTGTACAGTATTTCCGCCTTGTCAAACTTTTCCGTAAATATGTATAAATCCATCAGCCCCTGATATACGTAAAACGTGTCGGGTTTCATATCGATGCACATGTTATAGTACTGCTCCGACTTGTTAAAATGTATTTTGTTAATAGAATCCTGCTTTACAATCATCGTATCATACACTTTCATCGTATCACGCTGTTTTGTGAAATACCAGTTCATGTAAAGATTCGATTTGTAGGATTCTGCAAGTCTGTAGTTGGAATTAAAAAGGTTCTCTTTCTTCTTTTCAATAAACGCCTCGTCGTTATCCAGTGTCGCAAAATTTACATTATTTGCTACACGCGTAAAACTGTTTATTGCAATCGCAAAATTTAAGTTACCGTAAAACCCGTATGAATAAGTCGTAATTCCTATGACCTCACCCTTTGCGTTAAACAGTGCCCCCCCGCTGTTTCCTGGCGATATTGCAGCCGTTATCTGTATTACCTTGTCAAAATTTTTCTCTATTAATGCGTATGTTGCAGGGTCGTTAAAAGATACTTTTTCGTTCTCCCTTATCGCCGCAATTATCCCCTCCGATATAGTGTATTCAAACCCAAGCGGCGAGCCAACCGCAAAAACACTCTGCCCCACCTTCGGCAAATCCGAGTTTCCTATTTTTACAGTGGGAAATACTTTCTCACCGCCGTTTAATATTCTCAATATTGCAATGTCATTCTTTTCCTCTACGTAAACAAGCTCTGCCTCATAAAACGTACCGTCAGATGTTTTCACAAGCAGGCTGTCAAACCCGTCAATAACGTGATAGTTCGTTCCCAGAAACCCCCGTGAATCAAATATAAAACCGCTTCCGCTCAGTATCGTAGTGTCTTTTGGCAGAGAGCTGTAATAAAAACTTGAGTAATTATCCGTATGAAACCAGACCGAAACAAGAGCATCTTTATTCTGCTCGATTATTTGTTCGGCGTCTAAATCACCGTCCTTTTTCTCTATGCTTAAAACAGGTTTTTGTTCTGCTGTTTTCTTGTTTATATCCTGTGAATACGCCGCTCCAGCAATCATTAGCAGCAGCAGAGTTATTAAAAATTTTCTCAATCGTTGTCCTTTCTCCTTTTTGTATAGTCTTTTATTTGCCTTTCCATTCTGGCTTTCTTTTTTCAATAAAAGCTTTCATTCCCTCCATTTTATCCTCCGAGGCAAACAACAGGTAGAAATTTTTCTTTTCCGTTTCTATTCCCGTTTCTATCGTTGTGTCAAAAGCCCGCAGTATGCTCTCCTTCGCAAGCTGTACGGCTAAAGGTGCCTTCGTGCAAATAGTCTTTGCTATTGCAACCGCATCATCAAGATATTTATCGTCATCGGAAACTTTCGTTAGCAGCCCTGCCATATAAAGTTCTTCCGATTCTATCATTCGTCCTGTAAGTATTATCTCCATCGCACGTGCCTTGCCTACTGCACGGGTTAATCTCTGCGTTCCGCCCACACCCGGTATTACCCCAAGATTCACCTCCGGCTGCCCGAACTTCGCCGATTTTGCCGCTACAATCATATCGCAAACCATTGCCAGCTCACAACCCCCGCCAAGGGCAAAACCGCTCACAGCAGCTATCAGAGGTTTCTTAACATTTCTTAATCTGTCCCACGAAGCAAACATGTTCATGTAATGCATCTCAACAGAATTGTAAGATGCCATTTCCTTTATGTCAACTCCCGCAGCAAACGCCTTCTCATTTCCTGTCAGAACGCTGCAGCCAAAACGTTCATTCTTATCAACCTCAAAAAGTACCTCAACAAGCTCAGCCATCAATTCCATATTAAGCGCATTCATTACTTGTGATCTGTTAATCTGTATCTGGCAAACACTCAATCCTTTTTCATTCGCAATTTCAGTTACGAGAATATTCTTGTAAGTTGTTTTTAGAAAATCTTTATCACTCATTACTCTATAATTATTCAAGTTATTAGAATCCTTGAATTTATCAATACTGCATAAAAATAACAATGAAATGAAAAAGATTAAAACATCTCCCTATAAATTTCTTTCCCCTTATACCAATGACATTTTGTCACTAAGCCCGAATTCCTGACTTGTCCCTAATTTGTCTCTAATTTGTCTTTAATTAGTCTTATTTTAATTCCCCTTTAGCGGTGACAAAATGTGACAAAATCAGTTTATTACGCAAAAAAAACCTTTCCATGTTTGTTTTCACTATGGAAAGGTTTCGTCATTTTTTAATATTTCAAGTTATTGGGTTTAGCCTGGCTTACAGTTCACAGCCTAAACTCCCTTGTCACTTCACAAGCACCATACGTTTTACGTCCGTATACTTCCCGGCATATATCCTATAAAAATACACTCCACTTGCAAAATTAGAGCCGTTAAATTCTACAATGTATTTTCCCGCTGGTTTCACTTCGTTCACGAGAGTCTTTATTTCTCTGCCGAGTACGTCGTATATCATCAGTTTTACTTTTCCTTCGGTTGGAATCTCGTATTTTATCTTTGTAACTGGGTTAAACGGATTCGGATAGTTCTGTGAAAGACTGTAGCTCAGCGGTAAACTTGTTGCTTCTATTTTCTTTTCTGTTACCGCTGTTAAGCCCGCAATCAATAGAATATCTTCTTTGTGCTTCTTTATCTTTTCCTCAGTATTCATGGTACGCAACGATCTCAAATTCTCCTCTGCTTTTTGTACTATGTTCTCTCTAACTTCCTTTGATATGAGGTTTATGTTCTGCCTTTTGTCGTACTCTTTCGCTGTATTATCATTCTTTGCTAGGTTATCGGTACGTGTGTTCAACTTATGTTCGCCTCGGACGTTCGCATCCTTTTTCTTTCCGGCGTAAGTATTGTCAATTTCCTTATTCTGTTGTTTATACATTCTGCTCACGACACGCATTGCCGAGTCGTTTTTCATTGCGTTTTCTATATCCGCAAGTACTTGTCCCCTAAATTGCTCTGTGCTCACCTCCTTCTCTGAACCGCTCTGCCCCATCAGGCCAAGTACTTCGTCGTGATCCCAGCTCGCAAGAAGCCTCATCGTTGCGTCAGGATGAAACATTGCTATAAACTCAAATCCAGTTAGAGCATCATTGTAATTTTCCATGTTAACATCGCACATGTTCATAAGATAGTATGCAATGTCAATAAATTCCGAGTTGTAATAATTGCTTTGTATTTTGTCGTTTAGGAATGTTTTTAAATCGCTGTATAAATTGTCTCTATAAGTGGGATTCGAGCTCGTGTCTAATCCATTATAGCAATCGAATATGTCATACAGTGATGTATTCAAATATTGGCTTTCTGTATGTGTGTTGATTAAATTCTTATAGCTGTTTATGGCGTCTAAATATTGTCCGCCCGACGTGTAACTCGCAGCCTGCGAGTATAATATCTCGTCAGGTGGTGTGTAAGAGTTTATGAACGAGCTGGTAAATATTGTATCGTTTATCCCAAATCCCATGTTCTTTATCACACTTCCTGTGTATTGAAGCGCAGGCAGTTGATTGCACGAGTAATTCCCGCTAAAAGCCGTCATAACAAAAGGATTTCCCGACGAATAAAGATAATTCACTGGATTATCACCAGAGTTACACCATGCATTTCCCGTAGCGTTGTACGTATCTACGGTTGAATCAAGTGCTCCTGCTATATGGAAATACAACGGGTCGGAATTCTTGCTGAACTGGTTATGTCCTAAGTTTATATAAGGCAATCCTGCGTCAATTACATTAATATTTCCCGCGTTAGTCGAATAGAGTTGGTTTAGTCCACCGTACCAGTAACACGTGTTGCCAATTCTTAAAGGTGATAAATTAGGATATGAGTGACCGTTTAATATAATCGTCGTTCCGCTTCCGTTAATCACATTTCCGAACATGTCAGGAGTGCATTGCTGCAGATAAACCGGGTTGTCTGTTCCTGTGCCCGTAAAACTATTGTTCTTTATCGTACCAGTTATCATTCTGCCGATTATGTTGTATGTTGCAGAATTTCCGCTGAATGTGTTCCCATACACATAAACTGGTGTCAGCTCTGATGCATAGCTGCTTAATACCATCGAGGCGCATCCGTCTGTAAAGCTGTTGTTAATGATATTTATTTTGGGTGAACAGCTCTTGCAAATGTAATCTTCATTAATTTTGACCTCAAGCCCGACTGTCTGACCGCTTCCGCCAGTCACATTAAACTGGTTTCCTTGAACCAATATGTTGAATACGTTCTCCGCATATATAGCAAAATCCTGATTGCCTTCGCAATTGAACACATTATTCTTTATAATCTTTTCATTATAAGTATAAGCCGCTTCATTTGTAATCTTTATCGGCAGCGTTGCATTATTAAATGTAGAGTTCTGTATTGTTAAACTCGAATCACTATTTTCAATTTCAATTCCATCCCATTTTTCGTTCGATTCTATGCATGAAAAGTTAACATTGTTTATAATCAGTTTACCTCCCTCATGTACGATTATCTTCTTGTCTTTTGCAGCGTAAAAGTTTATTCCGCCCTCTATAGTTAAACTACCGTTCGACGCAACTTCAATATCCTCGTTACAGTAATATTCGCTGTTAATTGTTATGTTATCGTTTATTATTATCGGTGCACCGCTAGTAAATCCGCTGTAAACAATTACTCCCTGCCCCGATGTTGCAATCCACAATTCATTGTCATACGGGAAAGGTCTTGTCCTAAGCGACCTTATATAAGGTATGGTTTGAGACATTGGCGAATATTCCAATCCGGGAAGTTTACGCCAGTTTATTCCGGAATTTGTTGACATATATAACGAACGGAACTTCTCTTCCACGTTGTTTATTTTTCTGCGTCCGGAGACTGCTATTCTTTCGCTTACAACTTCAATCTGTGACGCGTCCACAAAACCTCCTCCAGTGGCTTGCCAGTTTAACCCGCCGTTTGTACTCACAAAAAGTCCACCTTTACGATAATTTGGAGGAGTTGACGGATTCCCCTTTATTGCTAGATATAGTTTACCGTTATTATATTTTATTGATCCTTCATTTAAATAATCTACCTGTGTGTAATCCGGAAATCCTGCTAAAGAGAATGTTTCTCCATTATTAGAGGATTTAAAAACACCCCCATTCTCCAGATACAAATATACAATGTGGTTTGTCTTATCATAGGTAATGTTAAACTGTGATATCGTCCTATCACCTAATGTACTGTTGTAAGCAGCCGGTAAGAGCGATTGTGAAAACCTTCCCTCCGTTGTCATTCCTCTGACTGCGCTGGCCCCCGAAAAAGAGCTTTGTGTTACGCTCCTTCCTCCGTTATCAGAATAGAATAATCCTAATGAATTGCTAGTTGGCTGAATTTTACCACTGCTTTGCCCGACAATCATGAGAATTCTGTTCGCTCCACCATAAATTATATTGTTACCCGGACCTACCCAATCTGTTGTAACAAACATTAATCCGTCAGTTATAAACCGGTTGTTATCCGTATAAATGGCAGGTATAGGTGTTACATTATCTGTCCTTGTTATTATTACATCCTGACCTATCTGGCTTCTTTCATATATCATTGCTTTACCATCGCTAATATCAGGATTTCCGCCAATAACGTAACTAATTCCCGGATAACCCGGATTGTCCAAACAGCGCGATGCATCTGTCATGTATTCACTATACCAGGACGAGTATATTTGTCTTCTGTCGTAATTCAGAGGTGCAAATGAATGACCGTAATTTGAACTCCATCCAAGTACCCAGTCCATTATCGGTATTGTGGCAATTTGATTTCCGGAATTGTTTCTTATAAAACTGATATCATGAGCAACTGTCATTGATATTCCGTTTACAATATATTTCCATTCGGCAGATTCAAAGCTCGTGTAATTCGAATTATCAATTGTAACATTTTCAGATTTAAAAGCTCCGGCTCCTCCGCTCGCATACCAGCAGCTCGGATAGTGTGGATTTTGCGTAATGTTGTTTAGACCCGTAAATGGAAATGGTTCTATAGTTGTAGAAAGTTGATGGCCGGGTAAATTGTGCCCGGATTCGTTGAAATTAAAAACTATTTGTGTGTTTGAATTCTCTTGTTGATAAAACCCACCCCATGTTCCCAAATCTCCTGGTATCGTTCCGTAAGATTCTCTTATCGGTCTTCCATACCGTCCTGCGATTAAGTGTGTCTCGTCAATCTGTCCATTGGTCGTTTTTCTTGGAAATATTATCGGTGAAAAATGCGTGGTTTTTTGAGCAGGATTTACACCCGCATCAAATTCTCCCGTTAAATCATCAAACATAAAATTACCGTTATAAGAGACTCTGGCTATACCGAACTGGGATTGTCCATTGCCATCTAAGGTTCCATATGTTAAATAAGCGATTCTGTTTGCATCATTTCCCCACAAAACTATCCTTTTTATATGATGTAACACAGTCCCGGAATACAATGATGACCATGTATATCCGTTATTCGTACTTACATAAAGTCCTCCTGTTGTTCCGACCCATATATGGCTGCTTCCCTCTTTCATAGCAATACTGGTGATAGTATGAGTATTATCCGGATAATTTCTCAGCCACTGCCATGTTAAACCCTCGTCTGTGCTTTTATAAAGAAGAGAGTAACCGCTCGGTACGGGGGACCCTCCCGCATACATTGGATAGTAATTTCCTTCTTTATTCGGTGAAAAAATTATGCATTCTCCACCAAGTTTTTCATATCCTTCGTTCACGTTATTATTTCCCTTGAAGACTATACCATTGCCGTCCATCGAATTTGCTAATACCGGAAGCCACGTTGTTCCCCCGTCGGTAGATTTGCGTATATTTTTGTAAGGATATACATAATTAGCTGCATCATCAACAGTGTTTCCGCATGCCGCAACAATTATGTTTGGGTTCTCTGGGTGTACTGCAAGCCCCTGTACAGACATTTCCGAAGGAGATAAAGAAACTCCATTCGCACCAAACTCCCAATAAAAAGTTGATACGTATGTCCAGTTTTCACCGTTATTAGAGCTTCTGTAAATGCCCCCCATGTCGGTTCGGGCGTACAGTATGTATTGGTTTAACGGTGGGAAAGTTATGTTTTTATATGGTGCTGGATATATTTCTGTAATCCAGCCCCCTCCTTCAAAGTTCAGGTATCTGAACCTGTCCCGGACAGAACCGGCAGAGAAAGATTCGTTTAAAGCGTGAAATATTAAGAAAAGAAAAATAACCGAATAGAGTACCTTTTTCATACATCCCCCTGTATTTTGTACTTTGAATTATTAAAGATATTTTAATCAATTGTCGAGACAAATAAATTTCTTAAAAATATTCTTTCTATTTTGGAGATCTTACACACCGATATTATTACCGGTAACAGCTATTAACACCTTTATATGTTTATTTTATTAAATGCATTTTCCTCGTCGTTGAAAAATTACCAGCTGTAAGTCTATAAAAATACACTCCGCTGCTTAGACCAGCACCATTGAACGTAACACTGTGCGTGCCTGCCAGCATGCGTCCATTCACAAGTGTTTCCACCTCTCTTCCCCGTAAATCATAGACCCTTATCACAACATCGCTAACAACTGATAAATGATAACTGATTACTGTTCTTGGGTTGAACGGATTCGGGTAGTTCTGCGATAATGTGTATTTTTCCGTAACATTCTCTGTAATGTTTTGTACTCCGACGAATTCAGTTACCGCCCTTCTCCATACACCCTGCTCGCTGGTTCCTGCGTATATATATCCGTTTTTCTCATGAAAAGATTTGATGTTTTTGTCCAACAATCCTTC
This sequence comes from uncultured Ignavibacteriaceae bacterium, assembly GCA_964626015.1. Taxonomy (GTDB): domain Bacteria; phylum Bacteroidota; class Ignavibacteria; order Tepidaquicellales; family Tepidaquicellaceae; genus CAIKZJ01. Next base: position 37,331 of record CAZVCC010000007.1, read on the forward strand.
ATTCTTTGATTCCCAAGTTAGTCCGTAATTGCTGGTTACGTAAATCCCCGCTGAGTCTGTACTAATTAACACATAGCTTCCGTAATTATAAATTGAATTAATTGATGTTTCCGGTAATCCGTTATTTCTTTCAATCCAGTTTAAACCATCGTCGAAGGAAACATAGATCCCATGGTTTTTCACTCCCGCATAAAGATTTTGCGAATCGCAATATAAATAATCCACTACTGGTAGTCCCGCTGAATCAGGCAGTCCGTTATCGCACTGTACCCAGTTTTGTCCATTATTTGTTGTCATTCTTATTCCGTGATATCCGCCGCTATATAATTTATTACCCTTTTTACAAACGGTCGTTGACATAGCAACCCCCGGAGAAATAAAATCCCAGCTGATACCATTATTTGAGGAAATTGAGATACTTCCCAAGGCGGCTGCATATACTGTATTTCCATCAGCAAAAAATTGATAAATAACAGAACCGGAATTTACATTAACCCAGTTATTCCCGAAATCAGTTGAATAATAGGCTCCCCATGAAGGGTTTGGATGCGAAGTTCCAGCTATTAATACATTATTAATTGACGTCGCACAAGTAACCTGTTTATTTGTTAATCCGTTGGATTTAACCGTCCATTCGGTTCCGCCGTTTGTAGAAATACATATTCCTTTATTCGGTACTGCAGCAATCAAATTATTTCCGTAAGATGATATATCATTTACAGCATAATTATATAATCCCTTGCTAATCTTTGTCCAAGTGTTTCCGCTGCTTGTTACCGAAAACACACCTTCTCCTCCTCCCAATCCGGCAAATACTTTCACACCGTTCGACGTTATTGAGTTTACGTTCAGGCTTGAAAGTCCGTTATTAATTGACACCCAGTTCAGCCCGTGATTTGTGGAACGATATACACCCCCATTTATTACACCCGCATATAAGTTTTCTCCAATCTTTGCAATTTCAATTACATCATAATCAGGTATATCGCCTACAATGTCTGTCCATGTCTGACCATTATCGGAGGATTCAAAAATTGTTAATGTTGTTGTAGCGTACATATAACTACCGCTCTTGCTCAGATGATACGCCCAAAGATTGCAGTCTATCCAATCAATTCCGTAATTTGTTGAACGGAACACACCGTGGCTTGAGGGCTTTGAAACAAATACCAAGCTGTCATAAGCTATAATAGAATTAATCATACCGGCAGGAGCATTGTTTAATAGTTCCCAGTTATCTCCTGAATTAGTAGATCTAAATATTGCAGACTGTGTTCCCGCGTAAACATAATTTTCCGTAGCAGTTATTAATCCAACATACAGACTTGACATTCCGGAGTTTACCTGCTCCCAGCTAATTCCATAATTCGTCGAGCGAAAAACACCTCCTCCATATGTGGCTATATAAACCTTATTCCTGGCTATAGCAACCGAAGTTACATTAAAATTTGTAATTCCGTTTTTTAGTAGAGCCCAGTCAGTTCCGCTGTTAGAAGAGTAAAATAATCCGCCTCCAGTTGCTGCGAATAAATTGCTTCCATCTGATGCGATTTTCTTTATGCTTGCTCCATCTATTCCCGTGTTAACCGGTACCCATTGGGCACTTGCATTGGTTGTTATCAAAAATATTAGAATAAGGAGAACCTGTTTCATATTTAACTCCTTAATTGATTTATAAAATAGACCTTGAAGGCATTTTTTGTTGAATTGCCGCGGAAAAATTCTGTGAATTGTTTAATAAACATATACAACATAATTTTAAAATTATGTTTCATATTATAAACAATGTCGCTTGATGTGGTGTAATAAACCATTAAAGATTATCACCCTAATAATACAAATTTATATAACATTTATCCCTACTTTTGTTTTTCTCCCAAAATCGGTAGGTAAACTTTATATATCATTATGTAAAAATATATCTTTATTCGATATTAAACAAGTGAAATCTTAGTTTGTCGATTTCTGATTAAGAAATATAATATATTCTACGTCTTTTCATCTCTTCCATTCTACCTCTTCTTTTACAAACTCAAACGGTTCTATCATTAGCAATGGCAGACCTGATACATTATCATAAGCGAGTTCTTTATCCGTATTCTCAAAGTCCCAGTCTGCAAGCAGCCCCTTTCGACTGTCCGAATATAGTTCGTTAGACAATAGTGGACGATTATATATTCTTATGTTGTCTATGTTGTAAGGAACATTCTGGAAAAATCTTGTCGCCCCAAAATAATTTTGTATGCCAAATGATATTCCCATGTAGTTCTGCGCAATATCCTGAAGGAATATATTCTCAAAATTTCTTACGAGCCGATTGTTTATATAAAAGTACATATCGCTTCTTTCGATGTCGTATGTTATCGTGTACCTGTTCCACTCCGAGGGGTGTTCAAATTTATAATATTCAACAACAGAGCTTCCGTTGTAAACATTTAACACCCAAATCCTTATGGTATCAGAAAAACCCGAATACAAAATATCTAAGCCGGGTCTATTAATGAAAAAAGGCACGGGAATAATATCTTTAAGATTATGTTTTATGAATTTCTCTGCCTTTACATCGCACTGAAGTGTAAACGAAGACTTCTTTCCGAATAGGTCTTTATTAAGTCTTGAAAATCCGTATGTACTGCTGAAAACTGTATTGCCTGACGTCTCCTGCTGCCCGCTATTTTCTTGCCCGCTGCCGGTTAAACGCTGAACGCTGTTTTTAAAAGGCTGCGTTGTATCTATTGCTCTCGCAATTCCCCCGTACAATCTCGGCCAGAAATCATTTGGTGATTGGTCATAGATTCTTTTCGGTGTAGCATCTTCAAAATTGTATCCAGCTAGCAGGTGTTCTTTTCCGAAATCTGTATTGTACCTGTTTTCAATGAAATCTTTTGAAGAAATTTTCTTGTTGTATATTTTGAATTCATCAAGATAATACTTCAGGTGTAAAGTAAACGTTTCTAAACCGTTTTTATCATCCGGCCTTGTCATTCCCCAGAAAATATAATCGTTTATTATTCTTAAAGAATTTTTAGGAAAATACATCAGAGTGTCGGTATCGTTTAAAACAAACGAAACAGTCGAATCTGTTAACGAAAAAGCAATAAAATTCCACTCGTTCATGTTTAATCCGGGACCTATTTTAAGTCCTGTTCCTAACAGTTCATTCGATTTATTTCCGGTTATGTGTAGAACAAGCCTGTTGTATCCTTCGCAGGAAAGTTGCAGTTTGTTTTTTGAAAGCGGATTGTTGTCTATCTGTATAATGTTTGAATAAAACGATGAATCTCTCCAGTACGGCTTTATCCAGAAAGATATAGATGTGCCGCTTTTTACAAGGTTAGTGTTAGGCTCGAGCAAAAGGTTGTCATCTTTCTGTTCAAATTTCATGCAGTATCCATTGTTATATCGCTTTGCTTCACCTTTTAGGTATAAAGTTTTCCGCAGTTTTGTTTCGTTGTTTTCAAAGACCAGTTCGGCACTTTTCTTTCCTTCCGATTTTGTAGGAACAAACTTTACGTATATTGGCTGTGAGATGTCAGGCGCAATTACGGGCGGTGCTTCGGGCTGTTCATTCTTATATAAATATGTTATCTGAAACTCGTCCTTATCTTCTCCTTCGATAAATATTTTAAATTCCTCTTTTTCTCTTGCGTTGTTCCAGAATTCCAGAAGCGGATACCACTGGTCTCCTATCGCAACGTCTCCAAAGTTAATCGTATCCCCGCCATAATAGTCTGCGTTCTTAAATATCCAGCCCGTCTCTTTTTCGGGTCCGCCTGCTCCGTCAGGCGTGTATATTAAGTACATTTCGCTTTCGGTTTTTGGCAGCGGTTTTATGTCCTTCGGTAAAAAATTCTTAGAAAGAAATACAGTTGCGATAATTACTAGAGCAAGCAAAGAAACAGCACTTATTATTTTGTGTTTTTCGATGTGTAAGCGAGTGAAGTCATAGAGACTAAGGACTTCTTTTTTTACAACGTCATTATTTTCAAAGATCTCACTGATGTTTTCAACACCGATTACATAAATTTCTTTTGTTGGATATTGCCGCCTTAGTTCTTCGCACGCTTTTACGGCTTCGTTAAGTTTTTCTTTCGGAACAAAGCAGTACTTTACCCACGAGAAGAATGCTGCTTCTATTTTGTCCTTTATTGATTCACTGCTTACTTTAAGCACCCTTCCCGTTTCATCAACGGAGCCGGTAAAAGCCGCAGCATTACTTATAGAATACCGTATTCTGTTGTTTGAAAAGGAGAAATAATTGCAGGTGCATATAATCGCCGCACCGAGACCAAGAGAGGAGCCTTTGTACACTCCTTTTATGTTCTGAAAGCGGAGGTTCCTTTTCAGGTGTGTACCCGGCGTTTTTCCCGAGAGGTTTTTTATTTCTGCGTTTGCGGACATGCTGATTTTCTTGAAGGTTAGTTCAAGTTCGGAATCTTCAAAGTCGGTGATATTCTCAAATTCAACAGGTTCTTCGGTGTATGATTTTTTTCTACTAGTACTGCACAGGAGGTTTTGTATTATTCCTCCTGAAAATCCAGATTCTTTGCTTTCGTGTTCAACGAGAAGAATGTTGATGATGGAGTCTGAGAACGAATTCAATCTTTCGAATTCATTCTTTATTTCTGTCAGGATTTCATAGGCTTTTGTTTCTTTGTAGATTTCAGGATTTACGAGAGCGTATTTTAAGGGCTGACCCGTTTTGCCTGTCTTTCCCGGAAAACCGGCAGATGGCAGCTGGTTTAGTTCTTTTGGTTGAACATTTTCATAAGCAGGGGGAGGATTGTAATAATTTTCCTTATCTTTAAGTATTGAATTAAGTACAGCCAGCCCGTCTTCATATTTACCGATATAAAAATATATTTTCAAAAGCTGCATATTCAATATATCGATTGCCTTTTCTATTTGTACAAGAATCAGGTCTCCTCCCTTGCTATGCGAAAACTCCTTCCTCGATTCATTAAGTAAATGCTTAGCCGCATTGAGTTTGTCAGGACCGATAAAGTTAATATCGCCTTTAAGGATTACGTCTATAAGATAATAAAGGAAATCTTTAAAAAGCACAAAAGGCGGAGATGAGTTAAATATCTTTTCGTATTCCATTACAAACGAAAGTATCAGATTTAACTTTTTTCTTCCCGAGGAACTAACCGATAACAAAGCATGTGTCTTTTTATATGATAAAATTATTTTTCTAATCATAGCGCATCATCTTATGAAATCAACATCTTCTGTTTTTAACTCAAACGGTTCTATCATTAGCAATGGCAAGCCGGACACATTGTCATAGGCAAGCTCTTTATCCGTGTTTTCAAACGTCCAGTATGCGATAAGCCCATCTTTCGTATCTGAATATATTTCTTCCCCGCTTATTGCCCTATTAAACAATTTTAGATTATCAATGGCTGAGCCTCCTTTAGAAATAAATCTGGGCGAACCAAAATAATTTATAAGCGCAAACGATATTCCCATGTAATTCTTTGTAATGTCCGTCGGGAAAAAATCATTTTTGCTAAATACTTCTTTATTATTTATGTAAAACCTGAATTCATTCTTCTTTGAATCATAGCTCATCGTGTACCTTGTCCATCCCTTAAAACTACCCGCTGTTATTCCTTTCTTAAACATAAAATCTTCATAGCCATTCAACAAATATAAATAAACAGAATCACGACCTGGCCTGAGTGAAATATCCAACGAGGGTTTGTTCGGAAAAAAGGGTTGTAATAAAGATACATCCTCGTGGATAGAATCTAATACAACCTTATAGTCACACTGGAAAGTGAAAGAAGAACTCATCTGAAAAAGATTTTTATTTAATCTCAGAAAACCTTTTCCATCGGTTTTAAAAACAGTGTTTTTTCCCGTGCTTGTTTTTACGCTTGTAATTTTCCTTTTGAATGGTTGTTCGGAGTCTATAACCCGCCTGACACCACCGTACAGTCTCGGCCAGAAATCATTTCTACTTGCGTCGTATACTCTTCTGGGTGTAGCGTCTTCAAAAGTATAATAAACTAAAACATCTTTCTTTCTGTAATCAGGATTTAATCTATTCTGAATTAATTCCTCGACAGTTATTACCTTTTTATAAATTTTCAACTCATCCATGTAAAATTTCATGTATATTGGTGCGTCATAATCTCTTCCCCTGTCTGCGGGTCGGTAAATCCCCGAAAAAATACAATCATCCATTATTCTTAGATAATTCTTCTCAGCAGGATAAACTTCCGCTTTATCATTTAGAACCAGCGTTATTGTTGTGTCGCCAAATATAACAGAAAGAAAGTTCCACTGGTTTTTAATCAACTTTAAATCTGATCTTATTGCATAAATCGGAATTTCCCTCGACTTACTCCCGGCAACATCTACTCCTACTTTTCCGTTACTGTACGAGAATAAATTAAATTTATTGTTTGTTAAAGGATTGTTTTCGTTCGTAAGTATATTACCCCTGACAGTTGTATCAATATAATACGGCTTAATCCACATTGATATTGTCATGTTGCTCTGAATAAGGTTTGTGTTCGGTTCAAGCAATAACAGGTCATCCGACTCACCTATGTCTATGCAGTAACCGTTGTTAAACCTTTTTGAAACACCCTTTAAAAATATCTCCTTTCTATGCTTGGTTTCTTTATTCTCGAATATAAGCGTTGCTCTTTTATCTCCGTCATCTTTTGTCGGGACAAACTTTACATATAAAATTTGAGATATATCTTCCCGCATGCGTCCCGGTGCATCGGGCTGTTCCTTTTTGTAAAGCCATGTTGACTGAAACTCGTCTTTATCTCTTCCTTCAACGAAAACATCGAATTCTTCTGTACCCCTTCCGTTGTTCCAGAATTCTATAACAGGAAACCACTGATCTCCGATTGCCACATCCCCGAAGTTTATAGTATCCCCGCCGTAATAGTCTGCGTTATTAAATATCCAGCCCGGCTCTCTGTCGGGAGCATATATCAAATACATTTCTGAATCTGTTTTAGGCAGCGGCTTTCTGTCTTTCGGCAGAAATTTAATGGAAAGAATTAACGTTAACAGCACAAGCATTACAATCAGTGCTGCCGTACTTTTAAACTTATTTCTTTCTATTACAGAGCGGGTGTATTCGAACGAGCCCAGCGTTTCTATTTGGACAATTTCGGGATGATTAAAAACTTCTTCAACGGTTTCGATTCCGATTACCTCAAGTTCTTTTGTTGGATATATTTTCTTTAACTCTTCGCTTGTACTAACCGCATCGTTATAATTTTCTTTTGGGACAACACAGTATTTCACCCAAGAAAAGAAGGCAGCTTCAACTTTATCTTTAATTGATTCGCCACTTACCTTTAACACCTTTCCGTCTTTGTTGACAACCCCGGTAAACGCTGCCGCATTGCTTATTTTATATCTTCTTTTGCTGTTAATGTAGTTGAAGTAATTACAGGAGGCTATAATCGTACTTCCAACCCCAAGAGAACTTCCTTTATAAATACCTCTTACATTTTGAAACCGAAGAGTTCTTTTTGTTTTTGGCGGCACACTCTTTCCTGAAATGTATTTAATAAGCACGTTTGCCGCTGTGGAAATTTCTTTAAGAGTTTCTTGCAGCTCTAAATCATTAAAATCTGTTATGTTGTCAAACTCTATAGGTTCTTCTTTAGACAGGCTGGCCTTCATCGTATTGCAGATAAGGTTCTGTATCGTTCCCCCTGAAAAGCCTGCGTTTTTGCTGTCATGTTCCACAAGCAGTACATTTATACTTGTATCAGAATAAGAATTCAGCCTGTTTAACTCACTCTTGATTTCTGTTAGTATTTCGTATGCTTTAGATTCCTTGTATATTTCGGGATTGACGAGCGCATACTTAGCTGTTTTTATGTCTTTTGTTCTATGTATCTTATTTCTTGGTTTATCCGTCTGTTCTCCGAAGAATGTATCCCTTTGCTCAAGCATATCTTTTAAAACGATTAGACCGTCATCATATTTTCCCAGATAAAAATAGGATTTAAGCAATTGCATGTTTAGAATGTCTGCCGCTTTATCAATTTGCGTTATTATTACATCACCGTTTTTTGAGTTCAGGTATTCATTCCGGGATTTATTTAGTATGTATTTAACCGTGTTTAGTTTTGAAGGGTCTGTATAGCTTATATCGCTCTTTAATATTATATCAAGCAGAATAGAAATAAAGTCTTTGATTAATGCAAACGGCGGGTCAGTATTAAAAGTCTTCCCGCATCCTGATATAAATGATAGGATTAGATTAAATTTGCACTTGCCCGATGAGGACTCGCTTATGTTCCTTTGTACTTTCTTGTATAAAGAAATTATACTGCTGAGCATGGGCGGGGTTTAATATATCAAAAGTTCGAACTTCGACTCAGTTAATGCTTTCGGTATAATTATTTCATTTTTGTTTAACGTTACAAAATCTTTGTATTTTGAAGATTTCATTATCACGGTTTTTATGCCTTCTGACTTTTCAAGCCCTATAATCATTTCTCCGTTATTCATCGTAAGTTTATTAACAATGTAATCTTTATCTAAAGTAAGAGCCGTGTACTGGTCTGCACCTTTTGGCATTACGAACAATATCATTACCTTAGGGGGAATTAAGTTAAATGTAAATTTCCTGTAATCAAAATTCTTGAACCCCGATAGTATTATTTCGTTCTTTGGGTTGTTTATGAAATACTTATTAGTTTCCGGACAGTATAGAATACTGTTTGAAATGTCTTTGCTGTCTTCGGAAATTATTGAAGCCGTTAACGTCGAGTCTTCCTGAACGGCTTTTTCATCTATCTTCAGCGCAAAGTCATCATCTTCCGATATGTAAAAATAGGTATCGCTCTTGTATTTCGACGTTTCTCCGCTGTCCGCGGCAAACGTGGTCAATTGCATACCGCCCGTTGACAAATTATCTTCCCCGAAAGAATCAGGTTTAAAAACAATAATCTTTTTAATTATTTCTTCAGGCTCTGTTTTCCACTTCCCGCTTATGAATTCGAGATAGGCTTCCTGTTCCCTTCCAAGCTCGCCCGTGAGTTTTTCTTTTGAGTTTATTATTTTATTCAGATAGTTTTCCGACATACGTGTTTTCTTCTCTTTGAATTAATGATATTATTTCGGAGTTCAGCCTGTCCAGTACGTATTCAACTTTGTAACGAAATCCTTTCCCGTGAGTTCCTTCGAGATACTTTTCTATTAGTGCCTGCACCGACTCTCTTTCGTTTCCGTTTGTGTAACAATTAATAATTTCTTCTACTATGTTATATATGCAGTTTTTCTCTTTTTCGGAAAAATTTTTCTTATTGATATATTTATTCAGCTTTATGGCAAAGCTCTTTTTTACTTCTTCGAGGAGAAGCCGGAGGTAAATGGATGTTTCGGGGCTTGAGGCGGTTTTTTGAAATGCAGCCCTGTAGCTATGGCAGAAGTACTCTTTGTATATGAGGAGCAGGTCCGCGAAGGGCACGGCATGCAGGTACTCATTTTGGGATTCGAGAGCGTCGAAGACAAAGTTTATGAAGCTTTTCGGGGATTTATGAGCCTCGCCGTTGTTCGCATGCAGAAGACGGAGGAGCATGTTTTTTTCGATGCATAGAGCGGATTCGAAATCTATCTTTTTTCGATGGACGTATCTGTTTGAAAAGATGTCTGTTGTTTTATAGCCTTCTTCACTGATAGCCCCCCTAAGACTTCTGTGCATTTTCTTTGTAACGGGGTCCGTTATGGTGAAGACGTTTTCCATTCTGTAGAGTGCGGCAGTATAAACGAACTTTTTCAGAACCCCGTAGAACTCTTCTTCGGTTGCGGGTTGTACATTCAACCCATCAAAAAACCTCTTAAAATGAACGAGGCAGCCGCTTTCGACGGTGAAGAGCTCTGCAGTAAGGTCAACGGCGGTGTCGTAGCTGTTCAGTTCGCCGTATGAGATTAGTCTGCCTTTGAGAATTAAAAACCGTATATATTCTTCGGAAATTTTTATTATTTCAGCAGCAAACCTGTTTAATAGCTTGTTGTTTTCTATGAAAAATCCGGACTTGTAAAGTTCAAACATAATACCGCTGTGTTATGTTAATAAAATTATAGCTTTACCGGCTTTAATGAGCCGGCATTTCACAGAGCAACGCCGATTTTTTAACTGATAGATGTAACAAATGATAATTAGATTGTGTAAAAGTAATTATTAAAAAAGATTGATTCAACACATTATTAAATATACCCCGTACTTTTTTCAATTAATCATTTAACAGTATAGGGTATAAAAGCAGAGAGATTGGAGCTGGAAGAAAAGAATTAGGGGGCGGGGGAAAAGGGGCTGCGGTCTCGTTTTCGCTTCTCACTTTAATACGCGGTTTTATATTCTTATATTTAAAAACTTTTCAATATTATTTTTTAATCAAATATATTTTATGGCATTTAATTTAAGAAACAGACACTTGCTGAAGCTTGCTGATTTAAGCCAGAGGGAGATTAATTTCCTGCTTGACCTTTCAAGAGACCTTAAGAGGGCTAAATACGCGGGGACGGAGCAGCAGCGTTTAAGAGGAAAGAATATAGCATTGATTTTTGAGAAGGCTTCAACGCGGACGAGGTGCGCGTTTGAGGTTGCAGCGTTTGACCAGGGCGCACAGGTTACCTATCTCGGTCCTTCGGGCTCGCAGATTGGGCAGAAGGAATCGATGAAAGATACTGCAAGAGTTCTGGGAAGGATGTACGATGCGATTGAATACCGCGGTTACGGGCAGAAGATTGTTGAAGAGCTTGCGGCGTATGCAGGCGTGCCAGTTTACAACGGGCTAACGGATGAGTGGCACCCCACACAGGCGCTTGCGGATTTTCTCACGATGCAGGAGCATTCAGATAAACCATTGAATAAAATAAGCTATTGCTATATAGGCGACACACGTTCGAACATGGGCAACACGTTAACGGTTGACGGGTGCATTATGGGTATGGACGTGAGGATTTGCGGACCGAAAAGTTTGTGGCCAGATAAGGAAGTTCAGGATATGGCGAGAGAGTTTGCAAAGAAATCGGGCGGAAGCCTTATGATTACAGAGGATCCAGCCAAAGCAGTTAAAGGCGTTGATTATATTTATACCGATGTCTGGCTTTCGATGGGAGAGGCTGCGGAGAAATGGGCCGAGAGGATTAAGCTTCTTAAACCTTATCAGGTAAATGCAAAGCTTATGAAGAAGACGGGCAATCCGAGTACGAAATTCCTTCACTGTCTGCCGGCATTCCATAACAGGGAAACAACAGTAGGCGAGGAGATTTATCAGAGGTACGGTCTTGACGGGCTAGAGGTTACGGAAGATGTTTTTGAGTCTGAAGCGTCGGTGGTTTTTGATGAAGCGGAAAACAGAATGCATACAATTAAAGCGGTGCTTGTAGCAACGCTGGGTGACTAACAAGCGTATCCACACAGCTGACTAAATGAACGCGTAGGAGATAACTTACGGCGTACAGCGTTCGGTAGTCGGAGTGTGGAATTAGTTACGAGCCCAAGTAGTACAGCGGGTACAAGAGAATACGAAAATTGCTTAATATTAAGAAAAAAGGCGGGTTTTTGCCCGCCTTTTTCATTTTTCACACAATTTTACGTAAATATTACAAAGAAAGCAGGAAGGTTTTGCCATTTTTCCAGAGCAGATTTATATGGCAGGCATATCGCAGGCATATCGCAGGCATATCGCAGGCATAACGCAGGCATATCGCAGGCATACATAAAAAATGTATAAATTAAGGGTTTTGCGGCGGTGAATTGTCGAAATTCGGTTAAAAAATGAGGTTTTGTGCGAATAAATTCTGAAAATCCGGTTAAAAACAAAGCCGACTAAATTTTTCTAAAGAAATTTTTCCAAAAATCTGTACTTTCGTAATATATATACGGAGAATGCAAAAGAGAAAATTCATAGCGCAGAGCAGATTAATGCGGGAACTGCTGAAAGAAGTGGAATTTGTACGATATGCGGATTGTCCTGTTTTAATCATAGGCGAAACCGGAACGGGCAAGGAAATTCTTGCAGATTATATTCACGCAAACAGCCCACGAAGCGAAAAGAGATTTGTTAAAGTCAGCCTTTCGTCATTGCCGGGTTCCTTGTTTGAGTCGGAGCTTTTCGGACACGAGCGGGGTGCTTATACGGGTGCGGATAAATCGCAGACGGGCTTCTTTGAGGCGGCGCACAATGCAACAATTTTTCTTGATGACATAGACGACTTTCCTTTGCATCTTCAGCCAAAACTTTTAAGGGTTGTTGAAAACAAAGAGCTAATACGAATAGGTGCAAACAATCCCATACCCAGCGATGTAAGAATTATTACCTCCTCAAAAGTTGAGCTTAAAGAGCTTGTTGATAAGGGCACTTTCCGTTCGGATTTATTTTATCGTCTAAGCTTGTTTAGACTGTACATTCCGCCTTTGAGAGAGAGGAAAGAGGATATACCATATTTATTGAGCTACTTTGTAAGCTTAGACGAGCAAAACAATAAAGCTGCTGTAAATGTAAAAAACATAAACATACAAGCGCTTTATGACTATGACTGGAAAGGCAATGTAAGAGAACTTCGCAACTTTGCCGAAAAACTTCTTCTTTATCCTCAGGAAGAAATAGACGAAAATTTTGAAAGAATCTTTGAAAGCTTTGTGTACGGAAACAATATCAGCAACAATCGGGGCGAATTACAAACGGGTTCGGATACTGAGCAAGAGGATTCGTTAGATTTCATGGTGGAAAACTATGAAAAAAAGTTAATTATTGAATCACTTAAAAGAAGTTTCGGCAACGTTAATCTTTCCGCCCGCTTGTTAAAAATCAAATCATCTACACTTCGAGATAAAGTAAGAAAGTTTCAGATAGACACAACCCGATATAAAAGATAAAATAACAAAGCGGGGAGGAGAGTCCCCGCGAGTTAAAATTTATTACAACTGTTTTTCTATAGCCGCTGTCATTTCGTCGGATTCGGGTTTGACTTTGCTCTTGTACCTGCCGACAACATTTCCGTTTTTATCTATTAAGAACTTTTCGAAATTCCAGGAAATATCTCCTGCAGGTTCGAAGTTTATGAGTTTTGCGTACAGGGATGATTTTTCACTGCCAAGAACTTTTATCTTATCAAACAGAGTAAACGAAACGTTATAATTTGTTTTGCAGAAATCCTGTATTTCCTCCATTGTGCCGGGTTCCTGACCGCCGAAATCGTTACAGGGAAAAGCGAGTATTTCAAATCCTCTATCTTTATACTTTTCATAAATTAACTGCAGGCCTTCGTACTGTTTTGTGTAGCCGCACTTCGAGGCTACGTTCACGACAAGAAGGACTTTGCCTTTATAGTCTGACAACGCTTTTTCCTGTCCGTCAGTGGTCTTAACTTTCTGGTCGGATATATTTATCGGGTCTGATGTTTTTGGTGTCATGTTGTTTGTGTTTTGAGTTTCCGGTTTTTTATTGCAACCGAAGGAGGATATACTTACTGCCATTAATATTATTAAGAAAATTATTCTTTTCATGCTTGTTGTGTTAAGTTTATATGTAAGTAAACAAACAATAGTGTTCTATGCGTTCCCATGGTTGATTAGATTTCGTTCCGATGGTTGATTAGATTACGTTCCCATGGCGGACTATGGAAACGAGGAGAAATATTGTATGGAATTGTTGAGTATTTTTTCATGTTTAAAGTATAAAACAAATAAAAGGAGTTATATCATGGCAGAAAAAAATCCAATAGGTTGGTTTGAAATACATGTTAAAGATTTTGATAAAGCAAGAGATTTTTACGGTAAGCTTTTTAACTGGGAGTTCAACCTTTCACAAAGCACAAAAACGCAATACTGGAATATCTTTACGGGAGATGGTTCCATAGGCGGCGGATTTATGAAGAAAGAAAAACCCGAGCACGAGGGTCAGGCAGTAGTGCTTTATGTTTCAGTAGAAAATATTGACAGCACGCTGAAGAATGTGCAAGAGCTTGGCGGCAAGACTTTTACGCCCAAAACACTGATTAATGAAAAAGCGGGCTACTTTGCTTTGTTCTACGATAATGATAATAATTTAATCGGTCTCTGGTCGAAAAACTAACGTACGGGAGAGGCAGCGGACAGATTTTAGTTTAATTATTGAGGTGCGACAGTTAACTCAAGAAACTCAATGTTTGATGGTTTTTCGATGTCACGGATTTGTACGGGTGCGTTAATATTTATGTTATTTGCGGATACGGTGATTCCTTCGAAGCTTGCTTTTAGAACGTATTTATTGTTATAAACAGAAAACTTCGAGCCTGTATTATTTTCATAAATATCGCATGTAAATCCTGAGACGATTTCATTGCCTGATTTCATCAACTTTGATACAATCTCCCCTGCATCAGAAAGGACGGCAAAGTTATTAAAATAATTGTGGTCTTTTACAATGCGTGATTTAACCGGCTGGACAACGGTTTCAGTAGTAAAGTAAAAATATATCCAGTCTTTATCTATAAACCTTGTTTCAAGGTTTGTCTGCCCGTTAACATTTTTCTCAAGTTCAAGTTTTACATTACTTCCTTTCTTGCTCATAGTAATCTTCCCGTTTCCCGCTCCCGTAACGTCATAGCTAATTATAGCAGAAGATGAATCTGTAGAATTATTATCTATAATCTTTGCTACCTTTTTCTGCTCCTCTTCACAGCCTTGTATGACGAGAACGGCAAGGATAACGAATAAACCGAGTAGTATGTGCTTCAAGTGTTAAAGTTTTTATATCATAATAATTTAATTGAATAATTTATACAATCGAATTAATTTTCTCAAAATAGGGGTATAGTGGTGCAGGGTACAGGGTATCCGCTACGGCGGACGTACAGAACACGACGTAGCCGATGGCTACAAACAAACTAAAGACAAACATTAACAAAGAATTTAACCGCAGTGTGCGCAGAGAACGCAGAGAACTAGCACTAAAATACAAAAGAGGAAATGAATTTAACGCAAAGATCGCAAAGAAGGCAAAGAACGCAAAGAAAACTATTAAGATTTTTTAATAAAAGTTTGTTTTTATTACAACATTTTTACGTATAGTAGCACGCAGGGTATAGGGTACGGGGCAAAGGGTACAAGGTTTTAGAGCGTAGTAACGAGGGAGCGTAGTTACGAGGAAAACATCTAAAGCATTTTATTTGTTATACATTTTAGTTTAAATAAATATAAAAACATGAAGATTAAAACATTATTTGTGACGTTGTTTCTGGTTGTTTTCTCTGCAGGGTATAGCCAGAATAATGTATGGTACACGACCGTTCTGCAGGAAAAGTTTTTAGATAAAGAAGGAAGACCTGTTACCGGCAAGGGAGTGGTTGTCGGCGATATAGATTCCGGTATAGATATATTTCATCCATTCTTCTTCTTTGCTGACGGCGGAGAATACAACTGGATAGACGTTGATAAAAACGGAACGTTCACGCCCGGGCTGGATGCCGTTGATTATAACAACGACGGGATTGCGAGCATTGATGAGGTCTTAAGATATATAGAGATGAATAATAACACTTATAACGTTCTTAAGACTGACAAGGAAAATTTTAATCCCGACATGGATTTTCTTTATAATGATAAAAACGGCAATAAGAAAAGAGACCATGGGGAGAAAGATGGTTTTTCAGAGCAAGACCCGACTTACGGAGAACAGTTTTTTATAGCAATAGATGCAAACCAAAACGGTGTGCTTGAAACAGGGGAAAGTATTATAGCTCTTAACACTTCAAAAGTCCGTGCAGTAAGAGAAAAAGACGGGACGATAAGAAGGCGCGGTATAGATTTAATAAAAACAGAGCCGGACTCAGTTCAGCACGGAACGAGCGTGGCGGGTATTGTGCTCGGCGGTCATTATGGCGTGCAGAAGCTTCACGGTTTTGCTCCCGATGCCGAGATAGTAATGGCAAACATAAAATATGATTACACGCCGAGGTTCGTAAGAAACTTTCCGGATATGATAAAATTCTTAAGGGATGAAAAAGTTAATATACTTTTGTTTGAAGACGGCGAATGGATGTTTGAGTTTATGGACGGTTCGACGGAAGAAGAGATGCTGACTAATGAGCTTGCAAGGTCGGGGATAACTGTAATTGGCGGCGGCGGGAATCTTGCTTCCGGCAATATGCTTGTCCGCTCAAAATTGAAAAAGGCACAACTTGAGACTTTTAAATTCTCTTCTCCAGCAACCGGAGAAGGAAAGAAGAATGACGGCTCTTTTGTTTCGTTCTTATGGAAAGGGAAAGATAAAGAAGCTGTATTTACAGTATTAACACCAGACAATAAACTTTCAAAAGAAATAAAAGAGGGTTCGGGAATTTTGAAAGTTGGGAATTACAATATAAATTATGCAAGGGTTGTGTCGCCGAAGGGAACGGTAATGATGAGGTTTGCATTTTCTGAAAAAGATTCCGGTACTGTTAAAGGTGATTGGCAGATAAGAGTACATGCAAAGGATGAGATTGACCTGTTTGGGTTTATTGTTGATGTAACGCAATCATGGGGAGGAACAACACGCTGGTATTCGGACAAAATCTCTGATGAGGGAACCGTTACTTTTCCTTCGACTGCTGACAGCTGTATAGCTGTTGGTGCTTACACGGTCAACTATGCATGGGGAACGAATGATGCAATAGGCAAGCTCTGTTATTACAGCGGAATTGGTTATAATATTTCAGGCAAAGTCGGCATAGATATATGTGCGCCCGGGCATTCAACTTTTACGTGCGGTCCGAACAATTCTTATACGTTGTTCAGCGGTACAAGCTCTGCAGCGCCTCATGTTGTCGGAACTGCGGCTTTAATGCTTCAGATAAATCCTGCTTTAACTCATACTGATATAAGGAATATTCTTAGGTACACTGCTGTATCGGATGAGTTTACGGGGACTGTGCCTAACACGAAATGGGGGGCGGGAAAGCTTAATCCTGAAAGAGCAATTAAGTATGTATTAGAGGGACGTTAAAGCGTTAACATAAGATTAATTCATTACGGAGAATCTTCTACTTGAAGGAATAATAAAAAACGGCAGGTAAGTACCTGCCGTTTTTATAGTATGTGTAAAAAACTTATTTGCTTACTTTGTTGATGTGTTTTGCTAAGCGTGATTTTTCGTTAGCTGCTTTGTTCTTGTGAATGATGCCTTTTGTTGCGGCTCTGTCAAGAGTTCTTACGGCTTTTTTGAATTCTGTTGCTGCGGTTTCTTTATCGGTAGTACCAAGAACCTTTTTTACCGAACCTTTTATTGATACCCTGTATTTTTTATTCTTCTCGGTTTTTTTTAATGTTTGTCTTGCTCTTTTCTGAGCTGATTTGTGTCTTAATGGCATATTTTATCTTATTTTAAAAGTGTAAAAATACATAATTTAGGTTATAAATTCAATTCGTTAAAGTTTTGAAAGAGCGTTTCTGATGTCGGAAACAATATTTTGTGTATTGCTGCTCTTTTTCATAGCTTCTTTAATGCTGTTATATGCGTACAGTACCGTTGCATGGTCTTTTCCCCCGAAGTTAAGTCCGATGGATTCAAGCGTATAGGAAGTCAGCTCTTTTGCAAGGTACATAGCGATTTGTCTTGCGAAGGCAATTTCCTTCGTGCGCTTTCTGGAGAGAATCTGATTTTCTGAAAGTTTAAAATATTCTGCAGTTGCAAATATTATGTTTTCTATAGAAATGCTTTTTGCTTTTCTTACATTCCCCAAGAATTTTGAGACGACCCTTTCAGCAAGCTCGGGTGTAATTTCTCCCCTGTTAACAAAAAGACTTTCTGCGATTAGGTTTACGATGCAACCTTCAAGAGATCGAATGCTGTCTTTTATATTAGTTGCGATGTAGTGTACGACTTCTTCTGGTACGTCTTCGATGCGGGCTTCTTCAAGTTTCTTTTGAATGATAGCAACCCTCATTTCCCAGCTGGGTAACTGAATATCTACCATTACGCCCCACTGAAAGCGGGACATCAATCTTTCGGTGATGCTTTTAAGCTGATTAATGGGTTTATCGCTTGAGAATATTATTTGTTTTTTGTTGTTGTAAAGAGAGTTGAAAATCTGGTACATGAAGTCCTGGGTTCCGGGTTTGCCTTCAAGGTTTTGAATGTCGTCGAGGATTAAAACGTCGAGCGATTTATAGAAGCTGTCGAGCTTTCTCGGACCGCCTTTATCAGATGAGAAATCGAAACGCTCTCTTGCAATGCTCGTGGTGAACTGGCTTGTGAATTCAGGAGTTGTCAGGTAGTAAACCCTTTTTTCGGGCGACCTTTTCAGGATTTCATTTCCTATAGCTTGAATAAGATGGGTTTTGCCGACACCAACACCGCCGTAGATAAGGCATGGGTTGTATGTTCCTCCCGGATTGTTTGCTATGGCAAAAGCCGCTGCCACGGCGAGGTCGTTGCTTTCGCCTTTGACAAAATTTTCAAAAGTGTGTTTTGTGTAAAGGTTGGAAACGAAAGGTTCTGTTTCTTCGTTCTGACGAGTGTATTTTGCAGAGCCGTAGGGGTATTGAAAGTCTGTAACGTTAGAATCTTTCCTTTCGGGCTGTTCACGGTTTTGCTCAATGTTATCAAAAAGGCTTTCCTGTGATACAATGTAAGCAAGTTTTCCATTTTCGCCGAGGAGACCGCTTTCAATAATTGCCGAAATCTGTTTGTTGTATCTTTTTTCTATTATTCCGTATACGTCTTTGCTGGGTACCCGAATGGTTAACACGTTGTTTTCAAAGCTGCTTGGCGATAGGATTGAAAACCAAGTGCTGATTTCGGACTGTTTTAAATTTTGCGAAAGGAGTTCTAAAAATTTCGTCCATATTTCCTTTGCTGCTTCTTTTGCTTGTAGTTGCGTATGTGATTCCGGTTTCAGCTGCTTATTATCTTCAAACGAATTTGGTATGGTATTCCTCATGTAATAAACTTATATATATTAACAAATCAATTTTATTTAATAATTTACTTTAAGTACCGTCTTTTGAAAACCTTTAAATATTAAGGTGTTTTAGCCTTAATATTAACAAACCCGTGAGTTCTATAACTATTATATTTTAAAGTAAGTTAGCTTTCTGTTCACGAGTTATTAACATTCATTGTTAACAAACATTTTTTGACGGGTAAAGAGAGTCAGAAAACAAAGTCTTCAAAAAAAGTTATTAACAAAGTACTAACAGGAAAAACACTAACCTTCAGGTGTTATAATATTAACGAAAGCATACAATTAAGTCAAGTTTGAAATTAATAATTTCTGAAAAATTTATTTACCGATTTTAGAAAATACATTCCGACCGAAGAACATCGAAATGAGGTACAGAATGTTAACGGAACAAGGAACTAATAATTATCAAAACAAAGAACGACGCTGTGATGCAGATTCAAGACCGATTATCCTTTAAGGTTATGCTTAAGTTGTATATTTTTAGATATTGGGTATGCTTTCTATTTATTGAATAATCCAGATTACATAAAATTTGTTGTCTCAAAGGTTGAATCGGAGCTCATTGGGCTCTCGAATAGCCGTGAGTATATTAAGGTTATTACTGTTCTGCATGCTTTAAAAGTATCCGACAATATCCTTAGGGATATCTATATCCTTTCCGGGATAAAAAAGCTGAGACAGCTTTCATCCTACCTGATTTTTATAATTAAAAAAGTTGAATCGGGGGGCATTAACATAGACAACTTTATTGAAAACTACACGGCGGATAAATCATTCATACGCTCTTACTTTCAGACATACTACGACCTTGAACAGATAACCGAGGAAAAATTTATATCAGAAGAGATAGATACAAAATTTGTTTTTGATGATGAGGAAACTGATAAACAGGCACCTGTTTATTCGCTTGCCGAGCCGGACTTTAAAGTTGCTGACCTTGATAACGAGCTTGTAACTGAAGAGTTCAAGGAGAGCACAGTTACGGAAAATTATACCGAACCTATGGATGCATACATGAGTCTTGTTGATGATGACAAAGAAAGTTCTGCGGAGGGCGGCAGTGTATTCTTTACCGATGTATCGGACGATGTGTTTAATCTTCCGGGAGGTCAGGAGTCAGCGGACAGCGGGCAGGAGGACAAGCGTGCAGAAGAAAGCGGACAGTGTACAGAAGAACAAGCGGACAGCGCACAGGAGATAACGGGTAGCGGACAGATTACGGAGGACGGGGAAGCTGAAATGGGAAAGCTTACCGAAGAAGCAGCGACAGAACAAGAAAGTGAAATACTTCAAAACTTGATTCCTATCGCACCTGAAATAAAACCAGAGGACAAAGAAGAAACGCCAGAGATAACGGAGTCAGACCGTGAAGTTGATGAAAAACTTCAGGAGATAGAGAAAGAAACAACTGAGGCAATAATAAATTCCGATTTTGTTCTCTATGAAAAGTTTCTTTTAGAGAAGAATAAAACTCTGTTCGGCCTTTTTGATGATTTAATATTGATAAAGGAATCGTCTGAGCCAGATCTTGAAATGCGAAGCAGTATTCTGGAAGAGATTTTATCAACAGTTAAAGAACTGAGGGATTATTCAGAGAAGATGTCGTTTGAGGTTATAACGGGAGTTTATGCTGCTCTTGTTTATTGTTTTGATTTAAAGTTCAAGGACATTATAGTTTCTATGGATAACTTCGCAATTTTCAAAAAAGCAGTTGAAGGTGTTGAAGACTTAATTGCGGGTAATGACTTAACCGGGTTTGATGCGGTTGTAAGCAGGTTAAACTCAACCGTGGACGACCTTGCAAAACTGCTTGCCGACAGGGAAAACTTTGAGAAGAAGAAGTACGATTTTGGTGAAGAAGAAGGCAACGTTATACGAGAATTTAAGGACAGCAGCGAGTATGATGCTTTTATCATTCTAAGAGATAAAATATCCGAGCTTGAAGAGACGTTCGGAATTATTGCAGACATGAAGGATAAAACATATCCATTTGAATCAATAAGAAAACTATCTGTAACATTTGCTCTTTTCAGGGAGATAGTAAATATAGCAAGAGTGCTGGAAATGAACAAAGTTGCCCACTTAGCGGAAGGCGGTTACATTTTCGTGAAGTTTGTTCAAAACTACCGCATTGACCCGTTTAAGGAAGAAGTAACGGAGGTAATAAAATATTTAATTTACAGTTTTAAACTACTATATCTTGATAAACCAGTAAAAGATTTTGATAAGTTCTTATCATTTTTAAACGAACCAGTCAAAATATTTTATCCTAAAAAATAATAAGAATGAATAATTATGCAGTGATAATGGCCGGAGGTATTGGTACCCGATTCTGGCCGAAGGGAACATCAAAGCTTCCAAAACAATATCTAAAGATTGAGAATGATCATAGTTCGATGATACAGCAGACGTTTAAACGACTTGAGTTGTTCGTCTCGCCAAAAAATATATTTGTTGTAACAAACACAGCCTATAAAGCCGTGACGAAGAAACATCTTCCGAAAATTCCGGAAGAAAATATTATCTGTGAACCATTTGGAAGAAACACGGCTCCGTGCATAGGGCTGACGTGTCTTTTCATAAAACAGTTTAACACAAAAGCGAACGTACTTGTTGTACCTTCAGACCATATAATAAAAGATGTAGATGAGTTTCAGAGGGTTGTAAAATCAGGACTTGCATATACGAATGAAAACGGCGGTATAGTAACGCTTGGAATAAACCCGACTAAACCGGAAACCGGATACGGATACATACAGTTTGATACAGACGAGTACAAAGATGTAACAACCAGAGCCGGCAGGAGCGGAGAGCATACAGAAAGAGTTTATAAAGTAAGAACTTTTGCAGAAAAGCCAAACCTTGATACAGCGAAAGCTTTCATAGAAAGCGGAGATTTTCTATGGAACAGCGGTATGTTTATTTTCCGTGTTGATACGATGCTTGTTGAGCTTCAGCAGTCACTTCCGGAGCTTCATTCAGCACTGCTGAAGCTTGAGAAGAGTCTAATGAAAAACGATTTCGCAAAAGTTCTTGAAACCGTATATTCTCAGATAAAGGGTATCTCGATAGATTACGGTGTCATGGAAAAATCGCAGGACGTTTATACGATAAAAAGTAACTTTGACTGGAGCGACGTCGGGTCGTGGGACGAGATTTACAACTCAAACAAGAAAGATAAGGATGGAAACGTAAAGCAGGGAAGGACGGTAACTATCAATTCAAAAAACTGTCTGATTATTAACGACCAAAAAATATCAGCGCTTGTCGGCGTAGAAGACCTGCTTGTTATAGATACCGATAACGGTTTGCTGATATGCAAGAGGACTGAATCACAAAACGTAAAAGAGGTTGTTGATTACCTGAAAAGAAAAGGATTAGATCAGTATTTATAATTTCAGGGTACGGGAAACAGCGTTCAGCTTTTAGAAATGCTAATTCGCAAATTTAAGTCCTATTACACCAATAATTATTAACCCAGCTGAAAAAATTCTTAATAGATTAGTCGGGTCTTTAAAGAAAATTATTCCGATAAGAAACGTTCCTATAGCACCAATGCCCGTCCACACTGCGTAGGCTGTTCCAATCGGTATATCCTTTTGTGCAACCCAGAGAAAATACCCGCTTGCTGCCATGGATAAAACCCCGACAGTAATCCACAAAAAACGGTTTGTTGTGACTTGCGAAAGCTTGAAGCCGAGGGGCCAGCCCATTTCAAAGATTCCTGCAATAACTAAATAAATCCATGCCATAGTGTTTTCTATTAATTATGATGATATTTCAAAATAATGAAAAAAAGGAAATAATTAAACAAAGATAACTATAGCGTTACCGATTAGTATATGTGTAACCATATATCTTGTATTTGTAACAAAGCATTAATAAATTAAAATACGCAGCTACGCAGGAGTTTACGTTACAACGACGGAGCGTAGCAACGAGGAAGGAAATAAGAATTATGGAAAATTTAGATAAGGAAAAGCTTGTAACAGTTTTTAAAAGCGGTAATGAGGCTCTTATTGCACTCGCAAAGTCAATGCTTGACGAAGCAGAAATAAAATATCTTATTAAGAACGAAGGTGTTCAGGACCTTCTAGGATTGGGGGTGTTCGGAACGGGGTTTAATCCGCTTACGGGTCCGATACAGATACAGGTTTTACCTGAAGATGAGGTGACAGCAAAGGAAATATTAAAAGATGTTGAAGCAAGCGAAGAAGCTGACGAAGAGGACGAAGAAAACAATTAAGATGCGAGCGACTAAAGGATGAAGATAGGAATAATCGGCGGAGGGGCTGCGGGTTTTTTTGCTGCTATTACCGCTGCCGAGACGAGTAATACTAACAGTATAACAATACTTGAAAAATCACCTAATGTACTTTCGAAGGTACGAATATCAGGCGGGGGAAGATGTAATGTAACTAATGCAGTCTCAGATATAAAAGAGTTTGTTAAATTTTATCCGCGAGGCAGTAAAGAGCTTATATCTGTATTCTCAAAATTTAGCAATATTGATACGATTGAATGGTTTATAAAACGAGGGGTTGAACTAAAAACAGAAAATGACGGAAGGGTTTTTCCTGTTTCAAACAATTCTCAGACAATAATAGATTTGTTCACAAACCTTGCATCAAAGCACAACATCAAAATAATTACAGGATTTGATGCGTACAGCGTATCGTTTAGCGGTGTTGTTTTTATTGTTAAAGACAGGAAAGGAAATTCATTGTCGTTTGATAAACTGCTCGTCTCTGTCGGTGGATTCTCCACTTCAGAAAAATACAGATGGGTAAGTGGTTTGGGACATAAAATAATTCCGCCTGTTCCATCACTATTTACGTTTAACTGTAAAGACACTATTCTTAAAGGGTTACAGGGGATTAGTGTTGAAAACGTTAGGGTAAAAATACGGAACACCAAACTTTCTACGGACGGGGATATACTGATAACACACTGGGGATTAAGCGGTCCTGCTGTGTTAAAGTTATCGGCTTTTGGGGCACGGATACTCAACGAAAGAAATTACAAGTTTATACTTGAAGTTTGTTGGACTAAGGCAGATATTCACAAAGAATTAAGCAGGACACAAGGGAGCAGTCCGCACAAACAGATTATTAAACACCCCTTAGAAAATATACCAATGCGACTATGGGAATCGTTAGTTCTTCATTCAGGAATCAAGCCTGATAAACGGTTTAATGAACTTTCAAAAAAGGATGCAGAAGCAATTAATAACATACTTACTCGCACGCAGTTTAACATAAACGGCAAGAGCACATTTAAGGAAGAGTTTGTAACAGCGGGGGGGGTATGTTTAAGGGAAGTAGATTTCAGGACGATGGAAAGCAAGATAGTGCCGGGTCTTTATTTCGCAGGTGAAATACTCGATATAGACGGCGTGACGGGGGGTTTTAATTTTCAGTCGGCATGGTCAACCGGGTATTTAACAGGACAGAGTATGGCAAGGCAGGATTAGTCACGTAGCATTGCCAGGTTTGTTTATCATAGATTTTACTTTTGTATATAGTTAATTTGTTGCACTTCAAAAATAAATCAAAGCATTTCAGAGATGATAATACTTATAGACATGGACGATGTCATATCGGATTTTGACGGGGGGTTTTTGTTAAAGTGGCGAGAGAAATATCCCGATGAATTTTTTATACCGATGAACGAGAGGCAGAAGTTTTACATGCGGGATGAATATCCGCCGGAGCTGATTGACAGAATGACAGAGCTGTTTACACAAGAGGGATTTGTGGCAAACCTTCCTGAGATAGAGGGCGGTGTTGAAGCAGTGAAAAAGATTAAAGAAAAGGGGCACGATGTGTTTATCTGTTCGAGTCCGATGAGGCAGTATAAAAACTGTGTTGCGGAAAAATATGAATGGATTGAAAAACATCTTGGGCAAGAATGGACTATGAAGCTTGTGCTGACGAGGGATAAGACGCTTGTAAGGGGAGACATACTTATTGATGATAAGCCCGAAGTAACCGGAGCAATGCAGCCTGTATGGGAACACATTATTTATGACAAGAGTTATAATTCGCACATAAAGAATCAGAGACGGATAAACTGGAGCAACTGGCAAGAAGTATTAAAAGAAATATAAAAATCGTTGATAGTTAATCGTTGATAGTTGATAGAAAGAACAGAACATTTTTTCAATAAAATTAAAAGAACATAAAGATTACAGGATTTTTAAATGGATTTAAAATATGCACCAAAGATAGCCCAAGAACTTAATCTAAAACAGCATCAGGTTGAGAACACGGCAAAGCTGCTGATGGAGGACGCAACGGTACCGTTTATTTCACGATACAGAAAGGAACTTACGGGAAGCCTTGACGAGGTTGAGATTACAGCTATCAGAGACAGAATGATACAGCTTGAAGAGCTGGATAAAAGACGAGAGGCAATACTAAAATCACTTGCAGAAAGAGAGCTGCTGACGGAAGAGTTAAAGGAAAAGATTGATGCAGCAGAAACAATGACTGAGCTTGAGGATATTTATCTGCCGTACAAACCGAAGAAAAGAACACGCGCAACGGTTGCAAAGGAAAAAGGACTTGAGCCGCTGGCGCTTATGATATTTGAGCAGGGAGATTTTAATATATCGGAAGAGGCACAGAAGTTTATTGACACTGAGAAGGGCGTCAACACTGAAGAAGAGGCGCTTGCGGGTGCACGTGATATTATTGCCGAGATGGTTTCAGAAGACAAGACTTCGAGGGAAAAGATGCGAGAGCTGTTTACGAAGAAGGCAGTTATATATTCGAAGGTTGCAAAAGGAAAGGATGAAGAGGGAATTAAGTATAAAGATTATTACGACTGGAAAGAGCTTGCTGCCGATTCGCCGTCACACAGAATACTTGCGATGTTGAGGGGAGAGAATGAAGACTTTCTGCGTTTAGAGGTAATTCCCGAAGAGGCAGAAGCGATTGAGATACTTGAAAGACATTTTTTAAAGGCAGATAACGAGGCGGCTATACAAGTGAGAATAGCCATCACGGATAGTTATAAAAGACTTTTATCACCTTCAATGGAATCGGAGTTCAGGGCTGCATTAAAGACAAAAGCAGATACAGAGGCGATAAAAGTGTTTGCGGATAATCTTTATCAGTTATTGATGGCAGCACCTCTTGGAGAGAAAGCTGTTATGGCTTTAGACCCGGGGTTCAGAACGGGGTGTAAAGTAGTCTGTCTAAACAGGCAGGGCAAGCTTCTTCATAACGACACAATCTATCCGCATACCGGCGACGCAAAGACGATTGAAGCGGGGAAAAAGATACTTGAATTACTGAAAGCTTTTGGTTCTGAAGTTATAGCGATAGGGAACGGCACAGCAGGAAGAGAGACGGAAGATTTTATTAAGAGGGTGATTGCAAGTTCGACCGATGAGAAGATTCAGAATCTGCAGGTAGTGATGGTGAATGAAAGCGGAGCTTCGGTTTATTCTGCTTCTGAGGTTGCACGAGATGAATTTCCAGATTATGACGTTACGGTGCGAGGCAGCGTATCGATTGGCAGAAGGCTTGTTGACCCGCTTGCAGAGCTTGTAAAGATAGACCCGAAGGCAATCGGGGTTGGACAGTATCAGCATGACGTAAACCAGACCCAGCTAAAGCAGAAGCTTGACGACGTTGTGATAAGCTGTGTCAACAAAGTTGGTGTTGAGGTTAACACTGCGAGCAAGCAGCTGCTTACTTACGTTTCGGGAGTGGGTCCGAAGATGGCGGCATCGATTGTGGAATACAGGAATAACAACGGACCTTTTTCGTCGAGGGATGAGCTTAAGAACATACCGAGACTGAAAGGAAAAACGTTTGAACAGGCAGCGGGATTTCTAAGAATAAGAAACGGTGCAAACCCGCTCGATTCAAGCGCAGTGCATCCGGAGAGCTATCACGTAGTTGAGAAAATGGCAGAGGATATGGGATGCACGATAAAAGATTTAATGATTAACCCCAAGAATCAGGAGAAGTTAGACATCAACAAATACGTTACGGACACGATAGGACTTCCGACGCTTGAAGACATAAAAGCAGAGCTAAAGAAACCCGGACGCGACCCGAGAGAAAAATTCGAAGTGTTTGAGTTCATGAAGGGTGTAAATAAAATAGAAGACCTTGCAATAGGGATGAGGCTGCCGGGGATAGTTACCAACGTTACAAACTTCGGAGCGTTTGTGGATATAGGCGTTCATCAGGACGGGCTTGTGCATATAAGCGAGATAACAGACGGGTACATAAAGTCTCCCGCAGACGTTCTGAAAGTTCACCAGAAAGTAACCGTAAAGGTTCTTGAAGTTGAAGCAGCGCGAAAGAGAATATCGCTTTCGATGAGGCTTGAGGAAGTATCAAAGCCACAACCGAAGAAGCCAAAGAAGGCGAAGAAGGAAGACCTCGACAACAAGCTGAAAATGCTGATAGAAAAATTCGGCAGGAAATAAAATGAACTTTGATGTATTAAGAGAATACGCTTTAAAGAAAAGCCACGCAACAGAGTCTCAGCCGTTCGGAGATGATGTTCTTGTTTTTAAGGTGATGAACAAGATATTTATGATGATGGATTTTGAGATCCCAACAAATCTGAACCTTAAATGCGACCCAGAGATTGCGGTAGAGTTAAGGGAAAGATATAACGCTGTACTTCCCGGGCATCACATGAATAAAAAGCACTGGAACACGATTATTTTGGATAATACAATTCCGCCGAAAGAGATACTTAAAATGGTTGACAATTCATACAACTTAGTAGTTAAGTCGCTGCCGAAGAGTAAGAGAGAAAAATACTTTGATAAGTAGTTTTTCTACCGAAGCAATAAACAACTAACTGACACTATAGTATTTTATAGTGCGCTCCCAAGCAGGAGCTTGGGAACGAGGGCAAAGAAGCAAAAGAGATATTTTTCTTATGTGAGAGTGACTCGCCGCGGCGAGTCACAAATAATTTTGACGCTAATTTAAGGCTATTTAGAGGCAAGTTGTAGGCTAATCAGGGATTGTGCAAAAAGGGCTAAAAACAGCACAAATTTTTTTATTGATGACATTTTTGTCACTACTTCAGATAGGATAAAATTACGAAAAACAAAAGGAAAAGAGGGGTTTTTTATGAACTTATGCAGGCACTTTTCCGTTTTACCTAATATATGTTAAAGAAGGCACTATTAATAGCGGCAGCATTTATAGCGATAACGGGTTCCGATTCTAAATCACAGGAGAAGGAATACGATTTTGCGCTGAGGAAAGGCACAAAGTATTTAAACTGGAGTTTGGTACAGCTGATACCTTCGCCATATTTTGATAATGATGCGAATGCAGATAATGCAAGGATACAATTCGGATTCAGATGGCAGTTTATTCCCGTAAACTTTTCATTTCGTGCGAACAGGTTTGTTTCGCCGGTACAGTTTTTTATGATAAATCCTGTAAGAAGGTTTTCTGGTTCGGTTGAGTTGTTTGTTCAACCCGAGGTTGTAACATCATCTTACAAATATTCGGGGTTCAGCAGTTTCGGAGTCGGAACGGGCGCAAGAGTTTTACTCCCTGTTCAGGAGATGGGCGAGAACATTGCAGCATCATTAGGCGCGAAGTACACTTTCAGGAACAATGACATAACGGGAGAGAGCGGTTACCCCGGAATTGAAGCTGGCGTATATTTTCTCGGAGGGATGGTTGGAGTTCAGTTTGTAAAGAACCTTCACAAGAACAACGAATATTCATTCGGGTTATACATAAAATATTTTTAATGAAGAAGAGTTTATACATATTAATATTATTTATTTCACTAACCGCTGCAGGCTGCTGGCCTGCAAGGCTACTGGTACACAACATAGAAGAATCGATTACAGGCGAGCCCGAGAAAGTCAAAACGTTCAGCAATCCTGTTCACGACAGCGTGAAAGTTTCGGTGCTGATGATAGGGCATTCAGCGACGCTAGTGCAGATTTACGACAAGGTGATAATGTTCGACCCCTTTTTTAATACGCGGTTTGGCGGAGTAATAATGAGACGAACAGAGCCCGGACTGAGGATAGACAGTCTTAAACAGCTTGATGTGATTTTTGTTTCGCATTCACACATGGACCATCTGAGTTATTCTTCTTTGGATATGCTGACGGAAAAATTTCCTAATTCTAAAATTGTTTTTCCTGAAGGAACGGAATACTATCTGCCCGATTACAAAGTAAGCATGATAAGAGTAAACAAGGCGGATACAAGGTTTAGGAATTTTATAGGCAGGCCTGTTTACGTTTCGGGAATGAAAGTAACACCCGTCTTTGCGTACCATAACGGCGGCAGGTACGGGTTCGACACATACACCTGGCGAGAGGAGGGGGCAACGGGTTTTATTGTTGAATACAAGGATGTAACTTTTTATTATGCGGGTGATACTGGTTATCACGATAAGGCATTCAAGCAAATAGGAGAGAAGTTTGACATAGGCGTATCGTTAATACCGATAGGACCCTGCAGAAACTGCGACTCCACGGGGTTCTGGCACCATACATCATCAATTGAGGCGCTTGAACTTTTCAAGGATATAAAAGCGGAATACATGATACCCGTTCATTACGGTACGGTAAAATATTTTACGGATGAGAACAAACCTTTGTACGTTTTGAACGAACTTGTTGATTCGTTGACCGCATACAAGTCTTTGAAAGACAAGATAATTGCTTTAAAGCCGGGTGAGCAGAAAATATGGAGACAAACAGGGGTTACCGTAGAGGAGCCACAATAACCCCAATAAAATTTTAGAACGGCATATCTTCGCTGTCGGCTGCGAACTCATCGGGCGGTTCATTAGGGCTGCCGGCACTGCGGGCAGAGCCTTCTTCGCCTGCGGGTTCAATCTTCCAAGCAACGAGCGAATTAAAGTAAACCTGTTTACCTTCGGGGTTTGTCCACTCTCTGCCGTTTAGATTAAACGCCACTTTTACGATATCACCTTCGCTGAACTTTTCAATCAGCGAGCATCTGTCTTTATGCAGCTGGAACGTGATATACTGCGGAAACTGTCCTGATTCATCCGCAAGAACAAACTCTCTTTTTGTAAAGTTATTTTTAAATTCCTGAATAGGAAATATTTTGTGTACTTTTCCTGTAAAGTCCATTGTTATATTTTAAGTTTATACTAAATCAAATTTTGCGGTGAAGTGCCGCAAGAACTTTGGTTCTTCAACAATCTTAACGCCTCTTATCTTATCTTTATTCTTGCTGATTTCAATCAGAACCTCTGCAACAAAATCAATATGGCTTTGCGTGTAAACCCTTCTCGGGATTGCAAGCCTTACGAGCTCCATGTCCGCAGGAATCAGTTTTCCTTTGGCGTCATACTTTCCGAACATAACACTCCCGATTTCGACGCCTCTGATACCGCCTCGCTTGTAAAGCTCGACAACTAGTGCCTGTCCGGGGAATTTGTCGACGGGAATGTTTGGCAGAAATCCTTTTGCGTCAACATACAAAGCGTGACCGCCTACGGGTTTAATGAATGGGATGCCGTTTGCTTCGAGTTTATCTCCGAGATACTTTGAAGAATGAATTCTGTAATGAAGATAGCTTTCATCGACAATTTCTTCGAGTCCCTGTGCTATGGCTTCAAGGTCGCGTCCCGCAAGTCCGCCGTAAGTTTCATAGCCTTCTGTAATGATTAAAAGATTTTTGCAGTTCTGGTACCACTCATCGTTATTCATCGAAAGGAAACCGCCGATGTTTGCGAATGCGTCTTTCTTTGCAGACATAGTACATCCGTCGGCGTATGAAAACATTTCATTGCAGATTTCCATTATGGATTTATTTTCATACCCTTTTTCCCTCATTTTAATGAAATAGGCATTCTCTGCGAACCTGCATGCATCAAGGAAGAACGGGATTTTATATTCTTTACAAATTTTACTGACTTCGCGTATATTTTCCATTGAAACCGGCTGTCCGCCGCCCGTGTTGTTAGTAATCGTGAGCATACACACGGGGATGTTTTTCACGCCAACGGATTCGATAAATTCGCGGAGTTTCTTCGTATCCATGTTTCCTTTGAACGGATGAATGACTTCGGGATGCTTGCCTTCTTCAATCACAAAGTCAACAGCTTCAGCGCCGTTGAACTCTATGTTAGCGCGCGTTGTGTCAAAATGATTATTACTCGGAATGGATTTTCCTTTTCCGGAATTAACGAAGCGTCCTTCTTTGTCGATATCGCTGAGCAGGAAAGTAAAAAGGATTCTTTCCGCGGCACGTCCCTGATGAACGGGGATGCAGTGTTTGAAGCCGAAGATTTTTTTCACTGCAGAATCGAACCTGAAGTATGATTTAGAGCCTGCGTAAGATTCGTCGCCGTCCATGATAGCCGCCCACTGTTTAGAGCTCATCGCGGAAGTGCCGCTATCGGTCAGAAGGTCTATGAGTACGTCTTCGGCGTGAATTAAGAAAGGGTTATAGAAAGCATTTTTAATAATTTTTTCTCTTTCTTTAGCCGTTGTTGTTTTAACGTATTCAACAGATTTAATACGGAAAGGTTCGATAATAGTTTTCATTTATTTTGATGTATTTTCTTGAGTAAACAACAATTTACGAAAAAACCACAAAAGATTTAATTCAGAAAGGGAGAAAGAGAGATTTTATTGAAGGATGGTTCATGAAGAGCACTACGTAGCTTCAGGCCACAAAAAAAACATGAAAACAGATTTTACCACAGATTTTAACCACAGAGCACACAGAGGACACAGAGAAGAACCTTAATTTATTGCAAAGAACGTTTAAGATAGAATTTTTACCGCAGAGTACCCAGAGAGCGCAGAGAAGAACTTTAATTTATTGCAAAGATCGTTTAAGTTAGAACTTTTACCACAGAGCACCCAGAGAACGCAGAGAAGAACTTAATTTATTGCAAAGAACGTTTAAGGTAGAATTTTTACCGCAGAGTACCCAGAGAGCGCAGAGAAGAACTTTAATTTATTGCAAAGATCGTTTAAGTTAGAACTTTTACCACAGAGCACACAGAGGGCACAGAGAAAAGACTAATCTAATGTTAAAAGCAAATAAGAAAAGAATGTAATATTTATAAGAGCAAAAGAAGAGATTCTATCACCGAGTACACCGAGAAAATCACGAAGGGCACAGAGAAAAGATTAATCTAATGTTAAAAACAAATAAGAAAAGAATGTAATATTTATAAGAGCAAAAGAAGTGATTCTATCACCGAGGACACCGAGATAATTACTGATGACACAGAGAAAAAGATTAATCTAATGTTAAAAACAAAAGATTTTAAACGCAAAGAGCGCTAAGGATGCCCCGAGGTCTCGGGGTAGACGTCGGTCGCAAAGAGAGCAAAAAAGCTACAAATTGATTATTAAATAAATAAAACCACATTGTTTTATTCTATGAAACGCAGGATATATTTCAAAGAGCTAAAGAAAAGAGATTACCACCGAGTACACAGAGATAATCACTGAGGGCACAGAGTAAAGACAAATAAGAAAAGCAGGGTATATTTTTAAGAACTAAAGAAAAGAGATTACCACCGAGTACACAGAGATAATCACTGAGAGCACAGAGAAAAGACTAATTTAATGTTAAAAACAAAAGATTATGAACGTTCGATGCGGCGAATGTGCAACAAAAGGGGGGGGATTATTGTAAAGAGCTTCGAGAACAATGCTGAAGCTGCGAAGAAATGCAAAGCGGAAAGACAGAGAAAAACAGGGTTATTTGCATTGGAGAAAAAGAAGTATGGGTCTGTTATTTTGTTAAAACCATTTTATTTGTCTGAGCCGATTTATTATTAATCTTTAAACGATAGAAATAAACACCTGAGGAATAATTGCTTCCATCGAAGCCGTATTCGTAAGTGCCGGAGTTAATCTTCTTATTATCAATGATGGTTTTAATTTTTCTGCCCTTCATATCGAATACTTCGAGTGAAATATTTGATGTTAGCTTTAAAGCAAACTTAATTGTCGTAAATGGATTAAAAGGATTAGGATAGTTTTGGTATAACAAATAATTATCAGGGATAATCGAATGTTCATTGTTATTAATAGAGGTTACAATGAATGCAGTGTCACCGCCTAATGTAGTATGTATGCCGCTTGTATATCTATATGCCCAACCTATATTTTTGTTAATAAATTGAATTGTCTTAAATAATGCAAAATTAAGAGATGTGTCAGGTATTTGATAGCGCCAATTATTGCCTCCGTTTGTAGAATTATATAAAACTCCTCTGAATTTATTTCCGAGAAATACATATCCTCCAACACCCCAAACAGTATCTCTATTTACAAAACTGAAAGCATCTATATATGATAATCCTGGCGAAGGGACACTTGGAAGTGACATTGTTGTCCAGCTTAAGCCACCGTCTGTCGTTTTCTTAAAGTTCCCAAAGCATTTGTAGCCGTTTAAAGAGTCAAAAAAAACAATATTAGTAAAAGGACCTCCAGGTACAGTATTCCAATTTACTCCGCTATTTGTTGTTCTTAACAGCCAGGAATCGGGAGAAGTAGCACTTGTCTGAAACCCAAAATCTTTATTAAACATATAAATTCTGTTTGGGTTGCTCGCTCCGCCCGCCCACTGTAATTGCCAGCTTGTGCCGCCGTTTGTTGTGCGGAATACGCCACCTTCCAAAGAAAATCTATCGACAAACCAAATTGTATCTTCATTCAAAGCATACATATCGTTAACGATTATTAATTGCGGGATAAAAAGATTTGTCCATGTTAATCCCTGATTCGTAGTTTTATATATTACTGCATTCGTTTGAATCTGACCGCAAACGTATCCGGTCTGATTATTAATAAATTGTATTCTTGTGTAATTCCCTTTCTCTGTTTTTGACCTTAACCAGTTATATCCGCCATTAGTTGTCTTTAGTATATAAGCTGTGTCTAAAGGTTGAGTGTCATTTGACATAACGGCAAACCCGGTAAGACTATCAAGAAATTTCATATCCGCTATTGTCACATTAGGCAAAGCAGGCATTTCCTGATAGCTCCAGTTTCCTGTGAACTTATCCTGAAAACCCGTAGAAACAAATACTAAAAAAGTAACGATAGATATTATTACTTTTACGGCTTTAGATTTATAACTATTCATATTTGTATGTTGTTTTTTCATGTAATATAATAATATTTAATTCTTTTTATTTCACGATTAACATTTTCTTTGTTATTGACGATTTGTTATTTACTGTTAATCTATAAAAGTATATACCTGTAGATTGATTACTGCCGTCGAATCCGTATTCGTAAGTACCGGAGTTTATTCTCTTATTTTCTATAATTGATTTCACTTTCCCACCTCGTATATCAAACACATCAAGAGATACAACCGATGATTTCTTCAAACCGAATTTAATAGTTGTAAATGGATTAAACGGGTTAGGATGATTCTGGGATAAAGCATAATCGTTCGGTGATAATGTAATTTCGCTGTTATTAACTGCCGTAATATGAAAAGTTGTATCACCGCCGGTAATAGTATGAATGCCATTATTATGTCGATAAGCCCAGCCAATATTTTTGTTGATAAACTGAATGAATCTAAATCCAGGAATGTTGTAGGATGTATCCGGAATTTGATAGCGCCAAGTATTTCCGCCATTTGTTGAGTTATATAAGATTCCCCTAAAATTAGAACCCATTAATACATAACCACCTACAGCCCATAATGTATCATTGTTAATAAAAGAAAATTTTACCGTATAGAACGGCTGAATCGGTAAACTTAGGATATTCCAACTTAATCCTCCGTCAGTTGTTTTCTTGATATCGTAAAATCCTTTATAGCCAATTAAAGTATCAAAAAATATAATATCGGTAAAAGAACCTCCTGATACAGTATTCCAATTTACTCCGCTATTTGTTGTTCTTAATAGCCAAGAATCGGGAGAAGTAGCACTTGTCTGAAACCCAAAATCTTTATTAAACATATAAATTCTGTTTGGGTTGCTCGCTCCGCCCGCCCACTGTAATTGCCAGCTTGTGCCGCCGTTTGTTGTGCGGAATACGCCACCTTCCAAAGAAAATCTATCGACAAACCAAATTGTATCTTCATTCAAAGCATACATATCGTTAACGATTATTAATTGCGGGATAAAAAGATTTGTCCATGTTAATCCCTGATTCGTAGTTTTATATATTACTGCATTCGTTTGAATCTGACCGCAAACGTATCCGGTCTGATTATTAATAAATTGTATTCTTGTGTAATTCCCTTTCTCTGTTTTTGACCTTAACCAATCATATCCTCCATTCGTGGTTTTTAATATATATGCCGTATCTAATGGTTGTGTACTATTGGATAATAAAGCAAAACCAGTAAGACTATCAAGGAATTTCATATCAGCTATTGTCACATTAGGCAAAGCAGGCATTTCCTGATAGCTCCAGTTTCCCGTGAACTTGTCCTGAAAACCGGCTGAGGAAAAGAAAAGAATAAATATGAGCAATATCAGTCCATCAAGGATGCGGGAAAGAGTTTTATGAAGTATCATAATTTATAAACTAAATTAATCCTTATTCTTTTACAAATAAAATATACATTAACATTACTACAAAAAATATCTATAACAGGAAGCATATCCCTGATTTTAGCTTACATATTCAGCAAATCAAAACTCCGCTATGGGGTTTGAGGTACGAGTTTCAGCAGCTTCCCCTCCCCGGGCAGAAAGAGTCCAGCGGAAATATACACGGCGGAATTCCTGCTGAACATACTTATTACTGAATCGGTTACGGCATCTTTCAGCACCCAGTTTTCAAACCCCTGCAGTGCGGATGGATTAAATCTTATTTTTAGCAAACGCGTATCACCGTCATTATTTATTTCGGGATAGGCTCTTTTATTCAAGACAAGAAAATACCTGCTTTTATCGTCTGGCTGCGAAGCGGAAGGGTTGAAAAATCCTATTTCCCAGTTTCTTGATTCTGCCCTGTCGCAGTACGTGCAAGCCTCGTCGTCGGTGAAGTTGTTTGAAGAAGACCTGTAAATGCTCTTAATGTCGGATATGTAAGAGTACGGCAAATTACATCCCGAACAAGCGTAATTGTACGTATTTACCGTTACTGTCCTGTCGTATTTTAGATGGAGATTCGTATCACCCGTCGGATACAATACGTTTCCTATCTTCATCATCCTTTCGTTCAGTTCTTTCATGTACTGCCATTTTGGCTGACCGTAATAGTTCAGAAGTCTTCTTGCGGCATATTCGGGATTAGGAGTTGTAAGACCCCTGTTGAAATACGTGCCGTAATTATCAGAGCCCTGCGAGTTTGTATTGTAGGAAAATTGGAATATTTGCTTTGCACCGTAGCACATAGCAAGAAAATTATTAACAGAAATCTCCTCGTTTGTAGGTTCTCTCAGTCCCCAGCCCGGGTTATCACCCTTTAAGCCGCCTTCGTCGCTGTTTATCTGGACTATTGCTCCGAACGTTAAATTCCTGTTCTTTGCCGAATCGGATACAAACCTCATTAGTCTTGTTAGTTTATTTAAGTAAGTCATGTATCCTTTCCAAGAAGTGTTTGGTATCTCTCCGTAGTAGTCCGCGTAATTACTTTTAGAAAAATGTCTTTTTGCCCCAGATTGATTATCGGGCGAATTGTCAAGGCTTAAGTTGTGAGGGTACAATGTGTACCAGTGCTGCGGAAAGAACTGTCCGATAACCTGATTTGATATCGCTCCCTGTCCGAAAAGCTCCTTGTAAGTTGTATGCCAGTTCACAGACCAGTCGTCGGGGTCGGCAGAGCTTCCTTTGTATCTTAATCCTCCATTACCGACAAATGCCACAGGGTCTGCAATGAATGTTACAGAAGTACTTCCACCGCTATATAGTTTTACAAGTTTGTTAACTTCCGCAATGCATGGAATATTATTAAACCCGCATTCATCAACCCAGAAATATGCAAGTCCGGGCATGTTTTTAAATGCGTTAACTTCATCATAAATAGCTCTGTGGAATTTCCATTTATTATTAGGATTATTTAATTCGTTCTCATAAGTATCAGTAAAAAGAAAATGTGCCCAGGAATCGTCAACCCTGACGTAATCAAGCCAGACATCGACCTTGCCAAGCCATTTTATCTGATAGTCAACCTTGCTTTCTATGTCGTTCCGGTTTCCTTTTCCGTTTGCCAGAAAATCAGCCCTGACTGAAAGGTCATTATATTGAGGCGGTAACCGATAAAACATTTCCAGATAGCGGCCGTCATAGGAATTATTTACAGTATCTAAAAAACAACTACCTTTAATTGCAAAAGAATCAATATATTGATTTGAAAAGTTTTTAACGTATATAACAATTACAGTATCGTTCAAATGAGCCGCTGCATCTTCAGCTTTAATCCTTATTTTCGGTTTAATGTACCATCTGTGATTATAGTCAGACCGCTTTATATCTGAGAATAATCTTTCGTGCAGCCCGCTTGAGTTATTGCTGTTTACGACCGTATTATTCGTCTGCTCGCAGTTGTCAACCAAGCCTTTAACCATGAACCCCGGCTTATCTATACCGGCTCGGCACAGTTTGCTTGTTACGGTTTCACCCATCCAGTTATCTGTTATATCGTGCCCCGCATCATAATCTGAGTACGCATAGCCGTATGCGGGAAATTTTCCCTCCCATGTACCAACTCCCTCAGCCTGATAAGTCGAGCGCTGCCCGTATGCTGCCCTGAGTATTTTTTCCCGTTCGAGTATTAATGAGTTTGCCCTCGACAAGTCGTGCCATTGATTTATAACCCCTTTTATAAATGGAGCGTAAGAGCCGGTTTCCTCAAAAAAACCTCCGTCTCTTTGTAAAGTGTTGTTCCAGTCGCCCGGAAAGAAATCGAAATGCCCGCAATAATTCTGCATGGCATTGTATGAAAGCCGGCTGTACCACTCTAAATGGTTTTGAGTTCTGAGGTTTTCCAGAAAATAAAAGTTCATCGGACCTACATAAAACCTGTCATGCATATTACTGCTTTGCGACACTGCCTCCGAGATAGAGAAAAACGAGAGCGACAGTATTATAAGAATTGCCGTAATGTAATTTATCTTATTCATAATCGGCCGCAGTATCAGCCGGTCAGGAATGCGTAATATCGTGTTCTTTGGTTTCATGATGTTATATTGTTATTTAATTAAAGCCATTCTTCTTGTTTGAACAATTTTATTATCCACATTTAACTGATAGAAATATATTCCGCTTGATAAACTATTTCCATCAAAACTTATTTGATATGTTCCGGGTGAATGTTTTTCATTTACTAATGTCTGTATATTCCGACCGAGGATATCTATTACATCTATTCTTACCTCTGAACTTTTTAATATTTTGTAAATAATATTTGTTGATGCATTAAACGGGTTCGGATAATTCTGATATAATTCGAATTCATTCGGTACTTCTTTTTTAATTTGATTTACTCCGACATATATTGTCGTATCGCCGCCGGATGAAGAAAAGATACCTCTATTAGTATATGTCGTATATGCCCAAACGTTATTCCTTATTACAAAAGCCTGATCATACCATACATTCCCATAACTTGTATCTGGTATCTGGTACCCCCAGTTTTCCCCCCAATTAGTTGTTTTGTAAATTATTCCTCTATAAATAAATGTTATTGGAGATTGAATTCTAGCTCTTAAAGCATAAATCGTACCATTATCCAACGCATAAAAATTCCAAACCTCTTTGTTTGTAACATAGTTTCCCAAAACGTTTGGCAATGAATCTTTACTCCAATTTATTCCTCCATTACTTGTTCTATAGAAACCTTGCGATGCTCTATAACCATTTAAACTATCTTTAAAATAAAGTTTTTGTGCACCACCTATAAAGGCTAAATTCCAGCTTAAACCTGCATCAGTTGTTTTATAAACATTTGTATTACCTGTTGCAAATCCGATACGACTATTATAAAAATAAATATATATAGGATACGAATTCGCAGGAATTCCGCTGTCTCGTTTCTCCCAGTTTATTCCTCCGTTGGTCGTGCGGAAGAGACCGCCTGCAAATGGGTCTGAATCACCATACCAGATAGTATCTTCACCAAATAACTGCATATCATAAACTATTCTATCAAGTGGCCAGTTCCAAACGTTCCAATTTTCGCCTCCATTTGTTGTCTTTAATAAATAACTCCCACCTGCAAATCCTGTATTAGAATTCACGAATATTATTTTTCTTAATCTTCCTTCTTTTGCATAATTAATTTGCCAGTTATTACCTCCATCAGTAGTCTTTAATATGTTTGCTGAGTCAGTTGAACTCTCCGGTGATGCCACTGCATAACCCGTAAGGGAATCCGTAAAATATAAATCCCTCACAAGTCGGTTTCCCATATTCGGCATTGTCTGCAATTGCCAACCCCCGCTCTGAGAGGAGAAAGAAGACTGATTATTCCCGTCTTGAATAAAGTCCTGATTCAAGTTCTGATTCCCATCAACGGGCAAATCATTTGACGTATTCGATGAAACTGAATGGAAATAAAACATCACCAACAATATCACTATTGATGCTGAACCCGATACGTATATTAATTTTTTCATTTATTGATAATAATGGTTCATTTATTTAAGGTACACCATTTTTCTTGTTTGTGCAAATCTTGTTTTGTTTGAATACATATCGCGTGAATCTATAGTGTAAAAATAAACGCCGCTTGCGAGGTTCAGCTTGCCGAAGCCGTTTATCGTGAATTTATGAGTACCTGCTCTCAGGGGCATTTCATAAAGCACACGGAACACTGTTTTGCCCGTCAGGTCGGTTATTTTCAGCGAAACATAGGAATCCTTTGGTACAGACAGTTCAATCGCTGTTGATGAATTGAACGGATTAGGGTAGTTCTGCATCAGTTCATACCCTGCTGCATTTTCCCCGTTATTTGGAATATACGTCGGCATTATAATAGGTCCTCCGCCGTCGTTTGTGCGTATCCAGTCACTGAATCCTGTGTCTTTATTCACAAAATCAATTCCATAAAACCTTAATCTTCCTATGCTCGTATCAGGTTGTTGAAAATTCCAGTTCACGCCACCATTTGTTGAGATCCAAATTATACCCCTATACACATTCCCAAAATTCCTAAACGCTCCAACACCATATATTGTATCCTTGTTCAAATGTTTAAAATTTTGCAATGTTCTCATAGCAATATTAAAACCTGTCGGTAAAAAATGCTGAGTCCAGTTTAATCCTCCGTTAGTGGATTTTCTGACATTATCGCCCGTTGCAGCCCAGCCCGTGTTTTCATCAATGAAATATATTTGCGATGCGGCGGCAATATTCATTATCTGAAACCAAGTATTGCCGCTGTTCGTTGTTTTGTACATATTAGGCGGGTCCTGTGACCAGCCGATATACTCTCCGTTTACTTTGTATTTCAGAAAGAAAACTTTTCCGCGTCCCGTTACTGTTGAATTAACTGTCCAGTTTATCCCTCCGTTTGTAGTCTTCCAGAGAAAGGGTTCTCCACCTATCGAACTGCCTACCCAGCCGGTATCTTTATTTACAAACGAAACACCGCCTATAAAATCAGCACCTGGTACATAAAAACTGTCCCATGTTATTCCTCTATTAAAAGTACGAAGTAGCATTCCGTAAGCACTTGAATTCATACCATTTGCGTAAATAGTGTTACTGTCAATTTGTTCAAAATTACCAACGTATTGCCCCGGTAAAATAATAGTCCAGTTATACCCACCGTTTGTTGTTCTAAGTGTTATTGCCGGATTCATAGAAATCAATCCAGTATTTGCGTTAAAAAATTTCAAATCATTCACCTGCCCGTTCACGGGCAGCGGCTGCGAAAACCACCCTGACTGGGAATAGGAAGGGACGGAAAAAAGGAGAAATAATATAGAGGATAATATTGTGACTCTTGAAATATAAAGGCGAAGAAAAATATTCATAAGATTATATATTTATTTTTAAATTAAATAAAATATATTTTTACTGTTACGTATGAATATTTACTTATTTTTTATGATTATTAAAATCCAAATAATCAGAGGGGATTACGGGCAAATAATTCAACGGCAAACAATGTTTTATGTATGAACAGCTGATAAATTCTAACTATTTGAATTACAAAAGTATAAAAATATTGCTATAATATTGTTACAAACAACAGGAGTATATCATGAAATCTATTTCAGTCAACAACCTTTATATTAACGCAGAAAACACTTTACCGTTTGTAACGGAGAGCGAGATTAATGCATTAAAGAAAGAAACGGAAAGATGCTACAAAGAGCTGGTAAATCTTTCCGGAAAAGGGAATGATTTTCTGGGCTGGCTTGACCTGCCTTCCGATATGGAAAAGGGGGAGCTTAAGGCAATTGAAGAAGCGGCGCACTATTTACGGAGGAAGTCCGATGTGATAGTCGTTACGGGCATTGGCGGCTCCTATCTTGGTGCACGTGCGGTAATAGAGGCGCTTCAGCACAGCTTTAAGTATATGCTTAAGAAGAAAGAAAGTCTGCCGCACGTAGTATTTGCGGGACAGAATATGGGCGAAGACTATCTTTCGGATTTACTGGAAGTTCTTGAAGACAAGAAGTTTTCGGTTATAGTAATTTCGAAATCGGGCACGACGACAGAGCCGGCGATAGCTTTCAGACTGCTGAAAAATCTTGCGGAGAAGAAGTTCGGCAAAGAAGTAGCGGCAAACAGGATTGCGGCTATAACGGATAAATCACGGGGCGCACTGAAGAAGCTTGCGGACAAAGAAGGATATAAGACGTTTGTAATACCCGATGATGTAGGCGGAAGGTATTCAGTGCTTTCGGCGGTTGGGCTTCTGCCAATAGCATGCAGAGGTTTCAACGTTAAAGACCTGATAAAGGGCGCAGAGGATATGGAGACCATTTTAAAAGGCAAAGAGAAGTTTGAGGAGAACCCTGCGATGCTTTATGCCGCATTAAGAAACCTGCTTTACAGGAAAGGCAAGACGACGGAAATACTTACGAGCTTTTCGCCGCAGCTTTATTATTTTATCGAATGGTGGAAACAGCTTTACGGCGAGAGCGAAGGCAAGGACGGGAAAGGGATTTTCCCCGCGGGGACGATATTCTCGACAGACCTGCATTCTATGGGGCAGTTTATACAGGACGGAACGAGGAACATATTTGAAACGAACATATGGGTGAAGAAGTCAGGCAAGAAGCTTCTTATACCAAAAGACGAAATGAACCTTGACGAGCTGAATTACATAGCCGGAAAGAATATAAATTTTGTGAATGAAAAGGCGATGCTCGGGACGATGCAAGCCCATAAAGACGGAGGCGTGCCCTCTATAACAATAGAGATACCCGCACTGAACGAAAAGGTACTCGGCGGGCTGATTTACTTCTTTGAATTTGCGTGTGCGGTGAGCGGTTACATGCTCGGGGTGAATCCTTTTGACCAGCCGGGAGTAGAAGCATACAAAAAGAACATGTTTAAATTACTTGGTAAATAAAATGATTTATAATATGAAAAGAGCGGCAATGGTATTAACGGTTTTATTATTATCGGCGCTAAGCCTTTATTCGCAGGTGTTTACACCTGAAGAGATGCAGATAATAAAACTTCAGGACGAAAGAACGTACGGAAGCAATAATGAATTGATAAACTTTCTTGAGGACAGAAACGATAATGTAGTTATACGCAGCTTATGGGCAATAGGCAACGTAGGAAAAGAAGATGGCGTAAAGTTTGCTGCAGAAAAACTTTTTTCGAGCCGCTCGGAAGAAATACGAATAGCGGCTGCATACGCGCTCGGGCTGCTGCCGTTTGATGATTCGAGGAGGGCGCTGGCAGAAATAATTGCAGAAACACAAGACGAAAGAGTAAAGGCGGAGGCACTGAATTCGCTGGGTTATATAGGCACGGCAGAAAACCTTGAAACAGTAGCAGGATATAAGTTTGATACGGAGGTTTTGCAAACTGCTCAGGCTACGTCGATTGCGAGGTTCGGAAGAAGAAA
Source organism: uncultured Ignavibacteriaceae bacterium (assembly GCA_964626015.1). GTDB lineage: Bacteria > Bacteroidota > Ignavibacteria > Tepidaquicellales > Tepidaquicellaceae > CAIKZJ01. The sequence goes on from CAZVCC010000007.1 coordinate 80,226, forward strand.
CATCAAAAGCGAAAGCAGTGTAAGGAAGCTGGTTGAGCTTGCGGGTTCGGGCTACGAATCAACGATGCGTGCGGCGGCTTATGCGCTTGCGAACACAAGGAGCAGGGAGCTTTTGATGAGTGCAAAAGACGCGATAAACTTGTTAATGGCTTCAAGCAATGCCGACACAAGAATGTGGGCTGTACTTGCCAACGGATATGTTTCGTCTGACGTAAAAAGCCTTATGAACGCTTATGAGAAGGAAAACGTCTGGCAGGTAAAGACAAACATACTTAACTCATTTCAAACAATAAACAGGTTTAATCCCGAAACAGCGGGAAACAAAGAGCTTGTCTTCTTTCTTGTTAATAAAGGAAGCGGAGAAGATGTTTATCTTGCGACAACAGCTTTAAAAGTTCTGGGCAATATATTCCGGTCGACAAAGGACGAGGAGCTGAAGTCAGAGCTGCTGCCACAGCTGCAATGGTTTCTTATAAAGGGGAAAGCCGTTGACATACCCGTAATTGCCGAAGCGATAAACACTATAGGTATGATATATAAAGATGCGGCAAAAGATGACCTGACGGCATATTACAAAGACGCAGAAGGATATGATTTGAAAGCGGCGGTTATATCAGCGTTCAAGTATTTTGATAACGCTGCGGTTTACAACAGCATGCGTGATATGATTACCAAAGACGTACAAGCTTATGTGGATAAGAACAAAATCGAGTCGGGCGATATGATAGCAGGGAAAGAGCTGAACGGACTTTACCGAGCGTTCATAGAAAGTCTTGGAGAGCTTAAGTACAAAGCAAATACAAAAGACCGTCACACGATGCGTCTTATTTTTTCAGAGTTTGTAAGTTCAAAAGACCCTTCGATAGTTGATTTATGCATAACGTCTTTGAGCGACAGCATATATATAAACGACATATCCGAGACGCGGACAATACTGGCGCTTGATTATCAGGACATGAGCTATCCGAAAGACAAAGAAGCTATGCGTCTGGTTATTCGTGCGCTCGGAGATATGAAGGCAGAGAATGCAGTTGATATTTTGAAAGGCGGTCTGAACAGTGCAGACTACGAAATTGCAAAAGAGTCGGCGGATGCTTTGAAGAAAATAACGGGTAGTGATTTTACTTTTACGGCAAAGAGAAGATATATAGAAAATACCGAAAAACTTAATTTACCCGACAAACAGAAATACGTGCTGCTGAATACGAACAGAGGCAGTATAAAAATTAAACTATTTACTTATGAAGCGCCATATACGGTGTTGAATTTTCTTGCACTTGCGGAGAAAGGATTTTACAACAATACAGTCTTTCACCGCGTAATTCCTAACTTTGTGATACAAGGCGGCGACCCGCTAAATAGCGGCTGGGGAGGACCCGAGTATTCAATACGCTCGGAATTTGCACCGCTGCATTACGAACGGGGTGTTCTCGGCATGGCATCAGACGGGAAAGACACAGAGGGCAGCCAGTTCTTTATAACGCATTCGCCGTTTTATCATCTTGACAATTCTTACACAATATTCGGCGAGGTTACGGAAGGTATGGATGTAGTTGACAGGATTTACATCGGGGATGTGCTGATAAGCGTGACAACTATTCCTTAATGCTTGAATTTGAACTTGTAATCAATTATAAACGTTTTAATGTATATACATTTAAAAATTAAATATTTAACGGAGATAAAACATGTTATCAAAAAAACTTGAAGAAGCAATAAACAAACAAATTAACAAAGAGCTGTATTCCGCGTATTTCTACCTTGGTATGTCGGCATACTGCAACTCGGTTGACCTTGACGGGTTCGCAAACTTTTTTTACGTTCAGTATCAGGAAGAAACATTTCATGCGATGAAATTGTACAACTATGTTCTTGAGAGAAGCGGCAACATAGTCCTATCGCAAATTGATACCCCGCCGCAGAATTTTAAATCTGCGCTGGATGTGTGCGAGCAGACGTATGAGCATGAAAAGCTCGTTACGAAATCAATCAACGACCTTATGGACATTGCCATAAAGGAAAACGACCATGCAACATCAAGTTTCCTTAAATGGTATGTGGATGAACAGGTAGAAGAAGAAGCGACAATTTCAAAACTTGTTAACAGAATGAAGCTTGTCGGTGATAACGTCGGTGGACTTTTCATTATCGACCAGGAGCTGAAAGCACGCGTATTTACGCCTCCTGCGACGGCATAAGAGAATGATGTTTTAAACATAAAAAGGCTGACCTGCCATAGCGGGTGAGCCGTTTGTGTTTAAAGCTAAATATTACAAACAATCTTCCAGTTTATGGAAGAGTTTTATAGTATCTTTTTTCTCTGAAACTGAAAGTTTTTTCTGTATGGTTTGTTCGCACTCGTTTAGCACGGTTTCAATTTTCTTGCGTACCTGTGTGCCTTTCGGTGCGAGTTTAAGGATTACATTTCGTCTGTCCTCTTTTGAAATCTGCTGTTCAAGGTATTTATTCTTAATGAGTTTTTCAACAACACGGCTTCCTCTTGAAGCAGAAAGCCCCATGTTCGTTGAAAGAGCGTTGCAGTTGCAGGGCTCTCCCGGTCTCATTGCAAGTATGCCCCTGTATTCTGCGGGGGATAGGTTAAATTCATGCCTTATTGATTCTTCCTTGTCGAGGCATTTGCCTTTAATACCTATTATAAGGTCTATTATTCGGTCTGCCATAGATTGTATATTTTGAAGTTAGTTAATATTCGTTTTAACATCCGCCGATTATTCTTTTTGTTTTTTTATCGCCGGTGTTTATTGATTTCTTGCTTGCCTCTATAAGAGCAGGCAATTGAGCACGTGCTTTTTCCCTGAACTCGTAAGCAGCTTGCATTTGCCTTGTTACAGTTTCCGGTTTTTCGAAATTCATTATCTCTTCTTTGAATGAATTCATGCCCCCTTTTAAGATATACAGGTTTTTATATCCCAGTTTGCCCGCAATGTAAGCCAATCCTTTTTCATCCTGTTCATTGTTCGCTATTATTACGTTATCCGTTCCCTTTATAGTAAGTTTCTTGTTGATGTCCTTTCCGAATAAGTCTTCTATAGTCCAGTTTGAAGATTTAGGAAGAGTCAATTCATTGTATTCTTCTTTAGTTCTAAAATCAAAAATCTGCAGGTTCTTATCGTTGTCAAGAATTCTGAAAGCGAGTTCGTCAGAATCCATAACTTCAAATTTTGATTCGTTTATTACGGCTTGATTTTGTGATTCTTCTTTCAGATTAACCTGTCTTTCAGGAAATGCAAACGCCGATAACCCTATTAACAAAACAACAACCGCCAATCCATAGTATAATTTCAGGGGTTTTAAATCCTCATATAAATACCCTATGTTTTTCTTCTCGAGCATTGTAGTAAAAACAAAAGCAGCAACTGCCATTAAAACCATTAAAAAGGCAAACATACTTTGAGACACGCCGATTATTTCAAAGATCCTTACGTTTCCCCATGCTTCAGCTTTGTACAAACCCTCGAACAACGGATATCCTTCTGCAAACGCTAAAACACCTAAGAATGAACCCCCTACAAAAATTATAGCGTCAATTTTTCCAATTGCTGCCGCGCACAAACTTGTGCCCGGGCAGAAGCCTCCGATGACAAACCCAAGCCCCATAATTAATCCACCTATAATTGCTGACCACAAAAATGTAGGATTAACATATATCAAACTTAAATCAAGAAGGCCGTAATGACCGAGTATAACAACTCCAATCATAGCAGTAATACCGGCGGTGAAGAAGACTCTTAGAACAGTAAAATCATATCCGTAAAACAAGCCGACAAGTTTCCTTGATGTAGAAAATCCTGCCTGTTCGAGTATAAACCCGAAGGCAATCCCAATGATTAAAGCGACTATCAGGTTTAATTCATTTCCTATTATATCAGGTACTAACGGTGCCATTTAAATTCTCCTTTTCTTTAAACCCAAAGTTTTCTAAAAAAATACGCAAAGGCATAAGCGCCTCCAAATATTGCCATCATAGTAATAATACCGCCTGCTGACATAACCGCCATACCGCTTAATGCCGAGCCGCTTGTACACCCCCTTCCAAGCTGTGCACCAAAACCGAATAAAAAGCCGCCAATTATTGCGCCTATTATTCTTGCACGGGAAGTGACTTTAGGAGGATGTTCAAGTTTAAAGTTTAGTCTGTTTGAAACAAGACCGGAACCAAACGCACCGATTAAAACCCCGATTACTTCAAACACCAGCCAGCTTTTCAGAGGATTGTCCGAATGTTCAGCCCTGTACTCTTCGTAATAATGAGTGGCTTCTGTGTGTGCTGGTGCAACTGTGTTGACGATTGAAACAACGGCGCTCTTCACCGCACCGCTTGCTCCAAGTCCTCTGCCTGTTATAAATATAGTTACAAGCAGAAGCAGTCCCAATAAAAATCCCGCAAGATAAGGATTCATGTATTTTGATTCTTTCATATTATATTTTACTGCTTAACGTTTTCGAATTTTCTTTTTCTGTTTCTTCTTCATCGTGCTCTATTTCTTCATACCCGGTGAGCATAGCTTTCAGGTTAGATGTCACTGTTGTTCCCGTAGTAATTAAGTAAAGATGTGTAACGATAAATGCCGCAAGAAGTATCGCACCCGCCGTGTGAACGATTGCGATTATTTCAAGCGAATCTATGTTAATGCTTGCTACAGTCTGGTTTTGCGGATACCTGTAGAACATGTACAAAAGCCCCGAGATGACCATTACAGGAATAACGAGTATTTTCAATCCGAAATAAACAAGCTTTTGCAGAGGGTTTAGTTTACTAAGCACGCTTTTTTTGGTCGGGTGACTTGCATTCTTAAATATGCCGAACAGATAATAATTCAACTGTGCTTTAATGTGAGTGAAAGTCGGTATGTATTGTTTCCATTCGCCCGTTGTGAAATGCCAGAACACCGCGAATATAATCAATATTATAAATGCATAAGCCGCAATGTTGTGATATGTGACGGCATTCTCAAACCCGAAGAATGAATAAGTACCGTGGATTTCAAAACCCGTTGCAGCAAGGAAAAATATCAGCAGTGCCTGCATCCAGTGCCAGAAGCGTTCAAACGATTTATATATTAATACACTTTTTGACATGTTTATTTATCCCTCCTTTGCTTTCTTAATGCTCTGAATCGAAGCGTTCCATGGATTACTATCCCAATGAAAGTAACCGCAATTATTGCCGTACCCGAATAGTCCACTAATTTATTATAATCCCGCCCGGGTATGTAAAAATCTTTTAAACCGGCTATTCTGCTGTCGGTTCTTGTATGGCAGTCAGTACATTTCAAAGATGAATCTTTCGATGAAACCATATGATTAATCGGCCAGTACATTTCAGTTTTAATGAAAGAAATTTTTCCGCTGAACGGCAGGTCAACTTCTTTCATCCCAACCTCCGAAGCCCTTTGCCAGTCAAAGTCCACCCAGAGAGCACCTTCCCCTTTTTTGTCCGAAAAAAGTTTTGGTTGTATTAACATTCTGTTTACAGGGTCGTAAGGTTGATTCGCTTTGTGTATCTTGACGGGTATTATCTTAGAGTCCTTGTCATTGTAAGAACCCAGAAGTTTATTTATGACTAAAGGGTTTGCAGTATCTTTTATGGTATCACCAAGCATATAATGCTGGGCATTTCCGTTAAACCAAATGTAATCAGGCTTTAAGTTTTTACCCCATTTAAAACTTCCCTTTATCGAAAGGTATGTGTGGTTTCCGTCTGCATCGTCTTCTTCGTATGGTTTGCCGTCTTTTAGCCTGCCCGCAGTTGACCAGTCCCACTCAGTTTTCGTGGCATTCACTTTTGCATATGTAGGAATGTGGCAAGTTTGACATGCGACTTTTAAAGTATGCTCGTTGAGAACTGAATTCTTGTGCGGACTTTCCGTGTGGCATTGTTCACATGTTGAGCGGTTTCTGTTCATTGAGGAAAGAGAATACACTTTTCCAAGCATATTATGTTTTTCTGTTAAGTGGCAGTCAACACACTGCAGGTTTTTCCCGTCAGCCGCCATGTGAACATCAGTTGTTCTTTCGGGTTCAAACATTGCTGATTCAAGGTCGCCGTGTTTAACGTTGTTACCCCCGCCGCCGTAAAAATGACACACACCGCAATTTGACCTCTTTGGCTTTCCCACACCCTGTGCTACACTGCTCAGGTTTATTTTAGGGTCGGGATATCCCGATAATTCATTTCCTTTAACGTATGTCTCGGTGTTGTCATGGCAGACAAGACAGTCAACATTGTTTTCATCCGTAAACGAAAAACCCTTGTCTGACATTCCAAAGCCCACATGACATTTGGCACAGCTCTTTTCGTTTCCGTCAACGCCAATACAAAAATTGTTGACGGCATTCTTTTTACCGATAGATACTATCCCCCGCCCTCTTACGTATTCCTTCCTTTCCCAGTTCCAATGGCTCGAATTCATTACCTCTGTGTGTCTGTCTGTATGACACGTGTTGCAGGCTGCCGTTACTTCCTGAGGTGTAACAAAATTCTTTTTAAGTACATCGAACTTAGAATGGTCAGCAGAAGAAACGTATTTTTCCGAATACTTTTCCCTTAGCTTGTCAACAGTATCAAGGTCGCGTTCTTTGGGAAGAAGGAACAGAATTGCCGATGTAATGAACAATATAAACAGCGTAACAGATATAAATACTTTTTTCATTCGTATTAGTTAATATAGATTAATGTAGTCGTTCGTTGTTGTTAGCTTAACTGCCGGTTCTTCTCTGGGGAAAACAACCGGTTTTGTCAAAGACTGAACATTCGTTAAGTTCAACGGTATAAATGTTTATTTATAATTAATTGTTATTAGCAAGTTATAAAGATTAAACTGTAAAATCAATATCAAATTATTTCCACTTAACGCCTTTGAATCGTATAACGTCTGCTGGACCCTTGTGGTAATGCCCTTCGCTTAAATCTGTATGCTGTTCGTAAAGCATCTCTATCTTCATGTCCATAAAATCCTTTCTGAAGTCTTCTATGCTGTATAACGAGTCTTTGTCTTTCGGACCCCCCGAGTTGTTTTCAATTTGCTTCTTATTAAAAGCTTCAATCAGTATGGTTCCTCCCGTCTTCAAAGCTTTGACTATTGCTTTGTGAGCCCTTTCTCTGACTGTAGAGGGGAAATGAACAAATATTAATGCGGCTAAATCATACTCATTCTCTTTATAAGAAACCTCTTCCAAAGATGAAACCAGATAGTCTATCTTAACGTTTTTTTCCTTTGCCATTTTCATAGCCTTTGCTTTTGCCTGCTCGCTGAAATCATAAGCCGTCACATCCCAGCCTTTCAAGGCTGCATACACCGCATTCCTGCCCTCGCCCTCTCCGGGTAGGAGTAGTTTCCCCGGTTTGATGCTTTCTATCTCCTGTTTGAAAAATTCGTTTGGTTCTTTGCCGTAAACGTAGTGTGCTTCTGAATACCTTTCATCCCAAAATTTCTTTTCCATAAAAGTATAAGAGGTTTATAAATTGACTAAAAAAATTATTTGTAAAAATAATTATAAATTCTTCAAATTGTAACCAATTTTTGAAATCACTTCATAACGACCGTGTGTGCAGTTTTAGGTATGTTGGAAATTTCTTTTATGATTTTAAGCCCGCTCTGCCTCGAAAGTCCCTGTAATCCTCCTTTTAAGACGTAGGATTTGAAATTTCTGTAATGCGCCCTGCCCGCAACATACTCAACAACACCGTTAATCCTGTCCGTAAAGCCCCCGGGTCTCGGTACGAGATAGTCAACAACGATTATATTTTCTGAATGTTTTGAGAGAAGTTTCAGCAGCGGGACTCTTTCGTGTTCGTCTATTTCATGAATGACGTATGAAAGAACAGCGTAGTCATACTTTGTGTCGCTGCTTTGAAGATATGAATATGCATCTGCGTGAATGTAGTCGATTTTTTCCGAAAGCAGTTTGCACAGTTTATTCTTTGCTGTATTGATGTTCCTTATAGATAAGTCTATTCCCGTATACTTTCTGTACTTACCCCAAAGACGGAAAGCCATTCTGCCTGTGCCGCATCCTACGTCGAGAATAAGACAATCTTTATCAATAACTTCTTTTATTATTTCAAAAACCTTATCCTGATTGGGCGCGATTACCTTGTCGTAAAAAACACCGTCATACCAGTGATTCTTATTCGTCATCCGCTATTTTACTATCTCATTAAAATATTCATTGTCGAGATGTTTCGGATTGTATGTCCCGTCTCTTCTTTTTATGTTTCTCGTAAAAGCACGCAGATGATTCTCGGACGCTCTTTGCAAATTGTTATAAACTATGGCTAAGTCTTTGTTATCAGTGTTCTTTATAGCATCCATTAAATCTTTAATATCTACTTCTTCTATCTCCGCTGCCGCCTTCAGTGCATCAAGAGCAGATTTGTTTCCCTGTCCAAGCAAAGCTAAATACAGGCTCTTAATTTTTTCATTCTTAAATTCTCCCGTTGCTGCATCTTTTGTCGGATTTGACAACCCGTATTTATCCAGCATGGACTCTATTGCATCCATATGTTTTTGTTCTGCATTTTTAATGTTGCCAAATGGTCTGAGTCCCCATTTTTCATACATACTTACGTAAAAATCTCTTGCCATCTTTTCTTCTTCTATCATATAAAGCAGTTCTTTCTCCTCTGACGCAGATACTTCCTGTTTTGGCAAATCGACAGCATAATAGCACGAATGCTTCTCTTGTGCTTTTGCTTCGTTGATACTTGTTGCTAAACCGGCGAAAATTATTAACGCAAAAATACTTACTGAAATTTTTGTTTTCATGATGTTATTAAATTTAATTTTGTTCTTTACCCAATTCTCTTCAAATATCGTACCAACCCAATGTCCTATTTTAGCTATTAAATTAACCGGTAAAATATTGAATATCGTGTATTTTGTAATTATTTCGACAATTTTGACGCAATTTTTCTAAAGTGAAAGGTACCCCCCTCTACTATTAATCACAACAAATATAAAAATTGTGTCACACAGAAATTTTCTTTTTTTGCCGATTATGCGCCTTAAACCATTGTTTCTTCTCAAGTTAAAAATTTTTTGCCCATAATTTCCACATGACCCCGTTTTTGTTTACGTTGTGATTAATAATAGGAGGAGGATAATTAAAAATTTTACATCCAGTTTTCACTTCGTTTTGTGCAAATTTTAACAAATCTTCTCAACTTTAAATTATTATATGTAAATACAGTATGTTATCCCAAGTTTTCCATTTGCCTCCCCCTATCGTCCTAATTAGTCTCTCCTTGCGCTCAAATTAGTCTTAAATTCTACTTGCTTTGGATGAGGTTTAACATGCACTTTTATCTATGAAAATTGACCTTTTTAATTCTGCATCCGCTTTCTATTTCCATGCAAATCTTTAAATCTGTGTTAATTAGTGTTTTATCATTTTAAAAGAGTTCGTTTTTACTGCTAATAGTTTAAATTCTCTAACTCAGCAGATATTTAATCCTGTTTTTGTGGTCTATAAATTGCTAAATTAAAAAGTAATTAAAATTTAATTATGAAACATCTTATATCTATCTCAGCATTTATATTGTTATTGTGTGCAAATGTTTCCCTTGCTCAAATGATACCCCTGCCCACTCAGACGTCATCTATTTTTTCGGGCTCGGGTAACTGTGCCACTTGTCATACAGGAAACGGAATAATACTTTCAGAAAACGGAGTTGATATTTCTCCCGTAACTTACTGGCGTTCATCAATGATGGGTAATGCCTCCAAAGACCCGTTCTGGCGTGCAATCGTAGAAGAAGAAATTCACACTCATCCTCAGTTTCAGTTTGTAATTGAAAGTACGTGTACAAAATGTCATGCTCCCATGGGACACAGACAGGCTCTTCAAAACGGAGACTCGGGATATACAATGGCGCAGATGAAAGCCGACCCTCTCGCGAACGATGGCGTAAGCTGTACTTCCTGCCACCAGATAAAAAACACAAACTTCGGTTCATCCTCAAGCTATAGCGGAGGGTATAATATAACAACGGAACGAATTATTTACGGACCTTATCCAAACCCGCTTGTGCAGCCGATGATTGCATTTGTTAACTATACTACCGTTCATTCAACGTCAATGAACAATTCCGAACTTTGTGCAACGTGTCATACATTGTTTACACCAACGATTAATTATGCAGGACAGATTGTAGGCTCATTTCCCGAGCAGACACCGTATTTAGAGTGGAAGAACAGTAATTATAAAACTTACAACGTTCCCTGTCAGACCTGCCACATGCCTATAACTAATACTCCAATAGATATTTCAACTATTCCGGTTTTTGATACAACAAAAAGAAGCCCTTATTGGAAACACCTTTTTGGAGGCGGTAATAAAACAATGAACAGAATTATGCGAAACAATATTGATTCTCTTCATTTGTCTGCCTCAGGTTCAAACTTTGATACTACATTAGTCTACACGGAAAAAATGTTAAAAGAAAGCGCCGTGAACCTTAATATTGTACCAACGTACGGCGCTGGACTCATGAATGTAGGCGTAACAGTTGAAAACCTTGCAGGTCACAAAATACCCACAGGTATTCCCTACAGAAGAATGTGGCTTCATTTTAAAGTTAAAGATCAATCGAATAATACTGTCTTTGAGTCGGGTAATTGGGATTCACAGGGAGAAATTATTGGACTCGATTCCCTTTATGAACAGCATTATTCAGAAATTACTAACGCAAATCAGGTACAGATTTACGAAGGTGTTTTAAAAGATGTTAACGGCAATTTTACTTTTAACCTGTTAAGAACAGCCGGATACTTAAAAGATAACAGACTTCCGCCAAAAGGCTTTAACACATCCCATCCAAGCTATGACACAATTGCTATAGTAGGCGGTGCCGTCAGTGATACTAACTTTAACAGACAGGGAGCTACACAGGGCACGGGCAGAGATGTTGTTTATTATAAAGTGCCTGCATTAAACGGCAATCAATATACAATTACCGCAGAGCTTTGCTATCAAACCTTTGTGCCTCGGTTGGTTAATTATGTTCAGGGTATAGGCTCACCCGATATACAAAAGTTTGTAACACTTTATAACGCATCCGATAAATCTCCAGTAATAATGAAAACGGTAACGGTTCCATTCCTGACGGGTGTTAATAATATCAGTCAAAATACACCGTCATCATTTAAACTTTATCAGAACTATCCGAACCCTTTCAATCCTTCAACGAAGATAAAATTTGATGTACCAAACGGTAATAAATTTATAAGTATGAAAATATATGACGTGCTTGGAAAAGAAGTACAGACGCTCGTTGCGGGTACATTAACACCGGGTTCTTATGAAACCAATTTTGATGCAAAAAACTTAACTTCAGGTTTGTACTTCTGTGTATTGCGGTCAGAAAGTTTTTATGAAATAAAACGGATGATGTTTATTAAATAGCCTTTTAAGTTTAGTGCTTATTAAATGATAGCACGCGTTAAATTAAATATTTGCATCTTTTATGTGTGATTGTGATATATACTAAGAATAAACAACAGCGTAACGCCCGCCAGAAATGATAAACCATGAATAATGTTGTTTTTCAGAGTAGAGTGTTTATTAACTTCGGGAATTAAATCGGTCGCTCCGATATACAGAAAATTTCCCGCGGCAAATGGTATAAGGAAGGAGACATTAATTGTATCAGAGATAAAGTATGTGGTCAAACCTCCGATTAAAAAAGTAGACGAAGAAAGAAGATTATAAAGAATAGCCTTTTTCCTTTTCCAACCGCTATGAACAAGCGCGGCAAAATCACCGAGCTCCTGTGGAATTTCGTGAAAGATTGCTCCTAGCCATGCGATTAAACCAAGATTGAAATCTATTAAGAATAACCCCGATATTGAAAGACCTCCTATTAAATTATGCAATCCATCACCAAGCAATATTAAAACAGACATAGGTTTTCTGCAGGCGCTTTCGGCTTTTTTACAATGGTGGTAATGTAGATACTGTTCAAATATAAAGAACAAACTAAATCCTGAAACTAATATTAAAAAGAAGATTCTAACATTTTCGATTAATTTTAAACCTTCAGGAAGCATTATAAAAAAAGCCCCCCCAATAAGCGAACCGGCAGAAAATGCTACTAGCGGTGTAAGAAGTTTTAATTGTGTATGCTTTGTAAAAAGCATAATAATTCCCCCAGAAAGAGAAACAACACTCATTAAAACTCCAAAAAAGACAATTACGAAAAACGGATCCATATATATAATGTTATATTATTTATAAGATAATTACAAACCAATCAAGTTGGTATTAATGAGGAGCAATCTTTATTTCAAAGTCTGGCATTTAATTATCCGAATTTTGTTTATGCTCCTGATACATAATTTCATAGTAAGTATTAATACATAAAATACAATTGTGATTTGTATGTGTCCAAAAACAAAATAAACTGATTGACCCCCTTTGTCTTATTTATACGTTGGCAAACATGAAAAATTTTTCTCTTGACTTGTTTAAATCATCTTTATATTTTAGTTATGAACAATAGTTCATAATATAATAAGATTGTTATTATGATTAAATGCCAATATGAATAACATTGATGTCTTGAAGTCGTAAACCGGTTTTATAAAGAAAAGGACTTTTTGTTAAGGTTCTCAAGAAAGGGATAAATAATGAAAAACATTAAAAAATGGTTAATGAGAAAAGCGGAATCCTTATGTATAGCCCTTGAGAAAAATATTATGCTTAATAAATCCCTTAAATGTAAAGTTGTTGTCGGTCCAACTAAATCCAGAAGACTTGGTCTCGTAATAGGCATAAACAACATTAAACCAAATATCTGTTCCTATAATTGTATCTATTGTCCATCTGGAAACAAAACATGTTGCTCTATCTGTACTTCAAATTGTATTTCTCCCTACGAACTTCATGCTTCTTTGAGAAATAAGCTAGCAAACAGCGGTAAGTTAAAAGATAAAATTAAATACCTCGTTTTTACTGGGAGTGGCGAACCGGCCTTAGATACGGCGCTATCAAAAGAAATTTTAATACTGAGAGAATTTGGTTATAAAATTGCTGTTTTTACAAATGCTTCACTTATTTGGAATGGACATGTACGCGAAAATTTAATATTTGCCGACTATGTCTCGATAAAAATTGATACAGTTAATCCGGAAACATGGCTCGAAATAAATCGTCCGCATAAAAGATTAAGATACGATCTTATTCTGGATGGGATTAAACAATTTTCAGAAATGTTTAAAGGAAATTTGTCTACAGAAACAATGCTGATAAAAAACATAAATGATAATCATGAAGAAATAGAAAGTCTAGCAAAATACCTTAATAAGCTAAAACGAGATGTTTCATATTTTACCATTCCTGTGTTTCCGCCTCAAGAAAGTTCTGTAAGAAGTCCGGATACAGTTAATCTCGGATTTTTAAAACAAATGATTAATGAGTCTATACCCCATGCAATATTGTTACAATTCCCTGGTAACGAAGACTATCTTGCAATGGACGACTTTAAACATGAACTTTTGGGTTTACTTGCTATTCATCCAATAGAGGCGGAAACCGTTAAACTGAGCGCTAATAAGGAAATCGACAAAACAAAACTTAAAGAAATGATTGACAGAAAGATTATTGAAGAGGTAGATTTTCAGGGTAAAAAGTATTTTAAGGAGTGTGTTGCTTCGTAAATAATACAAATTAGATACGCCAGAGCGAAGAGAAAAGCATAACTATCAAATATTTATTTATTGCAATACAAAAAATTAAATTGTTAAAGAGCAAATGAGAAAAAAAGTAAAGGTTGGTATTATTATCTGTGATAGGTATAAAAGCTGTGCCGGTGGTAAATGCTTTAGGTCAATAAAAGATCGGGTAGGTGCTTTTAATATATACGAAAATAAAGATATTGAAGTAGTCGGATATACTTCCTGCGGCGGATGTCCTGGGGGGAATATCGAAATCAGTATGGATGAGCTAAAGAAAAATTATGTTGATGTTATACATTTTGCAACCGGAATGGTGGTCGGATACCCTCCGTGTCCGTATATTAATCATTTCAAATCATTAATTGAGAATATACACCAAATAAAAGTTGTTGTCGGTACTCATCCGATTCCTGAAAAATATTACTTGAATCACAAAGAACTTAAAACATGGGAATCAGAGGAGTGGGTTGATTTGTTGAAACCCACTTTAAGCGATAAAGAAATAAGATTATGTTATAACTAATTGAAAATGGATTGTGAAGTGAATAATACAGAAATTGTATTCGGTCCTGTACCCTCTAGAAGATTAGGGAGAAGTATGGGGATTAACAATATTCCTCCGAAAAACTGTAGTTATTCGTGTGTTTATTGTCAGATTGGTAAAACAAATACATTATCAACAAAAAGAAAAGAAATCTTTAAGCCCGAAAAAATTTATAACGCAGTATATGAAAAGGTAAACTATTTAAGGAAAAATAACGAGCAACTTGATTATTTAACATTTATTGCTGACGGAGAACCCACACTCGATTTAAACATTGGTAAATGTATAGAAATCTTGAAACCCCTTGGAATTAATATCGCTGTCATAACAAATTCTTCTTTACTATGGGACAAAAATGTAAGAGAAGATTTAATGAAAGCTGATTTGGTCTCAGTCAAAATTGATACGGTTATTCCTGCTATATGGCATAAAATAAACAGACCTCATGGAAGCTTAAAACTTGAAAAGATTGTTAACGGAATCAGGGAGTTTGTCGCCGAATATTCAGGAAAATTAATTACCGAAACTATGCTTATAAAAGATATTAATGTTGATATTAAGTCACTTCAAGAAACAGTCGCACTTATTGATTGTCTAAAGCCTGCAAAATCATTTATTCTGATCCCAACTCGTCCGACTCCCGAAATATACGCCATTGCACCAGACGAAAATATTATTAATCTTGCCTATCAAATATTTAACAATAATATTGAAAATGTGGAACTCGCAATTTCGTATGAAGGAACAAACTTTTCATATCAGTTAAATTCTGAGAAAGAACTTCTTAGTATTCTTTCTGTTCATCCAATGCGATACGATGCAGTTGAAGAGTTTTTAAAGAAATCAAATATGGGATGGGATATAATTTATCAGTTAGTAAATAAACGAATCTTAAAAAAAGTATATTATCAGGGTAATTATTTTTTAATGAAAAGCAATCTCAATATAATGTGACATTGTGTATTTATTCTTAAAAAAATATTAATTTAAATATTAAAAAGGAGATTAAAATGCCAAATTTGAATGGAACAGGTCCAAATGGAAGTGGGCCGATGACGGGAAAAAAATTAGGAAAATGTAACACAGCAAAATCTTCCACAGCTGATAATCAAGAAATCGATAAAAATGCAGATAGTTACAAAGTTGGAAGAAGGAGTTTCTTGGGTTTTGGTGGATTTGGCTTCAGAGGAGGTCTGGCCTATAGAGGCGGCAGAGGCTTCGGAGGTGGCAGAGGCTTCGGAGGTGGCAGAGGCTTCGGAGGTGGCAGAGGCTTCAGAGGTGGCAGAGGCTTCAAGGGCGAGAAAGAGTAAATTAAAAATTCAATAAGACCTTTCTTTTTGGATAGATCTGCTATTGGTGCTGTGATAGGTTATGAACCGATGCCAACCAACTATAAAAAACGATAAGATGGTCTGATTGACATAAATTGCTCTTGATTTATACAACGATTATATTTAAATTTATTATGAGCATATGCTCAATATTATTAATTAATTAAAATCAAATGAAAATTGCTGTAGCTTCAGACAACGGAAAAACTATTACAGGTCACGTTGGGAAATGTGATATGTTTATAATCTTTGATATTACCAATAAAGAAATCAGAGGTATTGAAAAACGTAAAAACACTTTTACACAACACAAAAAAGAAGGTCATGAACATGGGCATCATAATGAAGACCTTAAGCACAAGCAGCAAGGAGTTGGAAAGCATTTAGGTATTATTGAAGGACTAAAAGACTGTAATTATCTTTTTTGTTGTTCTGGCGGTCAGGGATTAATGAGTGACTTAAATGAAAATGGTATTCAGACAATATTTACAGACGAATTAGATGCAGAAGATGCTGTTAAATTATTTCTTGAGGATAAATTAAAAAGTGACCCTAATAAACAATGTGGTGGACATAGTCACTAAATAAATTGTTCGTTCCCACTAAAATATTTTTCACAAAGGGTGTTGGAAGGCATATAGAATATTTAGCCTCCTTTGAATCTGCATTACGTAATGCCGGAATTGAGGTTTGTAATCTCGTAATGGTGAGCAGTATCTTTCCGCCAAATTGCAAACTTTTATCGAGAGAACAGGGTATTAAAGAAATATTACCGGGACAAATAACATTTGCAGTTATGGCAAGAAATCATACTAATGAACCTAATCGTTTAATCGCATCATCAATAGGCGTTGCCATCCCCTCTGATAAATCACAGTATGGTTATTTATCTGAATATCATCCTCAGGGAGTCAATGAAAAAACTTGTGGCGACTATGCCGAAGATTTAGCCGCTCAAATGCTCGCTTCTACCTTAGGTGTAGAGTTCAATACGGATACCGATTGGAATGAAAGAGAACAGGTCTTTAAAATGTCAGAAAGAATAGTTAAAACTTTTAATATTACTAAAACTGCCAAAGGGGATAAAAACGGATTGTGGACTACTGTTATATCGGCAGCGATTTTGTTACCATAATAATAATTATTAGACTTCAATAATTACAAATTTGTTTATAAATTACATTTGAGTATTTACATCAAAGGAAACACTCTGTTTTATCACGAAATAAAAGAATTATCAGAACACATAATACAAATCATATAATGTATCGAAATAGTATTTTTGCTAAATATTTTTTGCAATTAGGTGATTCTTCTGTCGTATTTTTAATGCCGATGTTGGCTGTACTAAAGTAGACAGAATGTTAAATTTATTTAGAATCTTATAGATTATGGCAAGACCGGTTAAACAACGGAAAATATTAGCTCCACATTCAGACACATGGTTTTTTCCGGTAGGAAATAATAATTCCAATGCTGATTGTCTTTTATTCCTTGCAGAAGAATTTGAAGCGATAAAATTAATAGATTATGAAGGATTGAACCATTCTAAAGCAGGGAAGTTAATGAAAGTATCAAGACCAACATTTACAAGAATATACAAGCGAGCAAGAATTAAACTATCAACGGCACTTGTTGAAAAAAAAGTTTTAAAACTCTCTGGTGGGAATATTTATTACAGTGATAACTGGCATAAATGCCAAAACTGTGATTGCATTTATAATGTTATTAATGACTCAAACCTAGTGTCTTGTCCGCTTTGTAAGAGCAAAAATTTTATTAATATACCAAATCCCGAATAATTTGAAATGATAGCTATAACTGTAAGAGAAGACAACATTAATTCGCCAATTGAAGATTGCTTCGGCAAAACAAAATATTTCTGTTTGTTAAAAAAGGATTTTAATAAATTAAAGTTTATATCAAACCCCGGCAACGAGCTATTAAAAAATTCAGGTAAAAAAGCAGTAACATTTTTACATTCAATGGGTGTAACTTCCGTAATGTCAGGAAATTATGGCATAACAGTAAAGAAAATGCTCGATAAGTATAAAATCCAAACCGTCATTATACCAGCTAAATATATTAATTTAACACAACTTTTGGAAATAGTTAGTAAAAACTCTTTTCAGAGGTGAATAAAACCATTATAATAATAACTAGATAAAGTTGGTATATTTATTAATTCTCTAACTGCAAATAACACGAATAAAAATTCTTTTATAGTCAGCACCATGTGCTTTATTACTAAAACACATGGTGCCGCTGTGTTTATTTCTTCACTATCTTATCGAGTATTGTCTTCTCGGGAATTTCTCCTGACTTAGTCATTTGGACACCCTGAACCAATTTCAAATAGTTTTAATAAC
>CAZVCC010000008.1:0-75537 GCA_964626015.1 uncultured Ignavibacteriaceae bacterium
TTTATTGACTACCGTTGAATTTCTTCACTTATTATCTTTTTTAAAATGTGTAACTTTATGAAATGGATATAAAGTATTTAAAAGGCGTTGGAGATAAACGCGCCGAAGCATTCGCAAAGATAGGAATAAACAAACTCGAAGATTTCCTGCAGTTTATTCCAAGAACTTATGTGTATAGAACAACTGTTGAAGAGGCAAGAAAAAGATTTGGCGAAACTGTTTTAATACTCGGCAAAGTAAAATGGGTGGAACGTGCGGCAAGACCTAATCATCCGACAACAATACTTCTTGAAGACGAAACAGGATCGGTCGAGATACCAATATTCGGTGCGAGTGAGTTCAGAGCGAAACAATTCATTCTTAATGAAGATTATTTATTCTACGGAAAGGTATCCGAGGCGTTTAAGAAATTTAATCTGCGTATTGACTACAAAGACCATTTGAAAGTAAACACTTTTGATGAAGCTGACAAAGGATTTTTAAAATTTCACATAATACCCGTTTATGAGCTTTCGGGCGTATTAAAGGCAACATGGATAAAACCTCTGACACTATCAAAGATAGTTTTTAATGCCTTTAGGGCACTCATAAAACAGAATCCGAAATTTGTTGAGGAATCAATACCCGAAAGTGTAATTAAACAATATGATTTCATTGCAAGAAAAGATGCTGTTTTAAGAATAAACTTCCCAAATCAATTCGAGGATATAGAAACAGCAAGGCGTAGGCTTTCATTTGAGGAATTGTTTTACGTCCAGCTTCTGATGGCACTTAAGAAAAAGAGCCTGCAAAACGAGATTAAGGGAATAACATTCGCAGCAGACATTAAGATTCTAACTGACAATTTCATAAAAACACTGGGATTCGAACTGACAAATGCACAGAAAAGAGTTATAAATGAAATCTATTCCGATATGAAGTCGAGAAACATAATGAACAGGCTGCTACAGGGTGATGTCGGAAGCGGCAAGACAATTGTGTCTGTATTCGGAATGCTTATAGCGCTTGAAAGCGGTTACCAGTCAGCTCTTATGTGCCCTACGGAAATACTTGCAGAGCAGCACTACTACACGATAACAAATTTTATTAACGATTTTAATAAAACTTCGGGAAAAGAATATAAAGTATCTCTTTTAGTCGGCGGGCAGAAGAAAAGATTAAGAGAACAAATTCTGCAGGATATTCGTCTTGGAAAAACCAATATCATTATTGGTACGCATGCTTTGATTCAGGATACAGTTGAATTTAAAGATCTGGGATTTGTGATAATTGACGAGCAGCACAAGTTCGGTGTTATGCAAAGAGCAAAACTTAAAGATAAGGGCTTAAATCCCGACGTACTTGTAATGACGGCAACTCCCATACCGAGAACTCTTTCGTTAACTTATTACGGCGACCTTGACATATCAGTCATTGATGAGCTTCCTAAAAACAGGATTCCTATAAAAACATACCTAAGAAAAGAGGAAGATAAGTTTAAGATATGGGCTTTTGTAAAAGAAAAGATTAAAGAAGGAAGGCAGGCATTCATAATTTATCCAATAATTGATGAATCAGAAAAACTTGACCTTAAATCTGCCGAGGAACATTACAAAGTTTTAAAAGACGGGGTGTTTAAAGAATATAAAATAGGCATGGTGCACGGCAGGAAGTTCTGGTATGAAATTGAGGAGACAATGAATGACTTTAAAGCAAAAAAGATAAATGTACTTGTAGCAACCACGGTTATTGAAGTAGGACTTGATATTCCGAATGCAACAATAATGATAATTGAAGACGCTCAAAGATACGGACTTTCACAACTTCATCAACTCAGAGGAAGAGTCGGAAGGGGTGCAGAACAATCATACTGCATTTTAATAGCAAAGCATCTTGACGAAGTATCAAAAAGACGGCTTAGAACAATGTGTGAGACAACCGACGGCTTCAAGATTTCTGAGGTTGACATGGAAATAAGGGGACCGGGTGAATTTTTCGGTACAAGACAATCAGGAATTTTAAACTTTGTATTAACAGATTTAAACAAAGACAGGGATATACTGGATTCAGCAAGAAAAATAGCATTCAACATACTTGAAAAAGATCCCCAGCTTAGAATGGATGAGCACAAAACCATAAAAAACATGCTGCTTACATCCTACAAAGATGCTATGTATCTGATGAATATTGCATAGGTCGTTTTTAAATATTATTATAATTTACATTTAGTATTAAAGATTAAAGCTATATTTTTGTATATAAAATGATTTTATAATTGAGCCAAAAACTTTCAAAAATAGAAATTACGGTCCCCTTAATGACTGTTATACTGGATATAGCGGCTATACTGGGAGCTTTTCTATCTGCGTACTATGTAAGGTTTTACACAACTTTCACGAACATATTTTCTGTTGAAAAAGGATTCCCCGAGCTTTCGATGTATGTTTATTTTGCTTTGTTCACATTACCTGTATGGATACTAACTCTCCAAAATTTCAAAATGTACAAGCTTAGAAGAGCCGTATTTATCGGAGACGAATTTGTTCACATTGTGAAATGTGTTTCTGTCAGTATACTTCTTTCGATTGGAATTACATTCTTCTTCAGAGATGAATCTTATTCGCGGCTTGTTTTTGTGCTTATATGGACTTTCAGCATTTTATACATTACGATAGGCAGATACATGATGCTCAAAGTTGAAAAGACATTTTACAACAAAAACGTCGGACTAAGAAACATAGCAATCGTAGGTATGTCTGAAATAGCTGACGGAATATACAAGACTTTGTCAAAGGACAAGTTTACCGGTTTCAGAATGAAGGGGTTTTTTGCAAAGGACGAAAACGAAAGCGAGTATGCAAAGGGTAAAACTTATCTCGGCAACATAGAAAGCATACCTCAAATGATAAGGGAAAACAAGATTCAGAATCTTCTATTCTGTCTGCCTCATGAACAAAACGAATATTTATACACAATTATAAAGAACTGCGAAGGCATAAATGTAGAGTTTATGCTTGTTCCTGACTTCATGGAGCTTATTTCAAGCAGGCTTAAGATTACAGAGCTGCACGGAATACCTCTAATGATAATTAAAACTTTCCCGTTAAGCGTCTGGGACAGAATTGTTAAGAGGATTTTTGATGTTATAACGTCTTTGTTTATTCTTATTTTGATTTCTCCCATTTTACTGCTCATTGCATTATTGATAAAACTGACCTCTAAAGGACCCGTGTTTTACAAACAGGAAAGAGTAAGTATCGACGGGAGTAAGTTTAATATGCTTAAGTTCAGGTCTATGAAAATAGACGCAGAAGCAGACGGAACGCCAAAGTTTGCATCAAAACATGATAACAGACATACTCCTATTGGAACGTATTTAAGAAAATTCTCACTTGATGAGTTACCACAGTTTCTTAATGTACTTGGCGGAGATATGAGTATCGTTGGTCCAAGACCCGAAAGAGAATATTTCATAAATATTATGAAAGATACTGTGAACAAATACCTTGAAAGACACAGGGTTAAATGCGGAATCACGGGCTGGGCTCAGGTTAACGGTCTAAGAGGTTCTGAATCTCCGATGCAAACCAGAATAGAATACGATATTTATTATATTGAAAATTGGTCATTAGTTTTTGATATTAAGATAATATTGAAGACTTTAAAAGAGATGTTTTTCTCTAAAAGTGCTTTTTAATAATTTATATGTTTAAATTTTGATACCTGTATTAATTTTCTTTGCACATGCAATATTTGCGGTCTGGGCTTTTGCAAAATCCTACCAGATGGAAGGATTGGTTCAGGCTTTTTTGAATTTGTTTTTCATCGTGATACTGTTTACCGTCGGATGGACAATCTCAGACCTCATTGTTGGTTTTATCATATCAAGCGAGGGTTATGAGATATTTTTGCCTACCGGTAAAGTAGCAATGTTTTTTCTGAAAATAACAGGATTCATACAGCTTTACGGAAACGGCTACGGCAGAATTCTTCCGAAAGATTCTGTGTCTTTAATAGTGCTTACTACAATTGAATATGTCTTTTACAAATTTTATTTCAAGCAGACAAAAATGAATTAAATTGAAGTATTTAAGTTTAAAATATTTAGTCTTATTTGTGTTTTTTATTACCGCATCATTTTTGTTTCCGTACAACCTTTCCAATCAAGCAAGAAAAGGAGTGATGCTGCAATTTGTTGCTTATAACGGTTTTGGAAATAATCTATACATCGATAATGTGATTATGGGTAACAGGGTTAATTTTGACCTTGCAGTGACATCATTTAACAACATTCAAAATGACACAACTTTTCTTCCGGGTACAGATTCTTACGATGTTTCACCAGAGATAACTGTATCAAACATAGGTTTAAACAACTTTACTGACAGCACAAAGATATTTCTGCAAATTCCAGAAGTAGGATATAACGACTCGGTAAAAGTACCACCGATATCTTCAGGACAGGTAAGCTATGCTGTATTCCCTCTTGTGTCAATTCCTGCAAACCAGAAAATTACGCTTACGACATATCTGGCAAGCAATGTAGATTCAACAGAATTAAATGATACTATCCGACAGACATCTCTTTTCCTGACCGGAGCTTCAAGAAACGTTCTTCTTGAAGAGTTTACCTCCTCAACATCACCCGCTTGCGGCTCTAACAACTTATTCCTTGATACTTTTATAAATAATAATTTTAATAAAATTTCAGCAATTAAATATCACGTTGGATTTCCGCCTCCGGGTATTGATTCCATGTATCTTTTCGACACCGTTATGGTTGAAGAGCGAAGAGCATATTATTTTTCTAATTCGGCTCCTGTTTCGATAATTAACGGAAGAGATAGAATTTTATTGCCATATTATGTCGATTCAAATCTCTTTATACCTTATGAAAATGCAATTGAAGAAGGTTCCCCTGTAGAACTATCCGTTACCAACACACAGATTGCTCCCGACACTATTGAATCCGTTGTAACGGTGAATTTTCTACATCCTTTGCTTAATAAAAATTTAAAGTTAAGAATAGCAGCGATTGAGAGGCAAGTGAATTATCCCTATTCAATAGGTGCAAGCGGCGACAGTATATTTTATGATGTATGCAGAAGAATGTATCCTGATGCTAACGGATATCCGCTCACGGGAAATACCGGAAACCAACAGTTTGTAATAAGATTTCATATAGATACATTATGGAAGGATACCTCTATTTTTACGGTTGCTTTTATTCAAAGCGATAATGACAGAACTGTTTACAACTCTGCTAAAAGCGACACCTCGATTGATAACATGAAAAATATTAAAATACCGGCAAATAGAACAGTTAAACCCGATTTTGAGTACAAGTATAAATCCCCAAAATATTATCCAATGCTTTCATATTCACCTGCTATTGATGATACTGTATCATACTTTAATTATGAAAACTTCGAGGGGCTGTTCCTTCCCAAAGGTTGGAAAATTAACAACATAGACGGTTTCCTGACCTTTGAAAAAATAATCGGAGTTAACGGCGTAACGCTTGGGGGTTACAGTTCTGTGAAATTGCCGTTTTATGACTATGCAAACATTGGAGAAAAAGATACCCTCTATAGCGTGATTTTTGACAGTGTATCAACCTTTGACACTCTGACATTTGACTGGGCATATGCTGTTTATCTTTCAACATTTTCAGACAGTTTGGAAGTAAACATTTCTGTTGATGGTGGAAATACATTTACAAATATTTTCAGAAAAGGCGGATATCAGCTTGCATCAGCAATTTCAACAACATTGCCTTTTGCACCTGTTAATGCACAGCAATGGCGAACGTTTAGGTACTCATTATCGGACGTGATTCCACCCGATAATCCCTATAGCATAATTCCCGGAGATTACTCGCTGGAACAGAATTATCCAAATCCTTTTAATCCCGTAACAACAATAGGTTATAAACTTCCCATAAATACTTTTGTATCGATAAAAATCTATGATTTAACAGGAAAGCAACTGCTTACCCTGGTAAACGAGAATAAAAATGCGGGTACGCACGAGGTTAACTTTAACGCATCGGGATTTTCAAGCGGGGTTTATTTTTATATGATTAAAGCAGGAAATTTCACGCAAGCAAGAAAGCTTGTTTTCCTTAAATAGAGCATGCTACACTAAGACAAATTCTTTCTGGTGGTTCCGAAAATTCGCATAGAAAATGAAATTTTAAAAGAGTATTTTAATAGTTCTCATTTACTAAAATTTAAAAACCCAAAGCATTATGATAAAATACGCGTTAACCAGTCCTTTAAGTAAGTTTTTAGATAAACCGAAAGAAGATTTTACACGCGAAGACTTACTAAAAGTCATCGAAGAAAAACAAATTGAGACAATTAGATTTCACTATATAGCTTTAGACGGAAAGCTGAAAGAATTAAGGATTCCCCTTCCTGACAGAAAAAATGCTGAAATAGTTTTAACAGAGGGTGAAAGAGTAGATGGTTCATCATTATTTAAAGGACTGATAGATTCAGGACTGTCGGATTTATATGTTGTACCTGTTTATAAGACTGCATTTCTTAATCCATTTAACAGTACAAGTCTTGATTTTGTATGCAGATATGTTACTGCTGATGGTGAACTGGCACCATTTACACCGGACAATATTCTGCACAAAGCAGCAAAATTATTTAAGAAAAATACAGGAATTGAGCTTCATGCACTTGGGGAGCTTGAATTCTATCTTTTGTTTAACCCGATAAACAATATGTACTTCCCACCCAAACAGCAGGGTTATCATGCTTCAGGTCCATACCTTAAATCAGGCAAAATATTATCCGACATGCTAAGAATGATAACACATATAGCGGGACAGGTAAAATACGCACACAGCGAAGTAGGTTTTATAGAAAAGATAGTAAGTGCAAATACAGAAATTGACGGCAAGATGGCAGAGCAGCTGGAGATTGAATTTCTATCAACACCTATTGAAGAAGCAGCTGACGACATAGTAATTGCAAAATGGCTTATTAGAAACATTGCATATCAAAACGGAATACTTGCTACATTCGCACCGAAAATTGAAGAGGGATATGCGGGAAGCGGAATGCATTTTCATCTTAAGCTTATGAAAGACGGGAAGAGCGTAATGGTAGATGAGAAGGGAGATTTAACAATTCATTCAAAGAAATTAATTGGAGGTTTATTACATTTTGCCGACTCTTTAACCGCCTTCGGAAATACGGTTCCTTCATCATACTTAAGGCTTGTACCCAATATGGAAGCGCCTACGCAATTTTTCTGGAGTGATTCTAACAGAAAAGCTATGGTTAGGGTGCCGCTTGGATGGTCAAAGACAAGCAATCTTGCAGAGCTTGTAAATCCCGGAGAAAAAAGTGTACCGATGAAGATTGACAGCATGCAGACAATAGAGTTTCGCGTTCCCGACGGAAGTGCGAATGTACATCAGGTCTTAGCGGGCATAGCAATGGCTGCAGAGTATGGATTCACACAATCGGAAGAATCGCTGAAACTAACAGAGAAACTATACTTCAAGGGAAAGACAAAAGAAGAAAATACTGATACGGAATTTCCAAGTCTGCCAGCAACCTGTGCAGAGTCTGCCGATATTCTTGAAAAGAAAAGAGGACTTTACGAAAGAGAAGGGGTGTTTCCCTCAAGTATGATTGATTATTCGATAAGTCAATTGAGAGCAGAAAACGACAGAGAAATGCATAAAACAATTTCAGAACTCTATGGTAAAGGCAAGATAGTAGAAAAGAAAAGAATAATGCACAAAGATATTCACAAACATTAAACTTCAAGAACAAAGAAACCCCTCAACCGAGGGGTTTCTTATTTGTTATAATTTTAAAACCCTGATAGCTTTAGTTTTGGTTCTTCAATTCATATTCGGATTTCTTTGTCTTTACATCCGACCAGATACTATCTGGTACTAATTTATTAACCATAGAATACAACTCTTCCAGATTTTTCTTATACTTCTCTGTTGGAAAATAGGGAGAATCAATAGCTTTGGGTGGCTGATCTAAATCAGGATTAGCTTTTGTAATGATAAGCCTAACTCTTTCAAGCGAACCTCCTATTGGATGCTGATTTTCTGGAACAGACTCTACCTTTCCCGTTGAAAGCTGGGAAACAGATATCTTTTCGGAAAGTATTTTCAGATTTTCTTTTGATACAATAAAAGAATGGCTTATTGGTGAATTTTGTTCATCATACCCAAAACGGTAGCTTAATGATGATGCGCCATCGTTGTTAATTGTAACTTCATAGTTGTAATGGTATGGGGGTGGTAATGGACCCGAATCGTAAAAATATTGAATTGCTGACCATTCATTCGGGCTGACATCCTGTGAGTTTGTACAGGAGGCAATTATAGACAGAATTATTAAACCGAATAATAAGTTTTTCATGATAGTTTTGTTTATTAAAGTTATATTTTATTATTCACACATTCAAAACAAAACGAAGTTTACAAATTCATGTAATAAAAAAGCCGGCTAATACCGGCTTAATATGATTATTTATTTTCCCTTGGTTTTCTGTGCGGGGGTCGTGACGATTGCCCTTCTCTTCTTTTATGTCCGGCTTTTTCGTCAGTGTCGCCTTCTTTTCTGAGTAATGCGCGTCTGCTAAGTTTCAGTTTACCACTGTCATCAATACCAAGAAGTTTCACCTGTATCTTGTCGCCCATTTTTAAAACGTCAGCAACCTTTTCAACTCGTTTGACATCTATTTCGGAAATATGAAGCAGCCCTTCTTTACCGGGCATGATTTCAACGAATGCGCCGAATTCTTTAATACCTTTAACTGTTCCGTCATATATTGCACCGATTTCAGGAGTCGCAGTAAGAGCTTTAATCATATTTATTGCAACGTCTGCGTCTACCTTATTAACTGCGGCAACTGTAACCTTTCCCTCATCGTTGATGTCTATTTCCGCATTACTTTCAGCGATAATATGTCGTATAGTTTTACCGCCAGGACCGATAACTAGTCCAATCATATCTGTTGGGATTTCAATCGTAAATAATTGCGGAGCATATTTTGAAATACTTTCTCTGCCTTCGGCAAGAGTATAATTCATTATTCCAAGAATGTGCAGTCTACCAGTTTTTGCCTGTGTTAAGGCTGTTTTCATTATTTCAAATGAAATGCCCTGAATTTTGATATCCATTTGAATAGCTGTTATGCCCTCACTCGTACCTGCAACTTTAAAGTCCATATCGCCGAAATGGTCTTCCGAGCCGAGTATGTCGCTAAGAACAACAACTTTATCATCTTCTTTAATAAGTCCCATAGCAATTCCTGCAACAGGTCTTTTTAATTTAACTCCGCCGTCCATTAGAGCGAGCGAACCGGCACAAACTGTTGCCATAGATGAGGAGCCATTCGATTCAAGTATGTCTGAAACAATCCTGATAGTATAAGGAAATTCTGCTTCTGACGGAATCATTTTCTTTAAGGCGCGCTCTGCAAGGTTTCCGTGTCCGATTTCCCTTCTGCCTGGACCCGGACGACCTCCGACTTCACCAGTACTAAATGAAGGGAAATTGTAATGAAGAATTACTCTTTTGTTTTCTTCATCCTTAATAAGTCCCTCAACAATCTGTTCATCACGTTTCGTTCCAAGCGTAACTGTTGTTAAGCTTTGTGTCTCTCCTCTTGTGAAAAGAGCTGAGGCATGAGTTCTTGGCAGCACACCGACTTCGCACGAAATAGATCTAATATCGGTTGCAGTACGCCCGTCAAGTCTTATTGATTCATCAACAATCATTTTCCTCATGTCAGCCTGTTGAATATCATGCATAATCTGATGAAGTTTTTTCTCGGACTCGGGATATTTTTCTGCGAGTGATTTGAGAACGAGGTCGGAAAGTTCTTTTGATTTAATCTGTCTCTCTTCTTTGGTAAGAATCGTTCTGTCAAGCTTTTTAATACTCTCTTCGTACAAAGCCTTTACGTCATTTATTATTTCTGCGTTTTCTTCCGGGACGGAAATAGCTCTTTTGGGTTTGCCTGCCTCTGCTGCAAACTCTCTCTGAAAATCACATAGAGCAATAATATGCTGATGTGCAAATTCTACTGCAGCAAGGAGTTCTTCTTCAGAAACTTCCTTTGCCTCCCCCTCTACCATAACGATAGATGTTTCAGTACCAGCAACAGTTATATCAAAATCACCTGCTTCGAGCTGGTTGAATGTAGGATTTACAATAAATTCGCCGTTAACTTTTGTTACTCTCACTTCCGATATCGGATTGTTAAAGGGGATATCTGATACAAGCAATGCCGCCGAAGCACCAACTGCCCCAATAACATCGCAATCAAATTCACCGTCAGAGGAATATACCGTAACATTAATTTGTGTTTCACAAAAATATCCGTCCTCAAACATAGGTCTAATCGGTCTATCTATAAGACGCGAGGATAAAATTTCTTTTTCAGAGGGTCTTCCTTCTCTTCTGAAAAATCCACCTGGAATCTTACCTGCGGCTGCAGTTTTCTCCCTGAAGTCAACAGACAAGGGAAAGAAATCCTGACCCTCATTTGGTTCTTCTTTTGCAACGACAGTACACAAAACTACGTTGTCGTCATAAGAGACTAATACTGCCCCGTTTGCCTGCTTTGCTAATTTACCTGTTTCAAGCGTAAGTTTCCTTCCGCCAATCTCAATAGCTTTTCTAAAAACCATCTTTATCTTTCTTTTTTAAAGTTTACTTTCTTAGTTCTAAATCTTTAACAATCTGTCTGTACCTTGTAATGTCTTTCTTTTCAAGGTATTTCAGAAGTCTTCTTCTTTTACCGACCATTTTTAAAAGACCGGTCTTTGAATGATTGTCCTTTTTGTGTTTTGCGAAGTGTTCGGCTGAAAGTTCATTAATTCTTCTTGTTAGAATTGCAACTTGAACCTCAGGTCTTCCTGTATCTTTTTCGGCTTTGCCGAATTTTGAAACAATTGCTTGTTTGTCTTCTTTTGTTAATCCCATTTTAATGAATTAAATTATTAATTAAACGTTTTTTGCACTCTTCTTTATCTTTGTTCAGCTGTTTTACAAGCTCTTCCAAAGAATTAAATTTTTTCTCTTCCCTAATATAATCCTTAAGTACTACCTTAATTTTCTGTCCATAGATATCCTTATCAAAATCAAAGATGTTTACTTCTATAAAGATATCTTTTCCGGATGAAACAGTAGGTCTGTGGCCAATGTTCATCATTCCATAAAACTGACCCTTATCAAGGTTGACCTCAACAAAGTAAACTCCGTTTTTCGGTAAGAGTTTATGTTCATCTGATAGATGCACATTTGCCGTTGGGAACCCAATTTTATTACCTCTTCTGTCACCAGTTACTATTTTTCCTTCAATTGAATAATCAGCACCCAGTACCTCTTTCGCTTTTGAAAGATTTCCTTGAGCTAAAAGATTTCTAATAGTAGTGCTATTGATTTTCGATTCGCCTTTAAGCTCGTTAACTTTATACAAATCGAAATTATACTTGCCTGTCAGATTAACCAATGATTCGTAGTTGCCTTCCCTGTTCTTGCCGAAGGAATGGTCAAAACCAAGAACCAAATGTTCGAGTCCGATACCCTCTACAAGATACTCTTTCAGAAATTCTTCAGCGCTATGCTCAGAGAATTCGGTTGTAAACTTCAATACATATACTACGTCTACTTTCAGCTGTTCAAATATCTCAAGTCTCTCATGAGTTGTTGTAAGCAGTTTTATCTCACTATTACGGTTTCTAAGAACCAACTGCGGATGAGGGTCAAACGTTACAATAACCGTTCTTCCTCCAAATTTATTCTTTAACTCCTGGAGTTTATCTATAACGACTCTATGACCTTTGTGGACACCGTCAAATGTTCCTACTGTAACTATACTTTTCTTGTCGTAATTACTTTTATCTAAATGTCTGTATATTTTCATTAAATTTAATAAACTGGAAAATTTTAGAATCTTCCACGGATTATTGTATAATGTTCTTTACTTAATGCTCTTTAAGCAGTCAAGGATAGCATCAAACTTTGGAAGGTCTCCAGCATTCTCAAGAACTTCAGCGTAGGCAATCTTTCCATTTGAATCAACCACGAATGCTGCACGTTTTGAAACACCGTTCATACCAAGAACAAATCCGCCGTCATCATATTTGGTTCCGTACTCTGAGGAAACTGTTGAATTAAAATCGCTTAACAAAGGAATTGTAATACCATTAGCTTTTGCCCATGCTTCCTGAGTAAATATTGAATCTACACTAATACCAAGAACAATTGCGTCCATTGCTGAGTATTTCTCGAATCCTTCAGAAACCGTGCACATTTCTGTTGTACAAACACCAGTGTATGATAAAGGGTAGAATAAAATAACAACTTTTTTACCTTTGTAATCTGAAAGCGAGAATTCTTTGGGCTCGCCAGTAGTATTTTTAGAGAATAACTTAAAATCAGGTGCAATATCTCCAATTTTTAATGCCATTGTTGTTTATCCTTTCTAATATTTAATAATTTTTCAGTATTTAAAGAAATAACAAGAAATATAAACAAATCAAAATCCATTAACAATGCGAAGAAATACTTAAAAAATGTAA
This sequence comes from uncultured Ignavibacteriaceae bacterium, assembly GCA_964626015.1. Lineage (GTDB taxonomy): Bacteria > Bacteroidota > Ignavibacteria > Tepidaquicellales > Tepidaquicellaceae > CAIKZJ01. The sequence continues at coordinate 12,560 of CAZVCC010000008.1, forward strand.
ATATTGTGATTTTGGGCTATTTTTGGTTATGTGAGAGTCGGTATATTTGTGGGGCTATTCAAAGGCTATTTAAAGGCTATTTAAAGGCAAGTTATAAAAAACAAACCAGATTATTGAATGTTTAAAAACAGAATGGAATCAGGGTTTTTAAACAAGGAAAAAAATGTGTGGATTTTTGCTGTTTATTACCTGATTTAGTAAGTCGGGTGTTCAGAGCACACAAATCGCAGTTTAATACACTTGAAATTTAAGTGCATCTTCCATAATTTTTCAGACTTTTAGAAATATAAAATAATTTGTAATGAAAATTTCAAGGATTGGGTTTGTATTAGTAGTTTTAGTATTAACAATGGGTTTATCATCCTGCGGCGGTGAAAAGGGAAAAGTGATTAATTATTTATCGAAAATTGAAAAATATGTAAGTTCAGATGAATACAAGAAAGCGGGGATGAGTTTTATAGATCAAAGTATTGTTGTTTCGCCTAATGGTGAAAAATCATTTGATGAGAATAAATTTAACGAACTTGTAATCGGATTAGTTGAGGCAAAAGATATAGAAATTTGTCAGTCTGTTGGATTGAAAGACAGGGAAGAAGCAGGTACTTTAGTGAATAAGTACATGACGGAACCTGATGTGAAAGAGCTAACCGATAAGATTGACAAAGCGATGTCTGAAATAGCAATGGAGTTTCAAAAGGAGGGAATGGCAAAGGTAAATGCTTCGATGCCGCCACAGAATAACGACCCTCTGGTTCCAAATCCTAAAGTAGAGCAACCTAAGAAATAATTTTATTAATTACATGCCGGTAATACCGGCATGTAATTTAAAATTCGTTTATTAATCCAAAGTGTATTTTTCCATCGAGGATACCATCTTCCTTTGCGATCGCATAATTAACACCGATAAGTCCAATGGCAGTTTCAATTCGGATTCCAAGTCCATATCCCAAGAGGAAACTTTCCTGCTTTGGAATGTTGTTTAACGGGTCTTCGGGTCTATAATAATAACCCGGGTCAACAAACACAGAAGCAAAACTTTTACGGGAAAACGCATACCGCAGTTCAATGGTGCCGTACGTGAAGCGAGAAGCTCTAAACTGTTCTTCGCGGTATCCTCGAATATTTTTAATACCGCCAACTTTATAAAAATCTGCGTCTTCAAGCTTATCAGAGTCAATTTGTCCTGCAAATAACCTGATAAGCAATGATTGACGTTTAAAAAATGAAAAGAAAACGTCAACATCCATTGAATATCTTTGCAGAGAAAAGGACTGGTCGGCAGAATTAACCGAACCGTTTCTGTTATAAATTCTCTTATCGCCGTATATAAACATAGCTCTGTACAAGAACCCGCTATTTGGAATAAAGACATTGTCTCGGCTATCATAACGTATCTCCGTCCCAGCGTAGAGAATTCTTGAGTCTGCAACATTAAACAAGGCAAGGGAATCTTCCGGTGGAATAACTCTGTCGATACCAGCAGTAAATCCAAATGTAAACTTATCTGTCAAAAGGATATCTCCTTTTGCATCGAACTTTCTGCGTGTATAACTGGTGTCTTGAAGCCTTTGTAAGAATCCTGCACTTAAATTCAGAGGTAAACCAAAGAAATACGGTTCTCCGTACTTAAGTTCGAGTTCCTGAATAGATTTTGTTTCCTGCTGCCAGCGGGCATCGAGCCTTCTTGCTGTACCAAATAGGTTTCGGAAGGACAGGTTTATCAATCCTGTGAAGTAGCCGCTTTCCGTTTCATTAGCGGGAGGTACATATCCGATAATACCATCAAATGTATTTGTATTTCCTTCTTTAACATTGATAAGCAGTCCCGATTCCTTCTTGTTGGTGAGGGTATAAATCATTGGCTGGTCAACGGATTCGAATATATTAAGACGTTCAAGCCGGAATTTCATGTTATTCAAATCTTCACGAGAAACAGATTTGTTTTTTTCAATCTTTAATTCCCGAAGAATTACATCATCTTTCGTGTCTGAATTTCCTTTAATCCGAACATTGGAAATCATTACACTTGATTCTTCTTTTACAGAAATTTTAAGCCGGATTTTAGGGTCAGTGTTTTCATCATAAACAGATATTTCATCGATATACACCTTCGTGAATAAACTTCCCTTTTTTTCGTATTCATCGAGTAAGTATTTTATGTCTCCGTTGAGTGTGTTTTGGTCGAGTACATCACCTACTTTTGTATCAAAACTACTTTTTATCTGGTCGACGGTAAAGACATTATTTCCGGTTATGGCAATTTCACCAAGTTTAACCTGTTTGCCTTCATCAATAGTAATCGAAATATCAACATAGGAAGAATCGATGTTGTAAACGTAATTCGGGTTAACAATGCGAGCGTACAGATACCCATAATCACGGTATTTAGCACGAATGGATTTAAGGTCTGAATTAAATTGCTCCAGAAGGAATGGTTTATCAATTTTGAGAACCATTGAGTTCTTGATTTCGTTATCGTTGAAGAAATAATTACCTTCAAGCTTAATTGAGCCGACGATAGTTTGAGAGTATAAAGAGGATGAAAACAGGAATATAATTACAGCAAGAACAGGGGAATACTTTTTAAAGATGCATTCAATAATTATACTAACGGAATTCAAAGCGATTCAAGAATAAACTACTTTTGTGCTACAACAACAATACCCGTCCCAGCTTCGTTTTCAGTCTTTGTATCAAGCCACATAAAAATCAGTACAAACCATAGAGTGAACAGATAATATAGCGGCAGAATAAGTATAAACACTTTTGAAACTCCTGCAATTAGTATAGGATATTTTATACCAAAGCGCCAGGAAATGGTGCCGTATTTTCCGTAAGTATATTTAAAATGAGTTACCTTCAGCCCAGCTCTTTCAAGCTTCGCGGTTATATCTTCCTTCGAATACCCGTTACGTGCATGTTCTTCAATAAAGCTCTCGTCATGCTCGTCATGGGCATCACTGCCGCCGAGGTCGGAAGGTGTGTTTATAAGAAGTCTACCACCGGGTTTAAGAGCGCCGGAAAAATTTTTAAGCACAAGCTCATCTTCGACTATGTGCTCCATAACGTCAACGTTCAAGATGAAGTCGTATTCATTCTGACTGGTTATTGCCGTCAAGTCGGCAACCTCAAATTTAACATTTTTGAAGCCCCGCTTACCAAAGAAATAATTACAATCTTCTACTTGTTCCTCTTTGACATCAACGCCAAGTATCTTGCAATCCCTGAAATATTTCGCCATGAAGTACGAATACTGTCCAAAGCCCATGCCGGCATCATAAATATTTATAATATCATTTGTTTTATACAACTGCTTAATCATTTTTCTAACATGCCATGAACGCAGGAACATTAAATCGAGGAGTTTATAAAACATTCTTCTAAGAAGAACATTTCTTGAGACTATATCACCAAAAACTTTTTTAACTGAATCATATTTCATTTACTAACTATATGTTTGATAATTTAATTATATCGTTTACAAAAGACTCCCAAAGATACTTTTTCTTCTCTTCTTTAACATTATCCGAAAATTTTTCTTCAAGGTTTTCACTATAGAACATATTTACAGCTTCATAAATTTCATTTGAATTTGAAGGTTTAACAACAAAGCCGGTCTTACTATCAATAACAACCTCCGACAACCCACCAACATCGGTAACGATTACCGGTTTATCGTAGAAATAAGCAAGTGGAACAATTCCGCTTTGAGTAGCATTTACATATGGAAGTACAAGACAATCACACGCGGAAAAGAAATACCTGACTTGATTTTCAGGAATAAAAGATGAAATTACAATAATGTTATTATCCAGATTTAACTCCTTGATTTTATCTCTATATGGGGTTTCATTTTCGTAATATTCACCAGCGACAATCAATTTGACGTTTTGTTTTCTGATTATATCAGGCATCGCGTCCAATAAAAACATTAAGCCTTTGTACTTGCGTATATATCCAAAAAACAAAATAATTTTTGCATCATTAAAACTTAAATTATATTCTTTTTGAAGAAATTCCTTTGCTTCTATTTTATCAAGCTTTTCTCCGAAAACATTGTATAGTGGATGTGAGGATAATTTGTAGGGCTTATTCTTTTTATTGAAAGTCTTTAAATCTTTTTCAACCGTTTTTGATTGGACAATAAAATAATCAACGACAGAGAAAACTAATTTGGTAAGGAGTTTATCTCCAGGTCTTTTCTCGTGTGGCATAACATTGTCGCAAATGAAAAGCACTTTTGTCTTAGAAAACATTTTTACAATAAATGAAACGACAAAGAAGCTTGGTGCAAAAAAGGGTATCCAATATCTGAATATAAGCAAATCCGGTTTTTCGGTTCTCATTTTCAAAGCTGAAAAAATCCAATTGAAAGGATTTATAGAATCAATTGAAATTACATTCTTATCTTTAGGGATTTTAATCGCTGGTTCCCCTAATTCATATTGTGTTTTTCCGGGGAAGAGAAATTCCGGATATTGCCTTTTGAAAGAATAAATTATAACGTTATAAAAATCCGAAAGATGTTTAAATAAAATTGAATTTAATTGTGCCATTGCACCACGCATTGGGTATGCTGTTCCAACTATTATTATTTTCTTCTTATCCTTCAATTCCGATAAATTTCATGCAAAATATAAAAATTGTTTGGCTTAATTGTAATTCAATTAATGTATATCTCACACAGTTTTAGGAAAAATGATTTTGGTTTAAACTCATATAATAAAAAATACCCGTGTGCAACGGGTATTTTAGAGCAAAAAATATTAAACACACTATTTCGTGAGTATCAACTTTTTGACGGAAGTATACTTATCGGAATAAAATCTTAAGAAATAAACCCCTGAGGATAAATTCACTGCATTCCATTCTACTTCAAAAACACCACCTTTTACATTTCCCCTGTATAAATCGGCAACTTCTTTTCCGCTTATATTATAAACTTTAAGATTGATATTTGTATTTTCGGGGACATCGAATTTGACCTTAGTAACAGGATTAAAAGGATTTGGATAGTTTTGATAAAGTTTAAAAGCTTCGGGAATTACTGAAGAAATCTGATTTATTCCAACGCTTGTAGTTCCGAAGCTCCAGGGAATAGTCCATGGACCGGTACCGACTTCATTTGTAACACGCACTCTCCAAAAATACGTTGTATTTGCCTGAAGCTTACCCTCGGGAATAGTTCTTTGGTATGAAGTAAGTGTAGCAGAATCAACAATTACACTAAAGTTTGAAAGAGGAGAAACTTCAACTAAATAATTGATAGCACTGGTTATTTCGCCCCATACAAGAGTCGGTGTCAAAGGAACATTGTTGGAATTATTAGGTGGAGAAACCAAAACAGCTATAGGAAGTATCTCACCTCCTGTCTCAGTTCTGTAAATTGATGCATTTGCACCTGAAACAAATCCAACCAAAGAATCAATAAAACACACGCTGGAGAGATCGTTTGAAATGCCCGTGTTTTGTATGGTCCAGTTTAACCCTTCGTTAGTTGATTTTATTATGTTTCCGTAAGTTCCAACTACATAAATAATATTTTGACCGCCAAAAAACGTTTCAGAAAAGTTTGTTAATAATCCGGTGTTTATAATTTGCCAAATATTACCTCCGTTAGTGGTTTTTATTATTGTACCCATATTTCCGACTGCATATCCCGTGGTTTGGTTTAAAAAGTTTACTGAATTTAACCAAGTACTAGTTTGAAACAATTTAATCCAATTGTTACCGCCGTCTGTTGTCTTTACCATTTGCCCTTCTCTGCCGACAGAAAAACCCACATTTTGATTAATAAAAAATACACTTTCAAGATAGTCGGGTGTTGCAGAATTGCAGCCGTACCAAGTACTTCCACCATTAGTGGTTTTTCTAATATTACCCCAGTCTCCTACTATTATACCCGTATTTTCGTTTATAAAACAAGCATCAAAATAACAATATGGAGTACCTGAAGACTGTTGTATCCAATTCACTCCTCCGTTTGTAGTTTTGTAAATCAAAGAAACCGGATTATATCCACCAACAACGTACCCGGTTGTTTCGTTGAGAAAAGAAACGCTTTGTAAGGCAGTACTTGTTGATAAACTCGAAATCCATGTTTCGCCTTTATTAATCGTTTTCAGGACGTATCCCGAAGAACCATAACCACCAACGGCATAGCCCGTCATATCATTTACAAAGACTAAATCTTGAACTTTGTTCTGGTTAGAAAGTCCTCCATTATAAACCTGTATCCAGCCAGTTTGTGAAAAAACATTAAAGTGTATTATAAAGAAAATTGCCAGAAGAAGAGGAGATATTTTTTTCATAATCAAATGTTTTTGTTATTTCAATGTAAAACATTCAAAAATAAAAGTCAATATATTGAATTTTACATAATATTATGAAAAAGTACACATTTATAAAATCTCGTGCACAACATAATAAATTAGTGGTAGTATAGATTTCGGATATGTTCGAATGTGATGTAATTGAGCAGAATAAGCCCAATTGAATTTAATATTGAAAGAAAAGAAAGAGAGATAAATAAGAAAATTCATTTTTTAATGCTACCATTAAAAAACATAAACTTGTTATAAAAACTTACCCATCTGAATTAAATTTCATTGCCTGTTTTACATCCTCCGGGCTTCCAATAAATAATGGTGTGCGCTGATGCAGTCCTTCGGGTACGATTTCAAGAATTCTTTTTCTTCCATCAGTTGCTAAACCGCCTGCTTGTTCGACTATAAAAGCAAGCGGATTTGCTTCATACATTAATCGCAGCTTACCGTTTCTGTTCTTATCGTCTGCCGGATATATAAATATTCCTCCGTATAAAAGATTCCTATGAAAATCAGCAACAAGGGAACCGACGTATCTTGATGAGTAGGGTCTGCCGGTAGCTTTATCGGGTTGCTTCAAATAATCTACATACTTTTGTATTCCTTTAGACCATTTTGTATAATTTCCCTCGTTAACAGAATAAGTTTTTGATTTCCGGGGGATTTTCATGTCGTCATATGATATAAGGAACTCCCCTACCGAGGGGTCAAGCGTAAAACCATGTACGCCGTTGCCCGCTGTATAAACCATAATTGTACTGGAACCATAAACAACGTACCCTGCAGCAACCTGTTTTAAGCCAACCTGCAAGCAGTCTCGTATTTCACCGGGACCATGTGCGGAAAGTCTTTTATAAACAGAAAAAATTGTTCCTATGGATATATTGGCGTCAATGTTTGAAGAGCCGTCAAGCGGGTCAAAATGAATAATATATTTATGAGAATAATCGTTGTAAACTTCATCAATAGGAACAAAGGTTTCTTCTTCTTCGGAGCATAGTGCGCAAGCGTGGCCGCCCATTTTCATTATGTTCTTCAAAGTGTCATTTGCATAAACATCGAGTTTTTTAACTTCTTCGCCCTGAACATTCTCATCGCCAGTTAAACCGAGGATATCTATTAAACCTGCACGGTTAACTTCCAGTGAAATTACTTTACATGCAAGAGCAATATCACTGAGCAAATCCGAAAGCTGCCCTGTTGCCTCAGGAATTTTCCTCTCTTCTGCGATAATGTGTCTGTACAAAGTGGTAAGTTTGTTAATCATTTTAACCTCCGCTAATTTTATATTATATTAAAACTGAAACAGCGTCTTTTATCTTTTCAACACCAACGATTTCAATTTTATACCTTTTAAAATTCAAATGTTTTAAATTGTTCTTTGGCAATATTATTCTTTTGAAACCAAGCTTTTCAGCTTCGTTAATCCTCTTTTCAACGCTTGAGATTGTACGTATCTCTCCAGCAAGCCCTACTTCTCCTATTATTACAGTTTCAGAGTCAACCGGAATATCTTTTGCAGATGAATAGATGCTCATCGCAGCAGCAAGGTCAACGGCTGTTTCATCAATCTTAACGCCTCCCGCTATATTCAAAAAGACATCGTGTTTGTTTAAAAACAAGCCAAGCTTTTTCTCAATGACTGCATTAAGAATACTTAATCGCTTGTAGTCAAAACCCATTGCTGTTCTTTGCGGAACGCCGTAAGAGGTCGATGCAACAAGAGCCTGTACTTCTATCAGAATGGGACGGGTTCCCTCAATGGCAGATGAGATAACACAACCCGAAGCACCATAATTTCTTTGTGACAAAAATACTTCGCTGGGATTCAGGACTTCCTTAAGTCCCTTTTCTGTCATTTCAAAAATACCGATTTCATTCGTTGAGCCGAATCTGTTTTTTATTCCGCGAAGTATTCTGTAAAAATGAGTGCGTTCACCCTCAAACTGAAGAACTACATCAACCATGTGCTCTATAACTTTAGGTCCTGCTATCGTTCCATCTTTAGTAATGTGCCCGACTATGAAAACCGGTATGTTAGTTGTCTTTGCTATCTTAATTAAATATGAAGTTGATTCGCGAAGCTGGGAAACCGTACCGGGCGAACTTTCGAGTTCTGGCAGATAAACTGTCTGGATTGAGTCAATCACTACATAATCGGGTTTTTCTATTTCAATAGCAGAGTGTACCGTATCAAGATTTGTTTCCGATAGAACAAAAAAGTTGTTAACCTTAACTCCCAGCCTGTCAGCTCTCATTTTAATCTGTGATGCAGATTCCTCTCCGCTTACATATAAAAATTTCTTTCCGTTCAGATTACTTGCTATCTGGAGCATTAGAGTTGACTTTCCAATCCCCGGGTCGCCGCCGATTAGTATTACAGAGCCATTAACAATTCCCCCGCCGAGGACACGGTCGAGTTCGCTGATTTTAGTAGGATTCCTGTTTCCGTTGTCTTCGTGAATGATGTGTTCAAGAGTCTGAATTTTATCTTTTACGGATTTATCCGAAATTGTTTTTCCTGATTTTAATCTTCTGGGCTCTAATAATATTTCTTCAAATGTATTCCATTGCTCGCAGGAAGGACACTTTCCTGTCCAGCGTGGAGAAGAATAGCCGCAATTCTGACAAACGAAACTTGTTTTGGTTTTAGACAAAATATATAATGTAATTATTTAAAAGTAAAACAAAAAAATGTTTTATAAAAGGGAAATGAATAATCTCGTCAAATTAAATTGGGAGAGTTATAAGATATTTTAAAGCTGTGGTAATTATTATATTTAATTAGTTAATGTTTAATTAATACACTAATACTTAATATGGACACAAGCATTTTCATGGACAAATCTATAAAACTAAGTGATACGGATTTGAAATCAGCTCTTGGAAAGACTTATTCTTTCTGGTGTTTAATCTCTGAGTATGTTTATTCACAATATTCTGATTCTGTGAGTGAATGGAAATATCCGGGTGCAAAATACGGATGGAGTTTCAGAATAAAGGACAAGAAACGGGTTATTGTATATTTATTACCGAGAAAAGGATTCTTCAAAGCTGCGTTCATGTTCGGACAGAAGGCATCAGACGAAATTATTAAAAGCAATGTTTCAAATGAGATAAAGGAAGAACTGCGGAATGCAAGAGTTTATGCAGAGGGAAGAGGAATAAGGATTGATGTAAAAAGCAAGGTAGCAATTAAAGACATAAAACTATTGATTAACATTAAACTTTTAAATTAAGATGAAAAAAGTAACAGGCATTGGCGGAATCTTTTTCAAATGCAAGAATCCTGAAAAAGTAAAAGATTGGTATAAAGAACATTTAGGTTTGAATACTGACAAGTATGGAACAAGCTTTGAGTGGAGATATAGCGACAGACCAGAGCAAAAGGGATTTCTGCAATGGAGTCCTTTCCCCGAGGGTACAGATTACTTCAGACCATCGGAAAAAGAATTTATGATAAACTACAGAGTAGAAGAATTGGAGACTTTGGTTGAAGAACTTAGAAATTCAGGTGTAACAATAACAGACGAAATTGAAACTTACGAATACGGTAAATTTGTGCACATATTAGATATTGAAGGAAACAAAATTGAGTTATGGGAACCAATTGACAGCGAATACGAGAAAGTTGCTGAGGGAAAGACAAAATAGTTGTAAGATAATAACTGTCCCTTTCTTTACATAAAGAAAGGGACAGAAATAATATCTTTTTTTAAACTATTTTACAAGTGCCATACGTTTTATTTCCGAATAATCACCTGCATTAATTTTCACAAAATAGATTCCGCTATTGTGCAAACCAGCGTCCCAGTTTATTGAATATTTACCGGGCTGCATTTCGTTGTTAACGAGGGTTATTACTTCGCGACCAAGAACATCGAAAATAACAATTTTCACAAATGATGCTTTAGCAATATCAAACTTAATGTTTGTAACCGGGTTAAACGGATTCGGATAGTTTTGATACAGATTAAATTTTTCCGGTAACTCGTTTGATATTCCAGAGATTGCTGTTGGCGTATTCGTATAATCGACCACCTTAAAATCGTCATAAGTGAAACCGTCACCCGGTTCGCCGCCATCGGTGTACATAGTAAATCTGAATTTAACCGTCTGATTTATGTAAGCATTAAGGTTAATGCTCTCTTTAACCCATGTTCGGATACCTGAAAAAGAAGGCTGACCACCGCCCGTAACAGTATATTTACCGGGGAGGCTTGTCCATGTGGTTCCGTTGTTAGAGGATATCTGTATTCTTGCATAATCATAGACAGTAGATACAGACCTTTCGATAGCCCACTTGGCAAAGAACTCAAGGCGCGGATTAACGGCGTTTGCAAGACTAATTGCATTTGTTGTTGTAAACTGATTGTTAGTACTATTTTTAGTGTTGCCGTATCTTGAATCGGAGAAAGATTTTGACCCGCTCCAAGAATCGCAGAATGTTGTATCCCACTGAATCTGGTTTCCGCTTCTTGTCCAGTTTCCGATTCCGCTTTCAGCATCATCGAAGAAAATAATATTAGTTTTTCCAACTACAACTTTTATGGTATCAACATTCACTTCAATACCTTCCTGCTTAACGCTAGCAACAAAAGAGATTTCATCAAGAAGGGCAGCATCATTGTTTAACTTAAATGAAAAAGGAACTGAGTTTGATTTTATTTGTCTTGACTGGATACTATCATAATTAATACTTGACACTAACGGTGATATATTTTGATAATTAGTGGTTAGTGTAACCGTTACGTTTTTAGCTGTTTGAGAAAGTCCTTTGTTTTTAACACCAACCTGTAGAAATAAGGTGTCGTTCTTCTCGGCATAACCTTTTCCTAAAACAAAATAATTCTGCATATCAACCATGTTTCCTCCAACGAAAGAGAGGTAGCGGAGCATTTTGAGATTAACCGAAGCAATGGGAATAATCTCGCTTTGTAACGGCCAAAAGTTCGAGCCTGCGCATTCAACGACCCAACACATAGAGCCGATAGATTGGAAATAATCTCTGGTAGTGCCGTTTGATGTGTATGAAAGCATTTGAGAAACGGTACCGAACAGATAATAAGTACCGGATGTAAAATCATTGGCAAATTCAGAGTATCTATCGAACACAATAATTGAATCAGCATATCCATAAGGATTCAATACTCTTTCGGCAACAGAATGCATTGAAAAAGCAATTTGAGGGTGGATGGTATTAACAAAATTCTGAATACCTGAAATTTCGGGTTCTGATGCTGCCGAGGGTCCGCGATATGTATCGGAAGATGGGGATCCACTTGAGCCTATATTATCATAGCCCCATTTATAGGCATAGTTTCTGTTTAAATCTACTCCATAGGAGCCGCTGTTATTACGACGGTTTTTTCTCCACCCACCACCGCCATTTGGATTAGTTTGCTGATTATAAGCATAGCCATCTGGATTTACAACTGGAATAAAAAATATTTCTCTTGTATTGACTAAATACGCTGCCTCAGGATTTGTAGCATAGTTATCAAGCAGCCAGTACATAAAGTACATCAGTGAAGCCATGCTCTGCGGTTCTCGAGCATGATGCAGACCGTCAAAATAGATTGCGGACTCGGTCGCCGATTCATCATTATCGGGATTGTCTGAAATTTTAACAGCCCATACTTTGCGACCTTCGGTAGTAGTTGCAATTTCCTGTTTTAAAGAAATCAGGTTTGGATATTGAATTCTCATAGAATCAAGTTTTTGAACCACCTCTGCATAGGTATAATACCCTCCCATGCTTCCATATCCGAAGCTGTTTACATTGTCGACGGACTTTGTGTTTTCTGCAAGCTGCAACTCAGATGCTGTAGGAGCGGGTCTATTTGCATAGTATTCATCCATATCCGGAATAGTTACATCATATCTTAAGCCTGTGTTTTTAAGCTTAGCAAGTTCCATCTGATTAATAACTATTGTTATGCCTTCTTTAATTCCTCCACGATAGTGTTCAAGATCAATATCGTTTAACTGAAGTGTTTTAATATCTTCAGATGAGTTTATAAATACTTTAACCGTGCTGTATTTTTCAAGCGGAGTTTTGTTTGACTGAATGCTTTTGAAGGAGAACGAAAAAATCAAGCAAATAGCGAGAATTAGAAATAATTTAATTTTCATTTTGTGTTTATTTTAAATCTTATAGTAGTAACTTATAAAATTTGAATAGTGATATCAAGTATATTAATAAGTGAAGGTTGAATTTTCTTTTAGTGCTTTTTTAAGCAAAAAAGAATAATTCTCATTAGAGACTTCAATGCAGCCAAATGATTCAAAAACAGGGGTTTTCATCTGTATATCAAACAAGTTAAATTTATTTTTAGTGAGAATATCATAAAGTTTTAGCACACAAACTTTTGAAGCGTTGTTTTTAATATGAAACATAGACTCACCGAAAAAAGCTGATCTAAAGGCAACGCCATACAGACCACCGACTAACTTGCCCTCAAAATAAGCTTCGACACTATGAGCAAAACCTTTATTGTAGAGTTCAAGATAAAGTTTAACAATTTCATTTGTTATCCATGTATCGCCATGAAGCTGCGAGCAATTCTTAATTACAGAATAGAAATCTTTATCAACTTCTATTTGAAAGATTTGTTTATGAACAACCTGTTTGAGAGAACGGGAGACATTAAGTTGATTTTTGTTTAAAGGTAATATTGCGCGGGGGGTATAATTAAACCAGCTAACGAGTCCATCATCATCACCGAGAGGAAAATAGCCGTTTGAGTAAGCATAAAGTACATCTTTGTAAGTTAAAGAATCGGGTTCAATAGTTGTACCCAAGTAATTATAAGGCATATAAGGAAACTATTCCCGCCCGTTCATGAGTAGATCCAAAACTTTTCCCGCTATGAAATCAGCAAGGTCGTTAATATCTTTTGGATTATTTTCGAATGAAGGCATTGCCGGAGCGATTTTTCCGCCAGCATCGAGAATTTTAATCATGTTACCGAGTTGAATTTTATTAACCGGTGTTTCACGAGGGACAACAATAAGTGGTTTGGAATACGACATAGCATAATCCGCACATTTAACGATTAGATTCTGACATTCGCCGTTAGCTATCTGTGAGACGTAACTCATAGCACACGGAACAACAATCACTCCGAACGCATTAAAAGAGGAAGAGAATATTTCCGATTTCAGGTCAAGATTGCTATGAAAAGAAACAGAACACTTATTGATTATCAGCTCAGGGAAAAAACTTTGGATGTTACTCTGTGTAAGTTCCATGCCGCACTCTCTTGTTAAGGTGTAATGTCCATATTCCGTAATAATCAACGCAACATTAAAGTTATTTACAATCAAGGCACGAAGTGTTCTTATGGCATAAATAGCACCACTTGTTCCAGTAATACCAAGAATAACATTTTTACCTGCACCCTTAAAAGATTTGACTAATGGTTTTGTTTCCGTTTTAGGAACTGCAATATCGGGGTTTTCCAGTTGATCCATTATGTATATATTTTATTTATAAATACAATTATCAACAAAATAACAAATATTGTGATTATGAAAAATATAAAATTAGCGAATATGAAAATCTGGCTTAGAATAAACACGATTCCAAGCAGTATTGAGATGAGAAGCTGCAAATATTTTGAGGTGTTGTTGAATTTTGACGGAGGTACAGAAAAAGGGAAATGCCTCTCAAACTTTGCAAATACAGTGTTAATGAGTACTATAAAGAGAAATATATACAAGAAATTAAACACAATATCTACGCTTTGTACTTTAAACATGATGATCGCGCTGCACAGAAATAACACGGGGAATAAGAAGTTAATATAAATAAATTTTAAGCTTCCGTTATTAAAAACATAACGACTATTAACAGGAAGAGCAGCGTAAAGAGAAGAAATGTTTTCATCTTCATCAAAGCCTATAACAAGATTAGACAGTAATATTCTTGATGATATAATGAAGGTCATAGAAATTGCAGGGCTTAAGACAAGCAGGCTAGTATTTGTCATTATTGAAAGAAACAACATTTCATTCATACCGCTGAAGACAGTAATTATGGTTGCCACTATGGGTAAAAGCAACAAGGGTATTAATCTAAGCCTAAGCACACTTGTATTTCGAAGATGATTTTTAAACAGTTTGTAAGAAGCCGCTTCAAGATTACTACGAAGATATACACTAAGAAACCAGTCAATGTTCAAAGACGAGAATCTTCTTTCCTTTGATTGTGAGCCGAGAGTATTTATTAAACCGGATATGCGATAATAATTATGCTTAAGAAAAATGTAAATAAAAACAAAAAGAAGAAAAGTGAGAATAATAAATATTAAAAAATAATAAATATTGTAGAAGCTAAGCAAAAGGTAATACTGAGGAAGATATTTTATATAATTTAAATTGAGAAGGTCGGCAGCATTATCAGCAGAATATTTATTCATGCTAAATATAAAAGCTACAAAAAGAATCTGCATGATGAATATAAGTATCCGGTTTTTTGTTTTTGATCTTATGATAATTATGCTGTTTACCAGGAAAATAAAACCGATAACAAAATAAGAGAAAAGAAAAGAGATTAGGACAAACAACAAGGATTCCGAAATGCTGTAGTTGTAAAAAAATACATAAACAGCGGGCGGAAACGAGACAACGAGCGGATATACAGAAAGATATATAAATGCAGAAAAGATCTTTGAAACGAAAACATTTTCCTCTTTAATGGGCAAACCTGCCAGCACGAGAGCATGTTTCGGGGAAAAGAATAAATCGGTATAATCCGAGACAACCACAAAACCGAGAAGAAATAGGTTTATTGTTAATGAAGAAAATATAAATGCGTTTATATCAAACTTCTGATAATTGCTCAGAGAAATCATGGTATTAATAAACAAATAAGTGATGATCATACCAGCTATTTTTCTTAAACCTGAATCCTCAGAATTTCTATAATCCAGCTTGAGAAAAACCTTAGATAGAATTATGTTATTTCGACTGAACATTCTTTCTATATTCTTTTACAGCGTTCAGATGCTCGCTGTAAGTTGTCGAAAAAGTATGTCCTCCCTTACCTGTTGCAACGAAGAAAAGGTAGTTGTGCTTTTCGGGATTTAGAGCTGATTCTATTGATTTTATACCGGGACTATTGATAGGACCGGGGGGCAAGCCATAATTTAAATAAGTATTATAGGGGGATTTAATTTTCAAATCTTCGTTAAGCAGTCTTTGTTTAGGACCATCGGGCAAAGCATACTGAACTGTCGGGTCTGCTTCAAGCCTCATGCGTTTTAGCAGCCGGTTCGTATAAACACCCGCCACGGTAGGCATTTCAGATTCGAGCTGTGTTTCTCCCTGAACAATTGAGGCAAGGGTTATAATTTTAAGAAGTTTGTCGGGTTTATTCTTAAATCCGTATTTTTCTACTTTTATTACCCGCTTATAGAACTCATTGAATAATTCATAAACAATCTCTTTAGGAGTAATATCAAAGTTAAATATGTAGGTATCGGGAAATAAAAAACCCTCCAAGTTTTGGACTTTCCCTTTTAGACCAAGAATATTTATGAGTGAATCGTTCCGAGTCTCTTTTATAAAATCAATCTCGTTATAATTAAACTTTTTTGAATATATCTTACCAATCTGGCGAATGCTCATCCCTTCGGGTATTGTGATTTTAACAGTGAACTTTAAGGATGGGTCTACAAGAACATCCAAAAGTTCAAGGTTATTAAGCCCTGGTTTAATTATAAACGATTTAGAAATAATCTTATCGTCTTTTCCCTGAATCTTAGCTGCTACTTTAAACCAAAATGCACTTTTGATAATACTATCCTGTTCGAGACTTTCTGCAATAACGTTAAAAGGTGTACCCGGTTTGATGCGAAAAGTTTTATCTTCCGAGAATGTATTGACCTGATAATTAATTTTATAAGTTAAGAAAAGTGCGAAAAGAATGGCAAGAACAAATAATGATGAAAGAATCCAGAATAAACTATTAAGAGACAAATCGCGTAAATTTTTGACGTTAAAAATCATTATTTGCCTGAGGTACTATTCCCGTTATTTATTAGTGAAATCACCTCGTTTAGCTGTACTTTTATTTTTTGATCAGAGGGGTTTAAGGTTAAATATTTTTCAAGATATTTTTTTGATTCTTCGTACTGTTTATTTGTTTTGTATAAAATACCAAGCTGAAGCAGTGCGTCTTTGTAATCGGGGAAAATCTCAACCGCCCTGAGAAGATAAGCCTCACCATTTTTAGGATCGTTACTCATTAGACTTACGATTCCTAAATAAAAATAAGTAAGCGAGGAATTAGGGTCTGTCTGCAGGGTTCTATTCAGAAGCTGGGCAGAGTTTTGCAATTGCTGTGGATTTCTTGATGATAACCTGTTTTGTACTTCCATAATGATACTGTTAGACATCTTTGAAAGGATGTTAGTACTATTAGGTGTATATTTGAAAATCTCCATAATTTCCATGGGAGAAATTTCTTGAGTCGTAAAAAGCGGGGTTTGATTAACGACCCTATACCACTCACGAAGGAATGCGACGTAAGTAACTCCGTTTTTATTTAGATACTGTTTCATTTCTTCGACATAATTCGCATCGGAAATTTTAGTTATAAGTTCGGGGGTAACGAGTCCTGCAACGTCAACAATTTTTCTTTTGCTGTAAAATCCTATGGCGCCGACATCGTGAGTAGCTATTATATCGTTTTCGCCTGTATTAGCAGCAATCCATTTTGCAGCTTCAACCTGTCTATCATTAATATATTTGCATTCATCTATATAATTATTTTTGTTTTCAAGATAATTATTAAATGAAAAAGCAGATATAACTAATAATAATATTATAGTACCGTAGACAGCAACAGTACGGTTTTTAAGAAAACCTCCAAATGCTTTAAACATATCCTTAAACCCTGTTGATGAAACAATAATCATAAGCGGAATAACCGGCATTAGATATCTTCCAAATCTATGGGCATAAGGGAGTTTATACCAGTAAATAAACACAAACGCTGCGATGAATACTAAATAAAGGAAATTACCATTGTATTTCTTTTTGAATAAGTCAGCAAGCGTGAAATAAAGACCTGCAAAGAACCCAATGATTATAATACCATAAGAACCTTTTGTGAAATAATCCCAAACTTCAAACTTTAGAAACTCTGCACGACTTCTAAATTCAGGTGCATAATAAGTCAGTTTTGCATTGTAAGTGTTTGGAAGCAAAGAACCTGAAAGAGTAAGGTTCATTATGAAATAAATTACAAGAAAAACAACGGCAATAACACCGATCTTAATAAAATCCTGCTTTGTAAACAGTTTAATTGCCGTATTTGATTTTGACAAATGATTTAGCAGCATATAATCAACGGCAAGAGCTCCGATGAAGGCAACACCATCGGGACGAGTCCACATGATAAGGGATAAGAATATTCCAAAGGGGATAACATCCCTCTTGCGGTAGAAATATGCTGTTGCAACAAGAACAAAGATAAACATCGTCGTTTCCATCCCGCTGACGGAAACAAAATTCATCCATTTATCAACAATAAATATTGCTGTTGCCAATAAAGCGTAGATATTTTCTTTAGCAAATTCGAATGAGGCGAGTTTATAAAAGAAGGCTGAAGAAAGTACAAAGAAAGTAATCCCCAAAACATAGCTTAGAATCATCTCGTTTGAAGTAACAAAGAATCCGGCAGAGAGGAGTAAAGTATATATCGGGGAGGTAGAACCTGCTGTTGCCATTTCATTTTTGAAATAAGAAAAGCTACCGTAATCAACAAGATTCTTTGCAAAAGTCAGATGAATCCAAGGATCATCAAGAGGGAAACCCAGAATGTTGTTTGCTACACTGGCGGAATAAATATAAATAAATGAAAGAAGAAAACTTATAACTGCAATACCTGCATAGATTGCGATCCTCAGTGATTGATTAGGTTCAAATATATACGAAGTGTCAAAAGACACTTTTGTTTTCACCTGTTGTTTTTGTTTTTTAGACTTAGCCATTTAAC
This sequence comes from uncultured Ignavibacteriaceae bacterium, assembly GCA_964626015.1. GTDB lineage: Bacteria > Bacteroidota > Ignavibacteria > Tepidaquicellales > Tepidaquicellaceae > CAIKZJ01. Next base: position 30,893 of record CAZVCC010000008.1, read on the forward strand.
TTGTTATCTTTCAGAAATAAACAATAAAAATATCAAATTTGAGAAGTATATTCAATTAGAATGGTCTGTCACCCCTATAACGAGTTTGTGCAGAAAGAATTGACTTTCTGATTCTAATACTTTTCGGAGTCACTTCAACCATTTCGTCATCATTTATAAATTCTATTGCACGCTCCAGTGTAAGCGGAATTACGGGGGTAAGGATGATGCTTTCGTCTTTGCTTGATGCTCTCATGTTGGAAAGCTTTTTAGGCTTGCATGCATTAACATTTAAGTCGTTATCGCGGTTGTGTTCCCCTACTACCATCCCTTCATAAACTGCCTCTCCGGGCTTTACAAAGAGTACTCCACGCGGCTCAAGGTTGAAAAGTGCATATCCGGTTGTTTCGCCCTGCCTGTCTGAAACCAATGAACCCGTAAGGCGTACGGGATAATCACCACGGTATTCTTCATAACCCTGCAGATAGCTGTTCATAATTCCTGTACCCTTTGTATCCGTAAGAAACTCATTTCTATAGCCTATTAAACCACGTGAAGGAATTGAGAATTCAATGCGAACTCTCCCCTGGCTGTGATTGACAAGATTTATCATCCTGCCTTTTCGTTGAGATAATTTATCAGTAACAATGCCGGTAAAGGACTCGCCGCAATCAACGAAAAGGTGCTCGATGGGTTCGAGCTTTTTACCGTCTTTATTTTTGTATATAACGTTAGGCCTTCCAACACTGAGTTCGTACCCTTCTCTGCGAAGTGTTTCAATTAAAATAGCCATTTGAAATTCACCACGACCTTTTACAACAAAACTATCAGTGGTTTCACTCTCTTCGATTTTTAAAGCAACATTGCTTTGTGTTTCTTTAAAGAGCCTTTCTTTAAGCTTTGCAGACTGAACATACTTCCCTTCTCTTCCCGAAAAAGGAGACGTATTAATTCCGAACATCATTGAAATAGTAGGTTCATCAACAGCAAGTCGCTTAAGAGCTTTTGGTGCATCCTGATTACAAATTGTGTCGCCTATGTGTACATCATCAATTCCCGCAACAACTATTATATCACCCGCATCAGCAGACTCTACTTCTTTAAGTGAGAGCCCCGAGTAAGCCTGAAGTTTTGTAACTCTAAGCGGAATAGCCGCACCATCTTCATTAATGCAAACAAGTTTATCATTACACACAGCTTTACCGTTTACCACCTTTCCTACAGCAAGTCTTCCTACATAGTCAGAATAATCCAAATCGGCAACGAGCATTTGAAACGGTTCTTCGGGATTAAAAGCCGGCGGCGGAATTTCTTTTATAATTTCTTCAAATAGAGGAAGTAAGCTGTCACCTTCATCCTCAAGTTTATGTTTAGCTATTCCTTCCTTACCGATTGCATAAAGAACCGGAAATTCAATCTGTTCTTCAGTTGCATCAAGGTCCAGAAAGAGACCATAAATTTCATCAAGGACTTCTACAGTACGCGCATCCTTTCTATCTATTTTATTAATTACGACAATGATTTTCTTTTTAGAATCGAGCGCTTTCTTCAAAACAAAACGAGTTTGCGGAAGAGGTCCTTCAGAGGCATCAACAAGCAAAATAGCACCGTCAACCATCATAAGAGCACGCTCCACTTCGCCGCCAAAGTCAGCATGTCCGGGAGTATCAAGAATATTAATTTTAATATCACGCCAGAAGACAGAACAGTTTTTAGCAGCGATAGTTATTCCGCGTTCGCGTTCAAGGTCCATGGAATCCATAACACGGTCTTCAACGTCTTGATTAGCCCGGAACATACCGCTTTGCTTAAACATAAAATCGACAAGCGTAGTCTTACCATGGTCAACGTGAGCAATAATAGCTATATTTCGTATTTTATCATTAAATTTTAGGTTTTTATTCATCTATTTGATTAAATTAGAGTGCAAAATACTCTTTTAAAGTCTGATAAAACAGGGAGAAAAAGTGCAGAAAATAGTTGATTTGTTAACTATAAATATTTTAAAATTATATCGGGGATTCCACATTTGCATTTTTAATGTTTTAGCCGAAATCCCCGATATACTTACCGCTTCATGTTCCGTGCGGACGCCTTAGCGGATTTTTACTTTTAATACGTCAATTAAAAGTAACCTTAACAGATGCTTTGTTTTGATTTGATTTCAAATTCGGATACACGTAATAGGTTCCTCGTTTAAGTTGGTAACCTATTGCATCTTCCATTGAATCGAAATTCTGTACAAGCACACCATAGCTATCTGCAATCCAAAACCCTTTATTGCTACCTGTTACTTTTATTATAGTAGCATTTGAAGACAAAGTAATTCCCTCACAACTAAGCTCTGCGTTTTTGCCCGCTGTACCTTTTGTTTGTTCACCATAGACTGTTTGCTGAGAATAGGCATCTAATGAAAGAAACAAAAATAGTAAAACAAAACAAGTGAATAAGGTCTTTGTTAGAGTTTTCATTTTCAATAAATTAAGGTTTATGAAAAATGTTAAATCTTATACTAAATACTCATAATTTGATTGTAAAAAAAGGCATAATTTAATCCACCCCAAAGTTAAATAATGCAATGCAAGTCTTTTTAAACATCTTCCATTCTGAATAGAATTACTTTAATGAAATATATAGTTTGAATAAAATTTAACGCTTATGCCGATTGAAAAAGCTTACTTTGTAGCAGACCTTCATGGAAAAAAATCGAGATGTGACAAATTATGTGAGTTTATATACGAAGACACACCCGAGCTTGTGCTAATTGGGGGGGATATTCTTCCTTCGGGCATTTCAATATTGAGCGATGAAAATACAAATAGAGATTTTCTCGAAGATTATTTAAAAGTAAAGCTTACAAAATTAAGAGATAAGTTGGGAAAAAGCTTTCCAACTATTCTTGTAATTGAAGGCAATGATGATCCAAAGATTTTTGAGAGAAAATATATAGAGTTTGAGGAAATTGGTCTCTGGAAATATATTAACCAAAGGATTTATAAATACAGGGAGTATGATATTGCCGGTTATGCCTACGTACCCCCTACACCGTTTCTTTTGAAGGACTGGGAAAAATATGATGTTTCAAGGTTTGTTGATGTGGGATGCGTATCACCTGAAGAGGGATTCAGGTCTGAAAAGAAAGAGCAGCACATAATCAGACATGAAACAATAGCTGAAGACCTTGAGAAACTTGCCGAAGGAATAGATTTTAAAAGGTCTATTTTTCTTTTTCACTCACCGCCATACAACACAAAGCTCGACAGGATTAACACAAGCGGGAAAATGGTTGACCACGTGCAGCCAGATGACCATGTTGGCAGCATTGCAATACATAGATTTATTCAGAGAAATCAGCCGCTTCTGACACTTCATGGTCACATACACGAATCAACGAGCATCACAGGTGAGTGGCATGATACAATAGGGAGGACTTATTGTATAAATGCATCGACGAATAAAAGCGAACTATCAGTTGTTCGCTTTTCAATAATAGATGACACAATAAAAGCAGAATGTTTATTAATATAAACTCCTGAAAGAGAATCTATTCTGCTGTTTTCATTTTCAATTCACGCGCCGGGTCAGTTACAGCATTAATCTTAACAGCGTAACTATTTTTATTTTCTATATCTTTGTCGGTAATGATGTGTAAGTCCAGTAATGACTCTATTTCGTAACCTGTTTTTAGATAATTCATTTCAGCAAGGCATTTACCCCAGCCCTCAAACCAGATCTCAAGTTCTTTTCTTTGTTCTTCAGTGCCGCGAAAATGCACCATCATATCGATATCACTTCCATATCCTGCTGTTGCGTTTTTAGTACTACCAAATACGTAACAGGCAACCACCCCGAACCTTTTGGGGTCAATTTCAGATGCAATCTTTTCCGCCATTCTAAGGCGCCATTTCCAATGAACATCTGTACGCTTTTCTTCGACGTCGCTTGGAACGATGTATTGTTCTCCTGTATCGGTTGGAGTTGCAATATAAGCCAAAGCTTCATCAAGGTCAGCATTAAGAAGTATCTTTAATATTTTACCCTCGCATCTTTTCTTGACATCTATAACTTTAATGGTATCGCTAAGGTGTTCATATTCGGGTAATATTTCCTTTAGAATGTTTGAAGAGTTCTTGAGAAAATTTTCATTAAAAATAATATTCTCTTCATCAGGATAGAGCGGTATGTATTTAATAGATGCTTCAACAAGGTCCTGAAAGAAATGTGTACCGAAAGAAAGGTCGGGAACGTAGTTGCCCTTCTTCTTTGCAATTTCAATCAGAACGGAGGTATTGTTAATGTCAGAGTAAGACACATTAACACCAAGTTTAATATCGCCGCGGCTACCCCATCTGCCGGGACCCATTAGAATGAACTGACGTTTCGGCAGTATTTTATTCAGCTTACCCACGGCTCTTCCGACTTCCTGAAGAGTTTTCAATTCGGAAATACTGTCATAGGAATCCGGGTCAACGTAAACGACATGGGTTATATCGGCAATGCGTCCATTAGATATGTGCTTGTTTGCGGTGAATACAATCTGTTCAGAGGGTATATCCTTTGGAATAGGAGACGGCGTAGTTTTTCCGAAAGCACTTTGTGTTCTGCATTGCAAGAGATAAAAATTGTCTCCGTCAGAGGCAAATTCAATATCTACAGGATATCCGATACACGTTTTAAGTGTATTTAAAATGGTGTTAATATCTTTAACGAAAGATGTGTTGTTTATAAGGTTATCAAACGTAGCAATAGAATTATCGCATTCTTCCTGATAGTCAACTAAGAAGGTTTTCTTCAACTGCCCGTCTTTATAAACGGAAAATATTTTATCGGCTGCGGGATATTCGTTTCCGTATTCTTTAAGCAAGTCTCGAATATCGATGGATTCGAATACACCGGATTCGAGATTAATTGCGTCAACCTTGTTTGGAGAGTATTTTAATACTTCTTCCGCGGTAATATTAACCCTAAGTCCGGGAACTCCGGGAGCAACAAGAACCGGGTAATCGTCTCCAATGCGGTCAACAGCCCTTGTACCGAGACCGGGAACGAGTCTCAGCAAACCATCTTCCCTTTTTATTCTTGGAGACCACCTGAACTCATTATGGCTAAAGGCAACACCTGCAAAAGCGGGCAGATAATATTTCCCGACTTTTCTTCCTACAACTTCCTGAACGATGATTCCCATTTGTTCATTATAGTCTAGCAATCCACGTTCCGCACGGTATTCAATGGGGTCTGTGTTAAAGATAGAAGCATAAACTTCGGCAATAGCAGAAGTAAGTTCTTCCAAACGTTTCAGCTTTGAGCCCTGATTTGCGATAAAAAGGCTTTTGTACTTTCCTGAAAACGAGGAGCCTACTCCGTCTTCAAGCAGTGTCGAGCTTCTGATTACAAGCGGAACCTCGTCGAAATTATCGAGCATAGTTGAAAGGCTCTTAATCATATCAGAGGAGAAGCTTGAATTTTTGAATAGTTGTACTATATAAGGATACTCCTGTCTGATAATTTCGAAGTCTTTGTATTTTTGTTCAAAAACCTCTTCGAGATTATTGTAATGTATAAAATCCATCACTCCGTCAGAGGCAATAAAGTAAGTTTTTGGAAGTCTAATCTTCTCGAATAATTCCGGGACCTCCTCTTTAAGAATGTTAGATGCAAGGAAAAGCCCTGATGTCTTGCCTCCGAGCTTGCCGTGGCTGTTTGCTGTAAAGATAATATTCTTGAATATTTCATCGAAGTCATGAATGGAAATATATTTTTTAGCAACCGCAATAAAGGTCAGGCTATCAGAAAGAAATCTTCTGGTAAGCGAAACCCGCAGACTCTTGTCAAGCTCACTCACAAGTTTTGTATATTCGGGAAAATTACTTATATAGCGGCGAAGTGCGTCGTAGATTTCATTTAGGGAAGACCCCTGGTCTTCAAGCTTTCCGAGCAGGTTACTTGACTTTTCTTCCTGAATCCATTTTTCAAGCCGAGAAAGAACCTCATCTTCGCTTAAATGTTCAGAAGCGATACGAAACACTTCGTCCGTGATTTCACGGAATTTAAGTTTTGCAAGGGGTTTATTATCATCTATACTGTTATCTGAATCTTCATTGAACTGTTCCCCGTTTTCTTTTAAAAGGTTACCGGCTTCGCTGATTCCGCTCCAGTAAAGGAGGTTCATCATTTTTCTTGCGATTAGAATATAAAGGTTTCTATCTGTTTCTTTAAGCAGGTCAACGATAGTTTTCCATTTCTTTTCGCTTGCACTTTCAATAATAGCATTTTCATTATTGCCGTAAGTGGAAAAGAGTGTTTTAAGGTTTTTGTGGAAAATATACTGTCCAATCTTACTTGATATGGTATCAAGAAGTTTGCGTTCTTCTTTCATGAAAGGACCTTCATCGGAATCTGAGAATTCTGACTTGTAGAACACCTTAATGTAGCCGTCGAGTTTCTTGTCAATATAAATATCCGACACTTGAAACCACTTCGACTCGGAAAAATTACTTGAAGTGTAATTAAGGTCATCATGATGAATCAAGACGCTCGTCTGTTCGGGATACTGCCAACCGGTAAGAATAATATCGGGTAGAGCAGCAAGAACCTGTTTAAGGGGGAGGTCAAAATCTTTGAGAGTTTCTTCTATGTTATAGATGCAATTTAGTTCTTTGGCTCTTTCTTTTAAGTCATTGAGAATATTTTCTATTGAGACTTGTTTACTCATTTTAAGATAACCCCCTTTGCAATTCTGCCGTCAACTTTAATTATTAAAGGTTTTTTAAGTTTAATATGTTTAGTAAAGGTTAGTTCATGTTTGGTTTCTGAATCTAAAGTCCAAGACCAATCAATGTTTTCAACCCTATCAGATTTAATAGAGAAATATAGCACCTGAAAACTATTAATGTTATGAAAAAAGTGAGAACCCTGGCTTAGTTCAACATTAAAATTAGGTAGCATAGCTTCGATGATAACTTTAGCGTTTGAAATTTGCGCCCATTCAACGGGGATTCCCAGCCATTCATCGGAGCTTCCCCATCTGCCGAAACCGACTAAAAGATATTTACGGTTTTCCGTTTTCATAATCTTGTTTATTGACTCAAGTTCCAGAGCAATATCTTTTGAGCAGGATATATCGAAAACTTCCGGTTTTAAAAATACAACATCATCTAAAAAGTCTACCACGCCATTCCCAAGCACAAAGTTCGAATTAAAAAGTGATTCTGTAAACTCATGTTCCTCAATGTTCACTGTCTCGTTTGTAACGGTCATAGGTCTAACCTGCAGAAAACCAAATCGAGGAAGGATTTTCCGATCATCACTAATATTGACAGCGAATTCAATCTCTACAGCAGCCTCCAAGGCTTCTTCGCTGACTTTCAATAATTTTTTAATCAGAGGATTTAATGAAATAATGTTCAGGTCGAGTATAGGATTGAAGTTTATTATTCTTGGTCCGTTTATGCTTATACTCGGTTTTATTCTATCGGAGCCCGCATCATAAGTAGAGCATACAAGATCGAGTGTTCCGTCTATTTCTGCTTCATTAATATCTGTGTGTACCATATACTCTTCTTCGCTGACAGGGTCGTATAGGCATGATTTACTCATATTTACAGCCCAGAACTTTCTTTGAGTATTATCCATCAGGGCACGTATTGAACTAAACGGAGGTGATACATTCGGGTAAGCGGGGGAGAACGTCCATGAAACGCTTCCGTCAACAATAGTTTTGCCAAGGCCAAGAGCAAGATTTACCACTCCCTCCTCTGGTTTGGACTTGCCCGTAGTGTAGAAATTATAAGAGCGTGCAACACCCGAAATCATGGGGTAGAATTTATCGCCGTATCTATTACCCACAACTTCCTGAATGATGACTGCCATCTTTTCGTCTTTGGGACGTTTATAAACGGAAGCCATGTAGTCTTTTGCTTTCTTAAAGAAAGTAGAGGCATAAACGAGTTTTACGGCTTCTATCAGACGCTTAAACCTTGTATCTTCGTCGAGCTGGTTGTTGGAAATCATCTTAGTTGCATAAATACCCGCAAATGGTTCATCGACAGCGTCTTCGAACAAGCTGGAAGAGCGCACAGCCAAAGGAGTTGACAGATTTGAAACTATTGAGCGAAGGTCACCGACGAGATTAACGGGAAGCTCTGCTTTCTGGAACTTGTGTGCAATGTAAGTATCGGAATCGTCTGAGTAAACAACGTCGTACAGGTTGTTTAATACCATGAATTCATCAAAGAAATCGGTAGCAATTACGACAAGCCGGGGAATGTTGACAACGAAATCTGTAAACTCCTTGATTTCGTTTTTTTCGAGAAGATGCTTTTTAATAAAAGCCAAGCCTTTAGCCTTAGCGCCAATAGAGCCATTGCCGATAATAGAGAAGTCATCGGCGTCAGCATCAAAAAACTTTCTTTGATATCTGGAGAAACTATGATAGTTACTCATAATAAAGTATATATACAAAAACTCCCGCTTATAAAAACGCGGGAGTTTTAAAATTCTGAAACGGATTAAATCCAGCCTCTATCTTTACAAGCATGAGCTACTCTGTCAATAGCAATGACGTAGGCAGCGTCTCTCATATAAAGCTTTTTCTTTCTGGAAAGTTCGCTGACAGCAAGGAAAGCAGCTGTCATCTTAAGGTCGAGTTTGCTTAAAACCTCTTCTTTTTCCCAGTAATAATTCATGTTGCACTGAACTTGTTCAAAATAGCTGCAAGTTACACCGCCTGCGTTTGCAAGGAAGTCCGGAATGACCATAATACCTTTTTGCTTTATAACAGCGTCGGCTTCGGGTGTTGTGGGACCGTTAGCTCCCTCAGCGATAACTTTAACCTTGTTGCTAATCTTTTTAATAGTTTCGCCAGTTACTTGATTTTCAAGAGCACAAGGAAGAAGAATATCAACATCCTGTTCAATCCATGCATCTCCCGGAAGTACCTGATATCCGAGTCCTTTAGCTTTTTCCTTATCTATACCGCCGAATTTATCAGTGATACTGAGAAGGGTGTTTCGGTCGATACCGTCTTTTTTAACGAAAGTATAAGATGTCTGATCTTCCTGATCCCAGCTAGAGACTGCAATAACCTTACCGCCGAGTTTAGTGTACAGATCTATAGCATACCGAGCAACGTTTCCAAAGCCCTGAACACTTGCAGTAGTGGATTTAGGGTCAATTTTCATTTCCTTTAAAGCTTCGCGGAGTGTGAAGATAACACCATAACCTGTAGCTTCAGTTCTGCCGAGTGAGCCGCCCATACCGACAGGTTTACCAGTAATGAGTCCGGGGTATTTAGCACCGTTGATAGCTTCGAATTCATCGAGCATCCAAAGCATGTGCTGGGCGTTAGTCATAACGTCTGGAGCCGGAACGTCTCTAAGCGGACCAATATCTTTAGAAATTTGTCTAACCCAGCCTCTGCAAATTTGCTCCTGTTCTCTCATACTCAGATTGTGCGGGTCGCAGATAACGCCGCCTTTAGAGCCGCCGAGCGGAATATCAACAACAGCGCATTTCCATGTCATCCACATAGAGAGAGCTTTAACAGTATCAATAGTTTCCTGCGGGTGGAACCTAATGCCACCTTTACCGGGACCGCGAGCGTCGTTGTGCTGACAGCGAAAGCCTTTAAAAACTTTCGAGGTACCATCGTCCATTTTAATAGGAATAGAGAAGTGGTATTCTCTCATGGGGTTTCTTAATAAATCACGTGTAGCCTGATCAAGGTTTAAAATTTCAGCCACGTTGTCAAACTGTGACTGAGCCATTGCAAAAGCATTGAAATTTTTGGTTGCCATTTTGTTAGTCCTTAAAATGTTTATATTGTAGAATTTTGTTTAAGTAGATGAATCAGATATATACAAATATATCAAGATTAATTTGCATTTACAGTATAAAAATTAAGAACCTGTGATTTGTGAGTGAAAATCCGGGGAGAGAAAAGGAAGGAAAAGAAACTATGTTTTTACATTATTGTGGTATGGTATAGAGCAAAGCAACGGCTAAATTAGGTACAAGTAGAGACAAATTAGAGCGAAATTAATGTGGAGATGAAGTGTGTTTAGAGTGGATGTGGAGTGAAAAACAGATTAAATATGGGTTTTATTATATAATTTTCGGGATGTTTTTAGTAAATACTTATAAAAGAGCTAGGAAAAGACTGCGATTTTGAATCGTTATTAGCAATAACATAGTATTTAATTAATTCGTTCCAATATACAACAATTTTTTGTAATTGTCAAGAGACAATTTATTAAAAATTTTTCAATCAAAAAAAGAATGTTGGTGACCGAGCTGATTAAAGGGCGAAGAATGCATTAACAGTATTTTTACATTTCTACTATGATGCAATATGTATAAATTGCAATTTATTAAATGAACGTAAAATCGGAATAATATAATTTTCCGATAAGGTTAATGTTTAAAAATTACGGGAGACTTATAGAGTTGTTAGATTTATTTATTGGAAGTTTATTATTAAGTGTAACACATGCGTTGATACCGAATCACTGGTTTCCGATTGCGGCGGTAAGCAAATCAGAAAACTGGACAAAATTAGAAACGATGAAGGTGACAGTGCTGACGGGATTTTTGCATACGTTAAGTACTGTAATTATCGGAATATTAATTGGGTTCATTGGGTACAAGCTACAGCATGAGATTGAAGATGTGGCAACATATTACGCGCCGATAATATTAATAGGTCTGGGACTGTTTTTTATAATAAAGAATTTAAGGGATAAATCACACACACACTGCCACATCAATCCAGAGCAGATAAAACAGGCATCGAAGAAATCGAAGGCAGCAATTATTACTGCGTTAGGAACAATGATGTTTTTTTCGCCATGCATAGAGATAGAGGCGTATTATTTCACGGCGGGACGTGAAGGCTGGGCGGGAATACTGATGCTTTCGTTTATTTATTTATTTGTAACGGTTGCTGTGATGATAGTAGTTGTGGAGCTGAGCAGAAAGAGTCTGAACGCATTAAACATGAAGCTTCATTTTCTTGAACATTACGAGAAATTAATTACAGGAATTATATTGATAATACTGGGGATTGTTTCATTCCTACCTTTTTTAACTCATCATCATTAATTAACAATGGATAGAAGATTTGATGTGATAATTGCGGGCGGCGGTATAGTCGGTCTTGCAACTGCATATACTATGTTGAAAAGAGATAGCGGTTTGAGGCTGTTATTGATTGAGAAGGAAGCCGGCGTTTCAAGGCATCAGACAGGAAACAACAGCGGGGTTATACACTCGGGGATTTATTACAAACCCGGAAGTTTAAAGGCAACGAACTGTATAAAGGGTTACAAAATGCTGCTTAATTTTTGCGATGAGAATGATGTACCTTATGATATATGCGGGAAAGTGATTGTCGCGACGGATGAGACGGAGATACCCGCGATGATGACGCTGTATGAAAGAGGAAACGAGAACGGTTTAGATGGGCTGAAAATACTTAGAGAGACAGAGCTGAAAGAGCTGGAGCCTTATGTAACGGGTGTTAAGGGGATATTCGTACCGCAGACGGGGATAATAGATTACAAGGTTGTTTCGAATAAAATTTACGAAAATATTTTAATGCTCGGGGGAAAAGTTATTTTTGAAGAAAGACTTACGATGATAAAAGAGCATGACGATTCGGTTGAGATAAGAACAAATAAGAATTATTACACTGCAAACAAACTGATAACGTGCTGCGGATTGCAGGCAGATAAGGCAGCGGGGCTTAACAATAGAAATTTAAGAATTAGAATTATTCCATTCAGGGGAGAATATTATAAAATAAAGAAAGAGAAATCTTATCATGTAAAGAATTTAATTTATCCGGTGCCAGACCCGAACTTTCCATTTCTTGGCGTACATTATACAAGAAAGAAGAACGGAGAAATTGAAGCGGGACCGAATGCAGTGTTTGCGTTTAAGAGAGAGGGATATAAAAAGTTTGATGTCGATTTTGGAGATTTGATAAACAGTTTATCGTGGAGAGGGTTTCAGAGGGTTGCGGGGAAGTTTATGAAGACGGGATTGATGGAGTACTACAGGTCGTTTTCAAAGCCAGCGTTTACGAGGGCACTGCAGAAGCTGACACCAACGATAACGGAAAGAGATTTAGAGGAGGGCGGTGCAGGAGTGAGGGCACAAGCGTGCGACATAGACGGGAAGCTTGTTGATGACTTTTTGTTTATTGAGAACAAGAATGTACTGCATGTGTGTAATGCGCCGTCGCCAGCGGCGACGTCGTGTTTAGCGATTGGGGAAGTGATAGCGGAGAGAATGAAGTATACGGAATAGAACGCGGACGAGACAGAAATAGAAAGAACGCACACTGATTCTATTGAAGGATTATGATTTTCACTGATAGAGAATAGAAGTAGGGAATATATGATAGAACGCGAGATATGCTATAGAACGCGGATTTGCAAGGATAGAGACAGCAAGAACAAGAACGCACACTGATTTAGCTGATTGATTATGATTTTCACTGATAGAGAATATAAGCAGGGAATATATAATAGAACGCGGATTTGCAAGGATTATACGGATGGACGCGGATTTAACAGCGAGGGCAAGAACGCACACTGATTTAGCTGATTGATTATGATTTTCACCCCTTCCCAAGCAGAGCTTGGGAAGGAGAATAAAAACGCACACTGATTTTTTTGATTGATTATTGTTTTTACCCCTTCCCAAGCGGAGCTTGGGAAGGAGGATAAACAATTAACTGATTTCTATTATTTAATGATGTTTAGTTTTTTCATGCACTTCTTTATGCGGCTGAAGGTTTCGGGGATATCATTATCGAGACCAAAAGAGAATCTTATGAGACCTTTGCCGAGACCAATTTTCTTCTGCTCGTCTTCGGGAATTTCAGACGACGTACTATGGCTGGGCGAGCTAAACAGAGTTTTAAAATAGCCGAGTGATACTGCAAGGTAGCCTACCTTTTCGAGCTGCATCATTTCCATAAGATTGTTTGCTTTGACTTCATCGAGGAGGTCGATAGCAACGATACCGCCGAAGCCAAAACCTTTGTTCATCATTGATAACAAGGTGTTGTGTCCCTTATGATTTTTGAATCCGGGATAGTAAGTTTTAATGCCGAGTTTTTTAAACTGAGTTGCCATGTACATTGCATTGCCGCTGTGCTTTTGAAGGCGGAGGTGCAAAGAATGAAGATTCTTGAGAATGCTCGCTGCGCGTGTGCTATCGAGAACTGTACCAAGAAGCATCGAAGCACCGCTGTTGACATCGTTCAGTTTTGAAATAAAATCATGAGTAGAGCAGATACAGCCTGCGACACAATCGCTTGTACCGTTAATGTATTTTGTCATACTGTGAATAACGACATCGGCACCAAGCCTTGCGGGAGAGACAATCATAGGCGAAAAAGTATTATCGACTACGAGCTTAGCTTTTGCTGCTTTAGCAATTTTGGAAAGCTTTGGAATATCGGCTATTTCAAGGAGCGGATTGCTGATGGTTTCGCAGTAGATAACTTTAGTTTTCTTAGTTACAGCGCGTTTGACTTCAGCAAGATTTGTGATATCAACAAATTTTACTTTGATGTTAAACTTCGGAAGAAAATTTTTAAACAGAGCATAAGTACCGCCATAAATTGTATGACTGGAAATAATTTCATCTCCTGCATTACAAAGCTGCATGATTGCACAGTTAATCGCACCCATACCCGAGGCCGTAACCTGTGCGGACTCAGTATCTTCGAACCGTGCCAGAGTATCAGAAAGATATTTATTAATCGGATTCCAATGACGCGAATAGAGGAAGCAGCCCTCAATTTCGTGTTCAAAGATTTCTGACATTTTATCGGTAGAAAGAAACGTAAAAGTTGAAGAATCAGTTATTGACGGATTCACGTCACCAAACTCGCCAAACACAAGGAAATCATGAATGGCGACACTGGGATCAAATTTTTTCATAATCGTGTTATTTAAATATTTAAAGAACTACTTGTTATTTTCCTCTTTTTTGTCGTCATCGTCGAACAGCATTCTAATAGACGGGGTGTATTTATCGTCGTACTGCCCTGATTTCACAGCCCACAAGAAAGCGGCTAAGAACCCAAGTGCGACGAGAACGCTTACGCCTATTAAGACAACAATGACAGACATTATTTAAGATTACGTTTTTTAGACAGATAGTTTGTAGCTACTACACAAAGTACAACAACTGAAATTGAACTTACAGGCATTAAGATTGCCGCAATAATAGGTTTCAAAAGTCCCTCTACGGCAAAGAAAAGAGCAACGATATTGTACAAGAACGAAAGTGCAAAGCTAACGATGATAACTTTAACGCTGTCTTTTGAGAAACGGAGCAAATCAGAAATTTTTGAAAACCCTGTAGAGTTCAAAATGCCATCGCAGGCGGGAGAGAAATTAGTGACATCTTCGGATATAGAAATGCCGACATTGCTTTGTTTAAGGGCGCCGGCATCATTCAGTCCATCGCCAATCATCAGTACTTCCTGCCCCTCATTCTGTAAAGCTTTAATGTATTTAAGTTTGTTTTCGGGCGACTGGTTAAAATGCATTTGCAAAGGGTCTTTAAAGAAAGACTTCAAAAAACTTCTTTCGCTTTCGTTGTCGCCAGAAAGCAAATGAAGTTCATAATCTTTTTCAAGGTTATTAATTAATTCCGATAAACCCTGCCTGTAAGCATTACTGATGCTGAAATAACCGAGATAATTACTATCGATGCTTAAGAATACTTTAGAGGAGTTTGCTTCACCAGCCATTTGGTAACGAAGCTGAACATCGTTTATAAAACTTTCGGAACCGAGCTTAACAACATGATTACCGATTGTACCGACAATTCCAGCTCCTGTAAACTCTTTATATTCTTTAAGCTCAATGATGTCAACATCCGACAAGAGTTCAAAAATCTTACGGCTTAGCGGGTGGGTTGACTGAGCGGACAAAGATTTAACAAGAGTCAACTGCTTGTAATCAAGCTGGGTGCCGATAAAAACAATCTCTGATTTTGAGCTTTGGGTTAAAGTACCTGTCTTATCGAAAACAACGGATGTAATCTTAGAAAGTTTTTCTATTACATTTGTGTTTTTGATATAGAATTTATTACGACCAAAAATTCTCATAACATTTCCATAGGCAAACGGAATAGCAAGAGCAAGGGCGCACGGGCACGCAACGATGAGGATTGCGGTAAATACATTAACTGCCATATCAAGACTAACGGGCATCCAATAAGCAGCGGATGCAAATGCCAGAGTGAGAACGGCGAGAGTAAAATATTTACTTATAGTATTTGAAAAACTGACGAGTTTGCTATCTTTATCTTTTGTGAAAGCATCGCTATTCCACAGCTGAGTCAAGTAACTTTGAGATACCTCTTTCAAGACTTCGAGTTCAACTGCACTGCCAATTTGTCTGCCACCGGCATAAATAATTTCTCCAAGAACCTTTTGAACGGGATGAGACTCACCAGTAACGAAGCTGTAATCAATATTCCCCTCTCCCCTGAACAGAATTGAGTCGGCAGGAATGACCTCGTTATTTCTAACATAAATTCTATCCCCTACTTTAAGATTAGCGAGAGGAATAGTTTTGTGGTTTCCGGATTTAATAACAGTAACGGAAAGCGGAAAATAGGATTTGTAAGACCTTTCAAAACTCATAGCATCATAAGTTTTGCTCTGGAATATTTTTCCTATAAGAAGAAAGAAAACAAGACCAGACATAGAATCCATGTACCCAGCGCCTGATTGAGTTACTATTTCGAAAACACTTCTTATAAAAACAGTAAAAATACCGAGGAACAGGGGGAAATCTATATTAATAATTTTATTTTTCAGACCTTTATACGCCGACAAATAATACTCCGAGCTTGAATAGAAGAAAACAGGCAAAGAAAGGAACAGATTTAAGTAACCGAATAATTTATGAAACTCCGGGTCGGTTAATTTTTCAAGCCCGAGATATTCCGGAAAACTAAGAAGCATGATATTTCCGAAACAAAACCCTGCAACACCGACTTTGTAGTAAAGGCTTTTTGTATGCTTTTGTTTTGATTTTCTTTCGGTGGCATCGAGGTTAATAAGCGGTTCATAGCCAAGGGAATCGAGAAGTTCAGCGATTTTTCTGATGGAGGTTTTTTCTTCGAGAAATTTGAACACGAGTTTCTTCTGAGGGAAATTTACCTGAGAATGAGTGACTCCGCTATCGAGTTTATAGAGATTTTCGAGCAGCCATATACACGAACTGCAGTGCATTTGAGGAATAAAGAATGTAGCAGTACTAATTTTACCGTCGCTGAAATCGAGCATTTGTTTCTTCGTAATTTCATCGTCAAGGTACTCATATTTTATATTACTTCTGACGGGAGGAGAGTTACCGGGTTGATTCTCCAAATCATAATACTTGCAAAGGTTGTTTTCCTGCAGTATCTCATACACAAGTTTACAGCTGCGGCAACAGAATTTTTTATCGCCGATATTAATTGAATCGTCCTTACAGATATCACCACAATGGAAACAGAGAATTTCTTTTCCTGCATTTACAGAATCAGAGCTCATAGAATCAGAAATGTTTAATTATCGGACACATAGGAATCAATCATTTTGTAAAATTCCTCTTTTACGAAAGGTTTTGACATATAGTTATCCATACCAGCGGACAAACATTTTTCTTTATCAGCTTTAACGGCATAGGCGGTAATTCCGATTATAGGAATGTGTTTACCCGTACCCTTTTCAATTTCTCTGATGATAGAAGTAGCTTCTAAGCCGTCCATAATAGGCATTTGAATATCCATTAATATTAAATCAAACCTTGATTTTTCGAGTACATCAAAAATCTTAAGACCGTTTTCAACGATAGTAACGTCATAATTTTTCCGAGAAAGAAGTTCTTTTACCAACCGCTGGTTGACGATATTATCCTCGGCTACGAGAATGCTGACCTTTTCTTTTACTTTAGGTTCTTCTGCTTCTTGTTCTTCGGAAATTTCTTTCGGGGGTGCTGATTCCTGATAATCAACAACTTCTTTTGCGGATATTTCAAACGGAAGATTAACAGTTATTTCAGAGCCCTCATTTAAAGATGTTTTAACGGACATTTCACCATCCATTAAAGCAATGAGATGTTTAATTATCGGGACGCCAAATCCGTAACCCGAATAACGGAAATTTTTATCGAGAATAGTTTTACCTGATTCGTCAAGAGAGCCGAATAAGTTTTTCACGGTATCTGCATCAAAACCACTTCCTGTATCTTTAACGGTCATGCATAAAGAGGCTTTGTTGTTTGTACGTTTAACCTCATTTAAGGAAAGAGCAACGGTACCTTTATCTGTGTATTTTATAGCATTCTTGGCAAGATTAATAAGAATCTGATTTATACGAAGCGGGTCGCCGTGAATATTATAATTAATTTTAGGGTCGATGTTAACGGTTAATGCAACATTTTTTCTTTTCGCTTCAAATTCCAGAATCTGGGAAGTTTTCTGCATAAGTTCATTTATAGAGAACTCAATTGATTCAAGTTTCAACTGCCCGCTTTCGATTCTTGAAAAATCGAGTATGTCGTTAATAATAGCAAGCAGAGTGCTGGAAGAATAATTAATAATATCGAGATATTCTTTTTGTTCTTTAGTAAGGTTTGAAAGCATCATCAGCTCTGTCATACCGATAATTCCGCTCATTGGAATACGAATTTCCTGGCTCATATTTGAGAGGAACTGGGATTTAGCATTATTCATTAATTCTGAATAAGCCTGAGCTTTTTTGGCTTCCTCGTACTTTTCTTTATAATTAATTTCACTTACCGGTTTTTCAACCGGCGGGGGTATTTCTTTCTTTAAAAACTGACTTATAAGGAAATAGAATACCACGGAAGTAATGACTGCAAAGGAAATCCCGAGTATGATATTGCTAAATGTATCTTTATAAGAGTTAATCATAAAAACCACAAAGAGCAAACCCAGTAAAAGATAAATAAACGTGATTTTAAGAGCAGCAGCAGAATAGTTGTTTTTCTCTTTAGTCATTTTACGGAATATTAGTTAACGTAAATTTATACAAAATGAATACTTTATGCAATTATAAAGAAATAGAATCTATTCAAATATTTAAGAGTCTTTCATGTTTATTTAATTTTATCGAGTTCCTTTTTAAGATAAGAAATAGCATTAACAGGTGTTGGGTTAACTCCGTTAAGAATAGCGAGATAATAACTAACCCAATCACCAAGGAAAATCAGGTCGAAAATACGAGCAAGTTTTGATTTACAATCGCTGCTTAGGTGTAGAATGTTAGCCGCGTGTTTTTTAAATACCTTTTCGGTAATTTTCATTCTCATTTTAATGCGGGGGTTGTCGGAAATATCCTCAAGGAAAATAACGTTAATTTTCTTAAGTATATCTTCGTTCAAATCCCATCCAACAAGTTCGTTGTGATTCATTTCTGGATAGAGATTTCCATAAGCGAGTATTTTTGCATTCTCAGAAATCTGACCGCGCCAGCGCAAGTTTACCACATCGAGTACATCTACGGAAGAATAAACAACGGGAAGTTTATCTTTAAGCAATGCAGCAATCTGAAGAGCCGGGTTAGAATCGAACGTAAGGTTTGATAGTTCATCGAGGGACTGTTCGAGTACAAGCAGGGTCTCGTTTATATCGGCAGACTTATCACTAATAAACTTCAGTTTTGCAAACAGCACAAGGAGAGTGAAAAAAGAATATCCGAGTGCGCATCTAGGCTGCAGACCGCCGGGAATTTTCACAAGAAGTTTCTTGTGCTTTTTAGCGAGCTTCTCAACCATGCCGCCGCTTGAAATGCAAATAATTCTGCATTTTCTTTTTAGTGCATCATTAAAGGCGGAAATAGTTTCTTCTGTATTGCCCGAATAAGAAGATATAATTGCGAGAGTATCTTTCCCTGCAAATTCGGGAAGGGTATAGTTTCTATTCACAAAAACGGGGACGCTGATTTCATTCGCAACATAACTGCGCAGCAAATCGCCTCCTATAGCAGAGCCGCCGAGGCCATTAACAATAATATTTTTTAAATTTCTAACATTGACCTTGTTGGTTATTACTTTAGCGGCTATATCCACCGCATTGCAAACCTGAACGGGGAAATCGTAAAGTACTTTAAACATATTTTGCTTATCAATACGGGAAATAATCTTTTTATTAATCATAATATTTGGGGTTTGATTTTTCTGTCAAAAAAATTATTTATAATCTTAGTTACCTCGTCTTCTGTGGATAGTTTCAGCAATTTATCCACCAATTCTTTTGATTCGGCAGAGCTGATTAGCCTAACAACCTGTTTAATTTCGTTGAACATTGACGGCAGCACGCTAAGCTCATCGATTCCGAGTCCGACAAGAACGGGGACGGCAAGAGGAACCGAGGCAAGCTCTCCGCATATACTAACTTTAAGGTTGTGCTTCCGTGCTCCTTTGACGATTTTATCTAGTGCACGTATAACTGCCGGATGGAATTGCTGGTAAAGATGCGAAATATATTCGTTTCCTCTGTCGACTGCGAGAATGTACTGGATAAGGTCGTTCGTTCCGATGCTGAAGAAATCTGCTTCAGCAGCAAGTTCCTCTGCGAGAATGAAGGCAGAAGGAACTTCGAGCATTATTCCAAGAGGAATATTTTTATCATAATAGACACCTTTTTTATCGAGAGACTTTTTAACTTCTTTAAGCAATTCTTTTGTTTTTCTTACTTCCTCCAAAGATGCAATCATAGGAAGCATTATCTTTATATTTTTCTTTGATGATGAAATCAGAATAGCTTCAAGCTGCGATTTAAAAATATCCGGGCGATCGAGACACATTCTAATACCCCTCCAGCCGAGATAAGGATTTAGTTCCTTATGGTTTTCCGTAAAGACTTTATCGCCTCCAAGGTCATAAGTGCGTATAGTGACTTTCTTTGGGAAAGTAATGTTTGAGATGTGGGTATAATCTTCAATCTGTTCTGCAACAGAAGGGAAATCGCCTTTTTCCATGAACAAGTGTTCGGTACGATAGAGACCAATACCACAATTGCCGCAATTCCGCAGGAACTCTGTTTCTTCAAGGAATTCAATGTTTGCAGTAATCTCTATACGTTTTTTATCTGTTGTTTCACAAGGTTTAATGGTCAGTTCGCCGAGTAACTGAGTATGATATTTAAATTCTTTTTGTTTTTGCGAATACAACTCTATTGTTTTTTCGGACGGGTTAACAATAACCGAGCCTTCAAAACCGTCAACGATAACATTGTCACCAGAGTTTATGTGTTTAGAAATAACTTTCAAGCCAACTACAGAGGGGACACGCAATGCACGTGAGATAATTGCCGCATGAGAAGTGACACCGCCTGTATCGGTAGCATACCCCATAACTTTTCTTCTGCTAAAGAGAATTGTATCGGCAGGAGAAAGTTCGTGAGCGAAAATAATAGAATTTTCTTCAACTTTAGAAACAAGCTTATCGCGTTTCATATTACGGATAACGCGGTTTTTTACGTCTATCATATCAGCATAGCGTTCGTGCATATATTGATTTTCAGACTTGAGGAAAAGGGCAACGAGTTTTTCAATTTCATCGTTGAAGACAAAACCTGCGGAATGGAGTTCCTTTCTAACCCTTTTTATAACGCTTTCCAAGAAAATATTGTCTTTTAAGATTTCAAGCTGAGCTTCGAATATTTTCGAATTCTTCTCGCCGATTCTTTCGACTGAAATTGCATAGATTTTGTTGAGCTCTTTCAGTGATACTTCCACAGCGTTCCTGAGCATATTAACTTCGCTTTCAACTTCCGACGGATTAATAACGGCAGTATTAATATTAACCTGTTGGCGTTTGTACAAATATGCTTTACCAATTGATATACCCTGTGAAGCGGGTATTCCCCTATATATTTTTTCTCTGTGCAATTATTTATGTAGTAGTAAGAAAATCAAGAATATTGAACAAAAAATCAAAGTATAAATAAATACATCATATTTTTATTAAATATATTTATGTTTTAGAAAACAAGTATTATTTTAATGAAACATTATGAGTTTATTAAGCGTTTAAATTTTATATGAATAACACAGCAAGACTAAAGCCGAAACTAACTTATTTGGAGAATCTGCTATTTTCAGTATTCAGGAAAGAGCGGGTTCACAGAGCTTCTATAAACATTACATTGGGCTTATCCATATATACATTGTTTGTGCTGCTGTTATCGGGGGCGGAAGCCGCATTTCAGTTTTCTGCGGCGGCAAGAAAAGTGGTTTTCTTTTTATACACAATAACACTTCTCACAACCATCACATATATAATACTCTCTTACATAATCAGCGTTAACAAGAACAGGTTTGACTCCGTTAAATATTCGCTGCAAATCGGAAGGTTTTTTCCGGGTATAAAAGATAAACTTGGAAATGCGATATCAATATGCAAGAATACCAGTATTGGAGTATACTCATCAGAGAATCTTGCAGAGGCTAATCTTGAAAAAGTATATAAGGAATCAAAAGCGGTTGATTTTAATGCTTTTATCGATTTCCAGAAACTGAGAAAATATATAACGGTATTTTTTGCGATGCTGCTTACTACTATTCTGCTGATTGTGTTTGTACCGGCATTATCAAAAGCATTTAACAGACTTATTAATTATAATACAGAATTTAAGAATACTATTTTAAACAGCCCGACTGAAGAAGAAGATGGATTTATCAAAAAGTTTTATTTATCGATAAAATATCCTGAATACACAAAGCTTCCCGAAAAAGCGCTGGAAGAAAACAAAGGAGACGTTGTCTGTTTAGAGGGGAGTACAGTAAATATAACAGTTGAGAGCGTAGAAAATCTAAGTCATGCGGCAATTTTGTACAACGGAACGGAGACCCCGTTGAACATTTCAGGTATGACGGCTGCGGGAGAATTCAGAACAGACAAAGATGGTGAATATTATATTATATTAAAAAATACAGATGGAAAAGAAAACCTCAGGAGGAAAAAGTATTCAATAAGAGTGCTGCCCGATGAACCTCCGAGAATAAACATAGTACAACCGAGAGATGTCAATTACACTCTTTATAACGAGAAGGAACTTGAACTTAAGTCTATAATAAGCGATGATTACGGATTCTCGAAGCTTGTTTTATGGTACAGAAGCGGTAATAATGTATCTGCGGCTGGAGGAAATTTCAACCAGATAGAAATACCTATCGAGAATAAAGATGCAACATCGCTGGAAGTATATTATTTATGGGCTCTTAATTTCCGTGCTAAGGGTTTGCAAACAGATTATTACCTGGAGGTAACGGATAATTCCGGCAAGTCAGCAAAATCTGATTTAAGAAAACTCATGTTTGCAAAAAGTACGGAAGTGCTAAAGAGAACCGAGAGTTCCACGAGAGAAATAAAATCTGATTTACAAGCAGTACTTGAAGAGATGAAAGATTTACAGAAAAACATAAACGATATTAAGAAGACTCAGGAAGAAAATGCAATAAACGAGCAGAGGAAGAAGGACCTTCAGAACAAAGTGGAGAATCTGCAAAAGAATCTCGAAAACGCTCAGAACAAGATTGACCAGACAATAAACGACCTGAAGCAAAACCCAAATTTAAGCGAGAAGACGCTTGAACAATTTATGAAACTGCAGGAACTGTTTCAGAGGATTAATACGCCTGAATTCAGGAATATGCTAAAGAAGCTTCAGGAAGCAATGAAAAAGAACAACGAAGAGATGAAACGTGACTTAGACAATCTTAAATTTGACGAGGAAGCTTTTAAGAAACAACTTGAACAGGTTATGGAACTTATGAAACAGATAGAGAACCTGCAGAAGATGGGAGAACTTACGCAGAAACTCGATGAAATGACAAAAGCACAGGAAGAGCTTAGGAAAGAAACGGAGAACACCGAAAAGAATAACGAGGGAAAGATGAACACGCTGGGTGATAAGCAGAAGCAGATACAGGAAAATTTTAATAAGCTGAAAGAAGACATGAAAAAGCTCACAGATAACATGAAGAACACCAAAGGCGACATGAATCCAAAAGATCTGGAAGACCTGCTTAAAAAGATGAATGAAAGAAAGACAGAGGATAAGATGAATCAATCCTCTAAAGAACTTTTCAAACAACAAAAAGAACAATCCGAGCAGACGCAAAAAGAAATATCAGAAGACCTGGAAGAATTTAACGAGCAGATGCAAAGTTCGCTGGAAAGCGCTATGAGCAACATGGACACGCAGAATAAGATGATGGACAAACTGAAACAAATCAAGAAAAACCTTGAAGAACTGAGCGAAAAAGAACAGGATTTAAAAGACGAAACGAATAAATTAGACAAAAGCGACAAGGACGATTTTAACGACCTCGCAAAAGATCAGGGGGAGATACAGCAGGAGCTGTCGAAAAACATCAATGACCTTATGAATGCAACAAAGGACGGTATGCAGATTTCTCCGGAGCTTGGGAAGGAGCTGGGAAATTCATACAATAAAATGGATAAGTCAGGAAACGATTTGAAACAGGGTGACAAAAACAGTGCTATGAACAATCAGGGTAAAGCAAAAGAATCACTTGATAATGCTGCAAAGATGCTCGGTGACATGATTGATAAGATGGGCAAGCAACAGGGAAAAGGCAACAAAGGCGACGGCAAGATGGGACAGCTAATGCAAAAGCTTGCAGAGATAATCGGACAGCAGCAAGGTGTAAACGGCAAAATGAACAAGATGGGACAGGACGGACAGGTTGGAAGAGACGGAAAGGGCGGCAAAGAAGAGCTGTCACAGATGCAGAAGGAACAACTCGACAGGCTCCGAATTGAACAGATGGAAGCACAAAAATCACTTGAGCAGCTGAACGAAGAGTTTGAAAGAGAGCAGCAAAAGACAGGTGAAAAACTACTCGGCGACCTGAAAGAGGTTGAGAAAGAAATGCAGGAAACAGTAAGGCAATTAAGCGAATATGAAATAGATGAGAAACTCTTTGAAAGACAAAACAGGATACTTTCAAGAATGCTTGACGCAAGACTTTCACAAAGAGAAAAGGACTTCGAGCAGAAAAGAGAATCAAAACCGGGCGACAATTTTAACAGACAGTCCCCGAGGGAAGTTGTCATAAGCGGACCGAGAACGGAGAACTCGCTAAAAGAGGAGCTTTTAAGACTTGAGAAAGAGCGTTTCTATGAAGATTATGAAAAATTAATAATGGAATACAACAAGCTGATTAAAAACAGGTAGCCCGATTTCATACCGCAGGAAATTGGATAAATCCAGCCGCTCAAAAACGTGAATATATTTTGCATTGTTTCAATTATGATTTATGTATAATATGTACCAATTTATTGACAGCAGATGCATATATATTTATTTCTTATCTTCAAGAAAGTTTTTTCTCCGGACAACTTTATACCTCATTTATAAATAAATTACAAAGAAAGGAAATTTTCTATGTCGTATGCACAGGAAGTTCTTGCAAATGTTAAACAAAAGGATGCAGGACAACCGGAATTTATTCAGGCGGTTACAGAGGTCGTTGAATCTCTTGAACTAGTTCTTCAGAAAAGACCTGAGTACATCAAGCACAGGATTCTTGAAAGAATCGTGGAGCCTGAAAGAGTAATATTATTCAGGGTACCCTGGCTTGATGACCAGGGAAATGTACAAGTAAACCGCGGCTTCAGGATTGAAATGAACAGCGCAATAGGTCCTTACAAGGGCGGATTGAGATTTCACCCTTCGGTGAATCTTGGTATTCTGAAGTTTCTTGCATTTGAACAAGTATTTAAGAATTCACTTACAACTCTCCCGATGGGCGGCGGTAAAGGCGGCTCCGACTTCAATCCAAAAGGAAAGAGCGACAACGAAGTAATGAAATTCTGCCAATCGTTTATGAGCGAGCTTTTCAGGCATATTGGTGCAAACACAGACGTACCAGCCGGGGATATCGGTGTAGGCGGAAGAGAAATCGGATATTTATTCGGACAGTACAAGAAACTCCGCAATGAGTTTGTGGGTGTACTTACGGGCAAGGGTCTAAACTGGGGCGGTTCGTTAATACGTCCTGAAGCAACAGGATACGGCGCTGTATATTTCGGTGCAGAAATGCTCGCAACCAGGAATGATACTTACGAAGGAAAAACGTGTTTAGTATCAGGAAGCGGAAACGTAGCACAATATGCAATTGAAAAATTATTAGACCTCGGCGGTAAACCGGTAACATGCTCAGATTCATCAGGATACATTTATGATGAAAAAGGATTTGACAGAGAAAAACTTGCATATCTGATGGACCTTAAGAATGTAAAACGCGGAAGAGTTGAAGAGTACGCAAAGAAATTCAAATCTGCAGTTTACACGCCGGTTGATTCCAAACTTGATTACAATCCGCTCTGGAACCACAGAGCAGACTGCGCATTCCCGTCTGCAACGCAGAATGAAATAAACGGCAAAGATGCGGCGAATCTATTGAAGAACGGTGTCATGCTTGTTTCAGAAGGAGCAAACATGCCGACTACTATTGAGGGCGTAAATCAATTCATAGATGCAAAGATTCTTTACGGTCCCGGTAAAGCAGCTAACGCAGGGGGCGTAGCAACATCAGGACTTGAAATGTCACAGAATTCATTGAGATACGGATGGTCAAGAGAAGAAGTGGATGCAAAGCTTCGCGGAATAATGAAGAGTATTCATAAAGCAGCTTATGACACGGCAGAAGCTTTCGGTACACCCGGCAATTATGTTAACGGTGCAAACATTGCTGGATTCTTAAAGGTAGCCGATTCAATGATGGATCAGGGAGTAGTATAATAATATCAAGTTTCAGTATGATGAAAAAGGCGGGTTACCCCGCCTTTTTGTTATCAAGAAAATTACCTCTACTTTAATTTTTTCTTCTTTACTATTTTTGGTGCCGGTTTTTTATTTATCTTCTTTGACATAAATAATTCGCCGTGTTTATGCTCAACCGAAGCACGCGCAGCCGCAAGTCTTGCGATAGGCACTCTGAAAGGCGAGCAGCTAACATAAGCAAGTCCGAGCATGTGGCAGAACTCGACTGAATTCGGCTCTCCGCCATGCTCACCACAAATACCAAGTTTAATATTCGGTCTTGTTGCTTTTCCGAGTTTAACAGCAGTTTTCATTAATTCTCCGACACCGAATCTATCAATGACTTCAAACGGGTCATGCGGAAGAATCCTCTGCTTAATGTAGTCAGGAAGGAAACCACCAATATCGTCGCGTGAATAACCGAACGTCATCTGCGTCAGGTCGTTAGTTCCAAAGGAGAAGAACTCTGCGTATTTAGCTATGTAATCCGCTACGAGAGCAGCTCTTGGAATTTCAATCATCGTACCTGTCATACGTTTGAAGCTCTTTAGTCCGAACTTCTCGCAGACTTCTTTATAAATTCTTTCTATTATATTATACTGATGTTTCAGCTCGCGTGAAGTTGAGGTGACAGGAATCATAATTTCAGGCAAAGGTTTTTTGCCTTCAAGAATTAATTCCGCCGTTGCTTCATAGATTGCACGAATCTGCACTTCTGTTATTTCTGGATATGTAATACCGAGCCTTACGCCTCTGTGTCCGAGCATTGGATTGTTTTCATGCAAACCATCTGCTCTCTGGTTAAACTCTTCGAGAGAGATACCGAGACTTTCAGAAAGTCTTATTCTTTCCTCTTCGTTGTTCGGAACGAATTCATGAAGCGGCGGGTCGAGCGTCCTGATTGTAACAGGCAGACCGTCCATAGCCTCAATAGTTCCTTTCATATCGCGTTTGATGTATGGGAAGAGTTCTTCCAAAGCTGCTTTTCTTTCTGCTTCAGTATTAGACATTATCATTTTTCTGAGAAGGAAAAGAGGCTCTTCGGAGTTCTTGCCGTAGAACATGTGCTCTGTACGGAAGAGTCCGATACCTTCTGCACCGAAGCTTCTCGCCTTTGCGGCATCTTCTGGAGTATCTGCATTGGTTCGGACTTTCATGACGCGAACCTTATCGCAAATCTTCATGAAGTTTGTGAAGTTTTCATTCTCAACATCTACATCCATCATTTCAAGCTGACCGACATAGACAGCACCTTTAGTTCCGTTTAATGATACCCATTCACCTTCGCGTATAACCGTATCACCGACCTTGAAATATTTTTCTTCAAGCTTAACTTCTATTGCACCTGCACCTACGATACAGCATTTACCCCAGCCGCGTGCGACGAGTGCTGCGTGTGAGGTCATACCGCCGCGTGCAGTTAGGATAGCTTCTGCGGCTCTCATTCCTTCAATATCTTCGGGGTTGGTTTCTTCGCGGACGAGGATAACTTTCTTTCCTGCTTTGCGCCATTCGACAGCATCGTTAGCCGTGAAGACTGCCTGTCCTGTTGCTCCGCCCGGACCTGCGGGAAGACCTTTTGTCAAAAGATGTGCGGCTTTTTCGGCGGCGGGTAACAACACCGGATGAAGAAGTTCATCAAGCTGATCGGGTCTGACTCTCATGACAGCTTCTTCTGCATTTATCAGTCTTTCCTTGTACATATCTACTGCCATCTTTACAGCTGCGGCACCGTTTCTTTTCCCGACTCTGCACTGTAGCATGTACAGCGTGCCTTCCTGAATAGTGAATTCAAGGTCGAGCATGTCGTGGTAATGCTTTTCGAGATTGAGTTCTATCTTATGAAGCTTCTTGTAAACCTCGGGCATTGCAACCTCGAGAGAATCGAGATGCATGTTATGTTCGTTCTTTCCGACTTCGTTAATAGGGTTTGGAGTTCTGATACCTGCGACAACATCTTCGCCTTGCGCATTAACGAGCCACTCGCCGTAGAAATAATTTTCGCCTGTGGCGGGGTTACGTGTGAATGCAACTCCTGTTGCCGATGAATCACCCATGTTACCGAACACCATCGACTGAACATTAACCGCAGTACCCCATTCATCCGGAATACCTTCAATTTTTCTGTAAGAAATTGCACGTTTGCCGTTCCAGCTTGAAAAAACTGCGCCGACTGCTCCCCAAAGCTGTTCCATAGCATCTTCGGGGAAAGGCTTGCCGAGTACTTCAAAAACTTTTGCTTTATAAATTGAGACGAGTTCTTTCAGGTCGTCTGCAGTAAGGTCTGTATCGAGTTTGCATCCTCTCGATTCCTTCATTTTATGAAGTTCTCTTTCGAGCTGCTGGCGGACACCCTGTCCTTCTGCGGGTTCGATGCCTGCGGCTTTTTCCATGACGACATCCGAATACATCTGAATAAGACGGCGCTGTGAGTCATAAACAAATCTCGGGTTTCCAGTTTTTGCGATTAGACCTTCGCGTGTAATATCGTTGAGCCCGACGTTCAGAACAGTTTCCATCATACCTGGCATAGAGCTTCTCGCACCCGAACGGACGGAAAGAAGCAGCGGGTTAACACTGTCGCCGAATTTTGCACCCATTTGTTTTTCGGTTTTCTCGAGTGCTTTTAAGACCTGACCTTTTAATTCTTTTGGATATTTCTTTTTGTTTTTATAGTAAGCTGTACAAACTTCTGTAGTGATAGTAAATCCTGCAGGAACTGGTAATCCAATATTAACCATTTCTGCGAGGTTTGCACCTTTTCCTCCAAGCAAATTTTTCATGTTTGCTTTACCTTCGGCTTTTTTACCGCCGAAATAATAAACATATTTTGTGGGCATAATAATAAGTATTAATTAATATTTAATAAGAACATCAATAAAATTACTCATTTTAAACAAGAATTTATAGTGAAAAATAAGTCTAATTTAGGTATATGCAGAAGGAGAATGCTATCTCACGAATAGAATTATACAGCAACGGATACTTGTTCTGTAAAATCAAAACGGGTGTTCACAGACCTTCAAAAACCGCTAAAATTTAATTTGATGTGCTAAATGTGCAATACTAACCGCAACTGAACTTATTATATCTTTATAATATAGTTTTCGCACTATACTTCTAATTGTTTTCCTTAAATTTTTGTTAAACACAAACAAAAATATCCTTTCTCAGAAAACTTATTCCGATAAGCAGCCCCAAAAGCAAAAGAACCGGTTTTGGATAACCCTGTTTCATTATAAATAAAACATTTACTGTGTTATGAATTTATAAAAAATAACGAGCAAGACAAAAAACGCAGTCTGTTCTATTCAACCTCAAAAGCAGCAAAATTCAATGATCATTAGAATTTAAAATAAAATTCATTTGTGATAAAATTATTTTTAAGTTTTATATATCACTGATTATTATTATTATTAAATAAATTTATAAATTATAATTTCATTTTATGGAACACTCAAACTTTTTCGGGTCGGTTTGCGACTTTTTTGATAAAGCAGCAGAGCATCTGAATTATCCTGCGGGTCTTTTACAACAGATTAAAATGTGCAACAGTATTTATCATTTTCAATTTCCTCTGAGACTTGACGACAATAATTATGTAACGGTTGATGCTTACAGGGTTGAGCACTCGCATCACATGCTTCCCGTAAAAGGCGGCATTAGGTACAGCGAAATGGTTAACGAGGACGAAGTAAAAGCCCTTGCAGCACTCATGACTTATAAATGTGCTGTTGTAAACGTTCCATTCGGCGGGGCTAAAGGCGGCATCAAAGTTGACCCGTGGAAATTCCGTGTCGGAGAACTGGAAAGAATCACAAGACGATATACAACAGAGCTTATCAAGAAAAACTTTATAGGTCCCGGAATTGACGTACCCGCCCCCGACTACGGCACGGGTCCAAGAGAAATGGCATGGATAGCGGATACGTACTCGACGTTTCATTCATACAACGGCTCGCAAACAGATTCAATGGCATGCGTAACCGGTAAGCCCCTGAGCCAGCAGGGAATACTCGGAAGAAAAGAAGCTACCGGACGAGGAGTTTTCTTTGCGGCGCGCGAAGCATGCAGGGTCGACGAAGACATGAAGAAGCTCGGACTAACGCAGGGTCTTGAGGGGAAAAAAGTAATCGTGCAAGGACTCGGTAACGTAGGCTACTGGGGCGCATACCTGATGCAGAACGAAGGCGGTGCTGTAATAGTAGGACTTGCCGAAAGAGAAGGTGCTATTTATGACCCGAAGGGACTGAATGTTGAAGAAGTGTTTAAACACAGACAGGAAACGGGTTCGATTTTAAACTTCAGAAAAGCTAAGAACATAAAAAATTCCATTGACGCACTTGAAATGGCTTGTGATATACTCGTACCGGCAGCACTCGAAAACCAGATTACAGCAAAAAACGCAGGAAAGATAAAAGCAAAGATGATTGTAGAAGGTGCCAATGGTCCGATTACCGCTGAAGCAGAAGAAATACTGCTCAAGAAAGGAATATTGATACTCGCTGACATGTACGCAAATGCGGGCGGTGTAACGGTTTCATACTTTGAATGGCTTAAAAACCTTCAGCATGTTTCTTTCGGAAGAATGGACAGAAGGTATGACGAAGCAACGCACTCAAACCTTGTAAACGTTATTGAAAACATCACGGGTAAAAAATTAACCCCGCACCAGAGAAGCATTGTTATAACAGGTCCTAACGAGCTTGACCTTGTAAACTCAGGGCTTGAAGACACGATGATTCATGCTTATCATCAGATTAGAGACGTAAAGATGAAGAACAGAAAGATTGACAGCTTCAGGACAGCAGCGTTTGTTGTGGCAATTGACAAGATTGCAACCTCTTATCTTGATTTGGGAATTTTCCCTTAATAGTTTTGAAATTATTTTAAAGGGCTTGCGTGCAAATATAAGGTAAGCCTTTTTGTTGTGTAATCACATGGCTTTTTCGGCTAAACTTTAAACAGTTTACGGTTATGAAAACATACAGGTACTCTTTATTTCTATTAATATTCTTCTCGTTTGTCGGAAGCTCTGTCTCACAGGACAAAGAGGGTATTTTGAAATTTGTTGAAAACTTCTCTCTCTCAGCACATGCAGACGCTTATTACGGCTGGAATACCGACAAAGAAAGCAGGTTCAGGCTGTTTGACTGCATTGACCCGATAAGGGATGAATTCAGGCTTAACATAGCGCAGGTATCTTTAAAGTATGATTCTGATATCATCAGGGGTATTGTCACTCTGCATTACGGCGATATTCCTAAGTACTACTGGGATACCGAAAACCCGAACATACAGGAGGCAAATATCGGATTCAGGATTGTAAACGGGCTCTGGATAGATGCGGGTTATTTTCTGACGCATTTAGGGGCAGAGGGACTTCCGCAAAATAATTTTTTGAATTCAAATTCACTGCCGGCATATTACGAACCGTTTTATCAAAGCGGTATTAAGGCAAGTTTTGATTTTGCTGAAAATCTTGATGCATCACTCTATTTGCTTAACGGATACAACGTGATTGAAGATAACAACAAAAACAAATCTTTTGGAATGCAGGTGAATTACCTTTTGAATGACAACATTAAACTGACTTACAATAACATCATCGGAAACGAACAGCCTGCCGGCGATGAGGGAAGAACACGCATTCTTAATAATCTTGTTCTTGACTACAGCTCTCCGGACAAAAAGATTGATATACTCCTGAGCTGCGACCTCGGAACACAGGATAAATCCGGTCTTTCTGACTCAACAAAAGCAGCATTAACTTACGGCGGATTACTTTCGTTCAGGTACCACTTCAGCGATAAATTCAGTGTAACACTGAGGGGAGATTATTTTCAGGACCTTGACGGTGTCTATTCGGGTATAGTTGCAAACAATACTGGCATTAAAGGTAATGGCGTAACGTTAGGATTAGAATACAAGCCCGTTGAAGAAGCATACATCAGGATTCACACAAGGTATTTAAGTCTCGATGGAGACCAGAAAGTGTTTTATGAGAATTCAAGCAGCAGAACAGACGTGAATCTTTCAGCGGGGTTTACCTATTAAGAGATGCGTGTCTCAGGTTTCTCTTCCAGCCCGTGTACTTTGTTCTTTTAACGGGTGAACTATTAAACAATTCGTTAAACTTTTCTTCTGTAATTTTTTCTAATTCGTTCTGCGATGCATTAAAAATTCCTTTCAAAGGGTAAAACCTTTTATCTTCAGTGAAAAATTTCTTCCTGTTGTACGGGCAGACATCCTGGCAGACGTCACATCCGAATATCCATCCCGATAAATCTATATACGGGGGTATTTCGTTTTTATTTTCAATCGTTTGGTATGAAATGCAGAGGTTAGCATCAACCCTGTAATCATCATATATGGCACCCGTCGGACATGCGTCTATGCAGATTCTGCAGGTTTCGCAAAGATTCTCCGCAGGAGCATCATAGTCAAGTACTTTGTTTATCAATATTTCGGACAGGAAGAAAAAACTTCCCGCTTCATGATTAATCACATTTCCGTGCTTTCCCATCCATCCAATTCCCGATTTTACAGCCCATGCCTTTTCAAGAAGTGGTCCGTCATCAACATAATACTTTGTTTCAATAGAATCATCGTATGCCTTTAACTCTCTGCAGATGTTCTTTAATTTCCTTTTAATAATCTTATGGTAGTCATACTCACCCCAGGCATAACGTGAAATTTTCAAAAACTTTTCATCATGCTCAAAAGGTGTGTCGTAAAAGTATGCAAGAGAAATCACAGACTTTACGTTTTTCAGTATTAAAGATACATCTTCTCTTTTCTCCACATTGCGGGACATCCATTCCATACCTGCGTTTCTGTCCTCTTCAACCCAATTTTTATAATTTGCACTTTCGGCAGAAAACTTTTCGTACTCTGCAAACCCTGCATTGAAGAAACCCTCTCTTAAGCAAAGTTCTCTTAGGGTATTTGATAAAGAGGCGGACAATTAAAAATTAAAATTGAATATTTTACCGGCAGGTTTTTCAACGAAGACCTCATCATTTTCTACTTTAACCTTGTAAGTTTTTAACGTGCATCCGGATCCATCCTTCTGTTTACCGTCTTTAAGCGAGAACTTAAAGAAATGAACAGGACAAAGAACATGTTCTTCTTCTATGTATCCAAGATGTATTTTAGGAGTATGATTGTGCGGGCAAACATTATCGACAGCATAAATTTTTCCGTTAACCCTGAAGATTGCAATCTCGTTAACATCATCAACAACAAAGAGAAATCCCTTGTTATCTTCAAGGTCCGTAACGGTACAGGCTTTTAAAAACTCAGCACTCATAAATTTTGCCCGTTGTTTTCAAAACCTCATCTGTCGTTTTTGTTTCGCTGAAAAAGGATAATAGTTTTGTCAGCACATCTTCTACTACGGCATCAGGACAGGAAGCACCGCTTGTCAGGATAATTCTCGTCTTTCCGCTCTGGGGCAGATAGTTCTCGGTTTCAAGCTCTTTGCCTTTTCGAATATCATAATGAAGTATGCTTGTCATGCTGATTATTTTAGATGAGCCCGAAATGAAATACGTCGGAAGTTTTTTCTCGCACAGCTCCACTATGTGAGATGTGTTTGAACTATTGTAACCTCCCACGACTACTGCAATGTCAGCCTTCTCTTCAAGCAATGCAAACGTTGCCCTTTGATTGTCATGAGTTGCGTAGCAAAGCGTATCGCGTGTATCGGCGAAATGGTCTTTGATGTTTTCCACGCCGTATTTCTTTATCATTACATCTCTGATTAAATCCGCAATCGCCTGTGTCTCAGAGGCTAACATTGTCGTCTGATTCACGACACCAACTTTGGTAAGATGTATTTCTGGATCGAAGCCCTCGGAGATTTTATTCTTAAAATATTCACAAAGATCTTGCTTGGAGATTTCCCCAAGTATAAAACTCCCGAGAATTTGTGCCTCTTTAATGTTACGCACTATAAGAGTAGGCGCGTTTTCTTTGCTGTGAGAAAACGTTGCGCGTGTCTCTTCGTGATTGTGCTTGCCGTGTACAATCACCGTGAAATCGCTCTTGCCGAGCGATGAAGCCCTGTTCCATACCTTTTCAACGAACGGACATGTCGTGTCATACTTTAATGCTTCTATTCCTATATCAGTAAGCCTGTTCTGTGTTTCTATTGTCGTGCCGAATGCCGGTATAATAACAATGTCCTCGGGTTTAAGCTCTCCCCAGTCTATGAGTTGATTTCCGTTTGTATCGCATATAAACTTAACTCCCCTGCTTGTCAGGTCTCCGTTTACTTCGGGATTATGGATCATTTCGCTTAGCAGATAAATTCTCTTATCCGGATTTTCTTCTATAACTTTGTAAGATATTTCAATCGCATTCTCAACCCCATAGCAAAAACCGAAATGACGCCCGACAAGAAATTCAACTGAACCAAAGTCCAGCGATGTTGGCGAGTAATCCCTCTTCCTCGGGTCTTTTAATTCCCGCAGTTTCTTAATCTTTGTGATTAATGAGCTGCGGTAAAAAACAGGTATATCAAATTTTTTCATTTCTCTTAAATCGCTTTTTTATTCAAACGCCCCTATACCCGTAACGTCCTCGCCGAGAATTAATGTGTGCATTTCATGAGTGCCTTCGTATGTCTTTACAGATTCAATATTGTTCAAATGCCTCATTATTGGGTATTCATCAAGTATGCCGTTCGCACCGAGCATTTCGCGTGACATTGAAGCGATAGTTTTTGCAATCTCGCAGTTGTTTCTCTTTGCTAATGATACATGCTGCGGTCTCATAGTTCCGTTATCTTTCATCTGTGCAAGGCGGTAGTTTAAGAGCTGTGCCTTAGTAATTTCCGTTAACATCATGGCAAGCTTTTCCTGCGTTATTTGAAAAGCGGCTATCGGTTTACCGAACTGAATACGCGATAAAGAATAATCAAGTACAGTGCTGTAGCAGTGCATCGCCATTCCCGTAACTCCCCATGCAATACCGTAACGCGCCTGAGTCAGGCAGGAAAGCGGTGACTTCAGACCGCCGCTTAGGGGAAGAATATTTTCTTCCGGTATAAGACAGTCCTCAAAAACAAGCTCAGATGTTACCGACGCACGGAGTGAAAGTTTGCCCTTCGTTTCAGGTGCCGTGAATCCCTTGGTTCCTTTCTCAACAAGAAATCCCTTCACTTTGCCGTCGAGCTTTGCCCAGACAACAGCAACGTCTGCAATAGTTCCGTTCGTAATCCACATCTTTGCACCGTTAATAAGGTATCCGCCGTCAACTTTTTCTGCTTTTGTAATCATGCCGCCCGGGTTGCTTCCGAAATCCGGCTCTGTAAGACCGAAGCATCCAATCTTTTCCGCACTCGCGAGCTTTGACAGCCAGTATTTTTTCTGCTCCTCGCTTCCATACGTGAAAATTGGATACATAACAAGTGCCGACTGCACGGAAGCAAAACTTCTCACGCCGCTGTCTCCTCGTTCAAGCTCCTGCATTATCAAACCGTATGCTATGTTGTTAACCCCCATCCCGCCGTACTCCGCGGGCAGTGTCGGTCCGAACAACCCCAGCTCAGCCATCTTTGGAACAAGCTGCATCGGAAATTTCATCTCCTGGTTGTATTGCTCTATGATTGGAATAACTTCATTGCTTACAAAGTCTCTTACAGTATCCCTAATCGCTTTTTCTTCTTCTGTTAAAATGTCGTCGAGATTGTAGTAATCAATCCCTTTATATTCTGTGTGTGCCATGTTTATTCTATTTTCTTTTCTAAATGTTTTTTGCCTGAAGGTTTTGTTTTTATCGTTACTTTAATGCCTGTCTTTAAATATTTGACATCACGTATTTCCGAACTCCCGTATAGAGTGCTTAAACCCTTGTAATCATGCGGCTTCAGCTTAATAACTGTTTCTTTCGTGTCATGCGTCAGCATCTCCTTTACTTTTACTATAAGAGCAGCTGCATTGATTCCCTTCTTCGCCGATATAAAAACCGAATCTTTATGCTTTTGGCTGAGCCCCTTTATCATTTCCTTGTTCTCAAGTATATCCACTTTGTTGAAAACAAACAGTATGGGTTTCCCCTTAGCTCCTATTTCTTCAAGTGTTTCGTTTACAACGTTTATCTGCTCTTCAAAATTGCTGTTCGATACGTCAACAACATGAAGAAGCAGGTCTGACTCAACCACTTCAGAAAGCGTTGACTTAAAGGATTCTATAAGATTGTGAGGAAGGTTTTTAATAAACCCGACTGTGTCCGATATCAGTACCTTTTTGGGAAATTTTGAAATAACGGATTCTGTATCTTTAGTCTTTATGTTTAATACCCTCGTTGATGTATCAAGAGTTGCAAAAAGTTTGTTCTCTACGTAAACATCCGAAGCCGTCAGCAGGTTGAGCAATGTCGACTTGCCAACGTTTGTATACCCCACAAGAGAAAGCCTTATGAAGTTCTTCCTTTCGTCCGCCTGAGTTTTTCTCTGAACGTTTATCTTCTCAAGTTTCTCCTTTAAAACAGAAATTCTTTTCTTTATAAGTCTCCTGTCGGTTTCTATCTGCGTTTCGCCCGGTCCTTTCGTACCTATTCCGCCGTATTGCTTTGAGAGGTGCGTCCATTGCCGCGTAAGTCTCGGCAGCGAGTATTCAAGCTGTGCAAGCTCTACCTGAAGCTTTGCCTGCGCTGTCTTTGCGTTGTTCGCAAAAATGTCGAGTATCAGCTTTGACTTGTCAAGTATCTTGCATTTTATTTCCTGTTCCAGATTTCGCAGGTGCGTGTAAGTAAGCTCGTTCTCGAATATTACAAGCGATATACCGTGCTCTTCAACGTACTCAGCAATTTCTTTAACCTTTCCCTTGCCTATCATGTACCGCGAATCATAACTGCTTGAAAACTGATAAAATGACTTAACAACTTCCGCACCCGCAGTTTCTGCAAGCGAACTCAATTCGTTCAGCGATTGTATGTGATCGTAGGAATTCTTTCCGTCTTTAACGGAAAAATATACCAGCACCGTTTTCTCTATTTCTTTTCGTGTTTCAAGCAATTACAGCGATAATTAATTTATTAATATATTATAACCAAATGCCTCTTCAAATAATTCTTTTCTCATGTTCGCTCCCCAGAGTTCAAGCGTAGGGTCTTTTCCTTCTCTCGGTGTGACCTTTACATGAAAATTTTTATCCTGAACAGTTACCTTTATTGAATCTATTACCGAGTTATGCCCCCTGTCCAGTCCGTCAGCTATCCTTAATATTCCCGAAAGCATCTTTACCCTGCTTTTATTCGCGGGAGAAAGTTTGTTAAATTCTGCGTGCTTTGTCTTTGGATGCGATTTTCTGTGGTACCTTGCAACATTGGCTATTACCTCTATCTCCTCATTGTTGAACCCGAGCAGCTCTGAGTTCTTAATCAGATAGTATGAATGCCGGTGATGCTGCGAATGAGAAATGCTGTGCCCAATATCATGCAGGTATATCGCCGCTTCAAGCAGGTCAAGCTCATAGTCGGTCAGTCCGAATTTATCCTTTAAAGCGCTGTATATCGGCATAGAAAGCTGAAGTATCTTCCTGCAATGGGCTTCGTCAAAACTGCAGTGTATTGCGAGGTTTATAACGCTCCTGTACCGCACGTTCTTCATGTCTTCCGATTGCAGCGTGTTGTGCTCTTTATCTATAGTATCAAAGAGTATTCCCTCTCGCAGTGCATAGCTTGAAAGAGTTATCTGCTTGATGTTTATCTCTTTAAATATTTGTTCGAGTATTATTGCACCCGCCGTGATTATATCTGCCCTGTCTGAATCAAGCCCCTCGATTTTTTTAATAACGGCAGCATTGTCATAGCTCAGAATTGTCTTTACGGCATCGTTTAGCTCTGTATCCGTATACTTGTAGTTGTTGAAATTGAAAAGCGAAACATCCTCCGTTGAACTCTTGCAGTAAATAATCGAACCAAGGTTCGTTATCGTTCCCGATGTTCCGATTATTATATCGTAGCTTTCTTTCTTAAGACTGCGTACAATAGGGTTTATAAGACTTCTTACGTGAAGCCGTGCATTTTCTATATTCTCTTTTGTGTACTTTCCGTCTGAGAAAAATTTTTCCGTCAGACGTACTGCCCCAAGCTTTATACTGTTCGAGAATTTCACGTTGCCCTTCTCTCCCGTTAAAAATTCTGTACTCCCGCCGCCTATGTCAATTAAAAGTATCTTTTTGTCGTACACGTCAAGCGCCTGAAGTACCCCGAGATAAATCAAACGCGCTTCTTCGTACCCCGATATTACCTCAACCGAAATGCCCGTTCTCCTGTATGCCTCGTTTATGAACTCGTCTTTGTTCAATGCTTCACGCGTTGCGCTCGTTGCCACTGCCCTGATTTCAGCGTTAAAAGAGTCACACGTTATTTTAAATCGCTTCAGCGCAGTTATCGCCCTTTCCATCGCGTCAAGAGATATATACTTCATGTCGGTTGAACTCTTTCCGAGCCGTACTACCTCTTTGTCTTTAGTAAGTACTTTTACTATACCCTTATCATTCACGCTCGCAATCACAAGATGAAATGAATTCGTTCCTATATCAATCGCTGCCAGCGTTTTATTCTGCATTGTTTACTGTTTCTTTAAATAATTGTTTATAAAATTGTACACATCGACCGCCTGAATATCATCTATACTTTCCGTATCAGACTGAATATATGCCCCGCGCGGATTTATAGGTCCCCATTCGTACCCCTTTGTCGGTCCGAACAATCCTATTACTCTTGCGTTTACGTATGCAGCAGCATGCATCGGACCCGTGTCGTTGCTCAGATAAAGCGCTGCACGGCTTAATATTGAAGCAGCCTCCCTTATCGTCATTTTGTGCATTACCTCAGATTCAACCGAATGATCCTTTAGCTTGTGCTTAATATAATTGTTTATTTCCCCGTCCATCGGACCCGACGTAAACACAATGTAAGGATTATATTTTTTGTGAAGCATAAGAATCAGTTTCACGAAATTATCTTTGCCCCATCTGTTCTGAACTTTTGCCGCACCCGCATGGAACGCAAACACGGGCTTTGATTTATCAGGGAAAATGTTCTCATAATAACGCTCTGCATACGCCTCCTCTTTTCTGTCAAGAAAAATCCTTACGTTTTTCTTCTCCTCCGGAGAGAGGTCGCAGCCTATAAGTCTTACTATATCAAGATTCCTCTCCGTTTGATGAAGCTTCTGCTCGTCCCAGAAAAACTTCTTCTTTACCGTCAGAAGGTTCGCAGATTTATTAATCTTGTTTTCAATACTCTCCGCTCCGACTCGTACTCTTGCGCCAGAAATAAAATTAATGTAATGCGAGGTACGCGATATTGAAGCCGTTGAAGGTACTATCCCTACATCATACTTGCGGGAAAACAGCTGATTGAAAAAATCCAGAAGGGAATGAACACTTTGTTTGTTGTAATTAATTACCTGGTTTATATAAGGATTTGCTTTGCTCTTTAAAACTTCATAACTGACGGGTGAAGCAATAAGTGTTATGTATGCATTCGGGAATTTCTTCCTGATAGCAGCAAACATCGGAAGTGCGCAGAGCATGTCCCCAAGCTGGTGATGCTGTCTTACTATCAGTATGTTTTTTGCTTTCTCGGTTTGTGTATCAGAGTTCTTCATAGTGCGCATCAACAACTTTATCCTTATCAATTTCGTGTTTCTTCTTGATTTCAACCGGCGGTTTTACAATCTGTGAAGATTTATTCTTAGCAGCTCTGTATATTCTGAAAAAGTATCTTATAAGATAAAAAACAAAATAAAATATAAAAAGGTACCAGAGAAACTTAAGCATTTATCTGCCTGCTGCTTTCTTTATCGAAGGATTGAAGTACTCTATATTCCCGTGCTCGGGTTTCAGTATTTCAGCTATAAGGTCGTTAAAATCGTTTTCGTTGTTTACAAAATCCATCTCGGTTGCATTCACTATCATTACCCTCGAAGCCTTGAACCTGAAAAAGAAGTAGTTGTAAGCCTCGTTTAAATCCGATATGTACGTTTCGCTCATGTTTTTCTCTGCTGCTCTTCCGCGCTTGTTTATGTTCGCCATAAGCCTTTCAACTGTCGATTGCAGATATATTACAAGGTCCGGTTTTTTAAGATTTCGCTCAATGAACGAGACCATTCTCTCGTACAGCTCAAGCTCGTCATCGGCAAGGTTCAGGTAAGCAAATATCTTGTCCTTTTCAAAAATGTAATCCGCAACCATGTACTCGTGAAAAAGGTCATCCTGTCGGAGTTCCAGAAGCTGCTTGTAACGTGACATAAGAAAATACATCTGCGTGTGAAGTGCATACCGCCTTGGGTTCTTGTAAAACTTCTCGAGGAACGGATTGTCCTCGTAGCTTTCAAGCACAAGGTTTGCATTCATCTTTTTTGCGAGCATCTTCGCAAGAGTTGTCTTGCCCGCTCCGATTACTCCCTCAATCGCTATGTATTTAATCTGTGATTGCGGCAAATTTATTTAATTTTTATAAACGTAAACATCCGATTTATCTCTTGTGTCACGGAGAAGCTCTGTCATCGTCTTGTTTAGCAGCGGATGAACAAACCCCCCGTCTATCTCGCACATAGGTACAAGTACAAACTTTCTGTTCTGAACCTCCCTGTGCGGTACGGAAAAGTTCTCGCCTTCAAAAACAACGTTAGCAAAGAAAAGAATGTCAATGTCAATCTCTCTTTCGTGCCATTTTTTTCTCTCTTTTCTGCCTGCTTTCTTTTCCGTTTCTTTTACAAAACCTAATAGCTCTTCTGGAGTGAAAGTCGTGCTGACTTTCATAACACTGTTTAGAAAACTGTTCTGCTCTTTAACTCCCCAGGGCTCCGTCTCATACACCGATGAAACACTTTCTGTTTTAATATTAATGCAGCTTCCTATAAGAGAAGCTGCTGTGTCTAAATACTTCAGTCTGTCGTTAAGGTTGGAGCCAAGCCCAAGAAAAACGTCCCTCGTCAATTCCTGCTCAGTTCGTTTATTACTTCAACCGAATCTATTATGCCGAGCGGCGCGTTCGGTTTTCTTATCTTTACTGTTACCCTCTGTACAAGCGCAAAGTTTGCCAGAATTGCCTCGCATACTTTCAGGTTAGCCGTCTCAACAAGGTTAAACTTTTCCTTGTTGAATATTTCCTTTACAAGGTTGTAAACAGCAAGATAGTTCACCGTCTTGCTGAGCTTGTCTGAATCTTCAAGCCCGCTCAGGTCGCATGCCATCTCAATATCAACTTCAAACTGATTCCCGAAAACCTTCTCGTGCTCAAGGTCTCCGTGATACGCAAAAAACTTCGCGTTGTTAATTTTTATCGTCGTTAGTTTCAACTATTTCTTTGCTACTTTTTTCGCCGCTTTCTTCAGCACCTTTGTTACTTTCTTTGCTTCTTTCTTTACGGCTTTCTTAATCTTCTTCGCGCCCTTTTTAACTTTAACTTTTTCAAGATCTGCCTTCATGGTCTTGCCGATATCCGCAGGAGACTCAACCACATGAATTCCGCATTCCTTCATCACTGCCATTTTTTCCGCCGCCGTTCCCTTGCCGCCTGCTATGATTGCACCCGCATGTCCCATCCTGCGTCCCGGAGGAGCCGTCCTGCCCGCTATAAACCCTACAACAGGTTTCTTAACATGCTTCTTTATAAAGTAAGCTGCCTCTTCCTCTGCACTCCCGCCTATCTCGCCTATCATAACTATCGCATCCGTATCTTTATCTTCATTGAAAAGTTTAATGGCATCAATAAACCGCGTTCCTATAACAGGGTCGCCGCCAATGCCTATACAAGTCGACTGCCCGATACCGAGCTTTGTCAGCTGGTCAACTGCTTCGTATGTAAGCGTCCCGCTTCTTGATATAACACCCACTCTTCCCTTCTTATGTATGAACCCGGGCATTATGCCTATCTTGCACTCGCCCGGACTTATTATGCCCGGACAGTTCGGTCCTATAAACCTTACACTTCGTCCGTCTTTATTCTGGCTTTGTACATAGTTGTAAACATTGACCATGTCTTTCGCGGGAATACCCTCGGTTATGCATACAACAAGATTTATCCCTGAATTTACTGCCTCAATAATCGCATCCGCCGCAAATCCTGCGGGTACGAAAATTACTGAAACGTTTGCCTTTGTCGCGGATACTGCTTCTTTTGCTGTATTAAAAATCGGAACCTTTTCGTTGAAAAGAGTACCGCCCTTGCCGGGAGTTACTCCAGCCACAACGTTAGTTCCGTACTCTATCATTTGTGTAGTGTGAAAAGTCCCCTCGGAACCCGTAATACCCTGTACGAGAACTCTCGACCTTTTATTTACTAATATGCTCATGTGATAATAATATTTTTATTTAACTACGTTTGTTTTAATCTTCCATTTTCCGTTCTTATCGGCATGAAGCGTGTAGCTTATTTCGCTCGCCTTTTCAACTTCCTTGCCGTCAGCACCAACCATCGTCTGCTTTACTTTCACCCTCACTACAGCCGTACCGCCCTTCTGCGAGACGACTTTAGGCTCTTCCGTTATCACGAATTTCTTCGTGCTCTTGTAGTTCTTCTTAAAGCTGTCAGTACTGCGGTTATCCCATACCTCGCTCGCCTTCTTCATGTTTGCGTCGAAAGTCTTCGAATCGTCCACTCCGCGCTTTATGTATTCAAGATAATCATTGATTGCTACCTTCGGATTGTCAAGACGCTTGTTCAGCTCTTTTTCCTTTTCTTCCAGTTTCTTTTCCTTCAAAGATTTTTCTTTTATCTTTGCGGAATCTTTTGAAGTCGGAATCGTTACCGTCTTAGAAGTGTCCTGCTGCATCGTTCCCGATAGACTGCCCGACGAAACAA
The DNA here is from genome assembly GCA_964626015.1 of uncultured Ignavibacteriaceae bacterium. GTDB lineage: Bacteria > Bacteroidota > Ignavibacteria > Tepidaquicellales > Tepidaquicellaceae > CAIKZJ01. The sequence goes on from CAZVCC010000008.1 coordinate 73,535, forward strand.
GCGTGGAATCAATCTGCTTAAGCCTTTCTTCCCACTGCTTTAACTGCTCTTCTTTAATTTTCAGAAAATCTTCCTTGTCCTTCAGCTCCTTGTCTTTATTCGCATACTGTTCCTGCTGCTGTAAAAGAGCCTGCTGGTCTTCCTTTTTGTCACACGATGAGATGGATAAAACTAACAACACAAGAATTACTCCGGCGGTTAAATTTTTTGTCAGTTTCATTTAATGCGTTAAATTTTTTGTAATATTGTATCAAAATAGTCTATTTGCTTTTGATATTCAATTGAATATTTGAATAACATTTTATTGTAACTGCGTATTTGCTAACTTGCTGTATGAAAAACCGCAAAATACTCGAAGAGCACGGCTGGAAAATCCTCGAAATGCTCATTGATGCAGGGTTTCCCTCATCTATGGACGATGATTCCTTCAGGGAATACTCCGCAAAAATCGATGTTGATAACGTCGGTATCTTAAATCTTTATTACAGCCCAAAAAAGAAGAACTTCAAACTCGGATTTCATGAAATAAAAGATAAGAAAACCCGTTCCGATTTTGAAAGACTTTTAAGCAGCATGGACAACTCCGTACCCGAAGACGGGGTTTACACAAATAAAGGTTACGAAATAGATGTTGACGGCTCTTACTTCGATAATAAAACATCTTACGCAGCTATAATCAGAAATAACGGTAAAGTAATAAAAGAACTAAAAGGACTCGTCAATACTGAGAAAGTAAAAAGTTCAAATCAGATAACGGGTGAAATGAAAGCCGTAATAAAAGCAATCGATTATTGCTGCCAAAATAAAATAAAGAAGATACGGCTTTACTACGACTACAATGGCTTAAAGTACTGGGCACAAGGCAAATGGAAAGCAAACCTCGTCTCCACAAAATACTATCAGGACTTCATGTCCCGCCAGCCAATCACCATCGAATGGATAAAAGTCCCAAGCCACACCGGCATCCTCTGGAACGAGCGCGTCGACCAGCTCGCCAAAAGCGCCATCACCGACTCCCAATAATATATCCAACAATGTTCTGCTCTTAATCAATAAAAACAGTTTTTCTCTGTGATCTCCGACCTTATCTCGCTGTTTAATTTTTTAATCCTAATATTATCTCTGTGTGCTCCGTGATTACCTCTGTGCGACTCTGTGGTAAAATCTTTCTTTATTAACAATGTTCTGCTCTTAAGCAATAAAATAAATCTTTTCTCTGCGATCGAGTCTTAGATCCGCCGTGGCGGATTACTTTCTCACTTCCTTACTGTTCTCTTTGCGTCCTTTGTTCTTCTTTGCGAACTTTGCGATGAAAGCTTTTTGTTTATTAATATTGTTCTGCTCTTAAGCAATAAAATAAATCTTTTCTCTTTGCTCGAGTCGTAGACCCGCCGTGGCGAATGAACACCTCTGTGCGACTCGGTGGTAAAATCTTTTCTTGAAGCTCTTAACTGTTCAAAGCTTTTAGCAATAAAAATAATTTCTCAATCCGTTCTTATCCGTCTCATTCGTGATAATCCGTGGTCTATAAAATTTGTCTTATCTGTGTTAATCATAATCCAATCAGCTCTTTCAGTGTGCAAAGTTCTTAGCAATATAAAAAATCTTTTCTCTGTGTGCTCCGTGATTACCTCTGTGCGACTCTGTGGTAAAATCTTTCTTTATTAACAATGTTCTGCTCTTAAGCAATAAAATAAATCTTTTCTCTGCGATCGAGTCTTAGATCCGCCGTGGCGGATTACTTTCTCACTTCCTTACTGTTCTCTTTGCGTCCTTTGTTCTTCTTTGCGAACTTTGCGATGAAAGCTTTTTGTTTATTAATATTGTTCTGCTCTTAAGCAGTAAAATAAATCTTTTCTCTGCGATCGAGTCGTAGACCCGCCGTGGCGGATTACTTTCTCACTTTCTCACTTCCTTACTGTTCTCTTTGCGTCCTTTGCTCTTCTTTGCGCCCTCGTATGTTAAATAAATCGGTTTTAGAGAAATTAAAAAAGGATTAATTT
>CAZVCC010000009.1:0-73908 GCA_964626015.1 uncultured Ignavibacteriaceae bacterium
TGGCTGAATTTTGCAGGATTTTTACTTAAAGAAAAATAAGTGACGAAGTCAGGGGGGAATGTTTTGTCCAACCATTTCGCTTAAATAAATCCCATATATAATCATCAGAAACAGGTTTGTTTACCTTTTGTTCAACAATTTTTCGTATATCCTTCCCTGATAATATTTCACCCTTCAAAGCCTTGCTTTCAAGACTATTCATAAGTTCACGCTCTTGCTCAACGCTCATTATTTCTCTTCGTCTTCCCCCTCTTGGCTTCGTGGTGACATCTGGGTCTTTTGAATTATTAAATCGCTGAACGATTGTGTAAACATTAGCCTTCGAAAAACCGGTAATGTCTGATAAATACTCTGCATCAACAGAATAAACACGAACGTTGTAAATAATTTGCCACCTCTTGTAATCTGAGACATTTGTAGCCGATCTCATTTTTTCCTTAATAATTTCCGGATTGATTTCCTTAGTTAAATGTAATTTTCGCATAATTGTTTTTATACAAATATACGATTATTTTACTATATATGAAAGCGGTTTATTATAACTCGTCACTCGTCACTCGTCACTGTGCGCTCTTTGCATCCCGATGCTCTTTATCGGGTCTCTTATGCTATCAACTATTAACTATCAACTATCAACTATCAACTATCAACTATCAACTATTAACTATTAACTATTGACTATTAACTATTCACACGTCACTGCTCTTATGTCATTATTCACTATTCACACGTCACTGCTCTTATGCTATTGACTATTAACTATTCACACGTCACTGCTCTCAAAGCTCTTAGCCCTAATTAAATCTCTTATTTGTGTTAATTTGTGGGCAAAAATTTTTTGCTCTATCAGCGTGCATCATATTCAAATCAGCTCTAATCAGTGTGCGTTCTTGCTCTTTACTTTGTCACTCTGTCACTTTGTCACTGCTCTTAATCAGCGTGCATCATAATCAAATCAGCTCTTTCAGCGTGCGTTCTTGCTCTTCACTTCCTCACTGCTCTCAAAGCTCTTAGCCCTAATTAAATCTCTTATTTGTGTTAATTTGTGGGCAAAAATCTTTTGTTCTTATTTTCTCTGCTCTTAATCAGCGTGCATCATAATCAAATCAGCTCTAATCAGTGTGCGTTCTTGCTCTTTACTTTGTCACTCTGTCACTTTGTCACTGCTCTTAATCAGTGTGCATCATAATCAAATCAGTTCTAATCAGTGTGCGTTCTTGCTCTTCACTTCCTCACTATGCGTTCTGTGCGTTTTGTCGTAGATCCGCCGTGGCGAACCGCAGCGAACCGCAGCAGATTAACTACCAGCCGCCAGCTAATCGTGCATACATCCCTCTCCTTCTTTCTCTGCATTATGAAAAAACTGAACGTATGCTTCTACGTACTCTCTTCCTGCTGCAACATTATTAACGTCGAAATTTTTAAGTGACATAACCTTTTCAAATCGCTTTGTTAATTCGGGCATCATATCATTTGATACCAGAGCCTTTAGCGGGGTGAGGTCACCGATTTCTATCGCTTTATCGGCTGCTGCTATTTTCTTGTCGATAGGGGTACCATACGGTTTTATCCCTGTGTACGGAACGCCCTCGCCGTTTCTGTGTACTCTGACAAGTGTTTCAAAAAAATACTTATCGGCAAGTTCTTTTGCATCCTTGCTTAGATTTCTCACTTTCATTGCTAGTGCGAATGCATCAGTAACTTCTTTTTCTTCGTTTGCTTTAACCCATTTAAGTACATAGTTTACATTGTTCTGCTCTATTGCTTTCTTTGCGTCAGCAATAACGGGTCCCTCCATTGTGTCACAGTGTGCATAAGAGAACTTCATTGCAAATGCCGTAAACAAAATTACTGCAAGATATAAAATTGATTTTGTTTTCATAATAATTACATTTTAGTTTTAAAAAATTATTCGAGATCCGATACCGATTTATCAACCGACCAACCGGTTTTTAATCCGATTACAAACCACCCGAGTGCGAGCGTTCCGAGTGCAATTATTGTATCACCGATTACCCTTAGCCAGCGGAATACCTGAAGAACAGGGTCCTGCATGAACTCCGCCGAACGTGCATACCACATTCCGTGGTCAATGCTTGCTATAGTCTGCATTAAACCAACTGGCAGAAGACTAATCAATACCATCAGCATGAGTCCGATGTTTATAGACCAGAAAGCAAAACTTATAACCTTATTTTTCCAGACATATTTTGCCGTAAGACCTTTCATGACAAAAAGCATAAGACCAATGCCAAGCATTCCGTAAACTCCAAACAGTGCAGTGTGTCCGTGAACGGGAGTAGTATTCAAACCCTGCATGTAGTAAAGTGCTATAGGCGGATTGATAAGAAAACCGAAGATACCCGCACCGACAAAATTCCAGAATGCTACTGAGATGAAACAGTAAATCGGCCACTTGTAAGCTTTTATCCATTCAGTAGAACGGCTGATTTTCAAATTGTGAAATACTTCAAACCCCATGAACACTAACGGAACAACCTCCAGTGCACTGAATGTAGCACCGAGAGCGATTACTGCAGTAGGCGTACCCGCAAAATAAAGATGATGGAACGTACCGATAATACCCCCTGCAAGAAAGATGATAGTTGAAAAGAGTACTGCACTCGTCGCGGTTTTTATCTTTAACAGACCCATTCTTACAAACAGGAATGCGGAAACAACAGTCGCGAAAACTTCGAAGAACCCTTCAACCCAGAGATGCACAACCCACCAGCGCCAGTATTCAGCAATAGTCAGATGTGTCTGTCTTGCCCACATAAGTCCTGCCGCATAAAAAGCTGCAATAGCAATTGATGCTATGAGAAACATTACAAGAAGCTGTCTGTTCTCACTCGGTTTTTTCAGCGCCGGCATTAGTGCTCTCACGAGCAAGAATAGCCAGATAAGTAAACCCGTGAATAAAAATAATTGCCAGAACCTGCCGAGGTCAACATATTCATAACCCTGATGGCCAAGCCAAAAGTTTTCTATGTATCCGAGTTTCTGCATGATACCCATCCATTGTCCGAGCATAGAACCGACTACAATAATCAGGAGTGCAATGAAGAGAAAATTAACTCCGAATCTTTGAAACTTCGGCTCGTGACCCGATACTGCCGGGGCAATATAAAGTCCCGTTGCAAGCCATGATGTTGCAATCCAGAATATTGCAAGCTGTACATGCCAGGTTCTTGAAACCGAATAAGGAAGTATGTTTGCAAGTGAAAGACCATAAAAACTATTTCCTTCAACACCGTAGTGTGCAGTAACTACTCCCATGATAACCTGTACAACAATTAGTGCGCACACAACCCAAAAATACTTGAGTGTGGCTTTCATTGAAGGAGTAGGGCTGCTTCCCGAAAGAGGGTCGTTTTTTGGAAGTGTTATTTCAAGGTCATTTTCATCTTTATTCTTTGCATAATAAAATGCAAGAAGTCCGATTCCGAAAAGTAGCACTATAACGCTGAAACCCGTCCAGATAACAAGAGATGAAGACGGTGTATTCCCGACAAGTTCTTCGTGAGGCCAGTTGTTCGTGTATGAAATGTCTTTGTCGGGTCTTTGTGTAACGCACGACCACGAGGTCCAGAAGAAAAAGTTGTTCATCTTTTCCATTCTGTCTTTATCATTAATCGTGTTTTCATGAATGGAATAATCGTTACGGGTTTTTTCGAGTGCGGGGTCGTTCATGAAAAGACTTGCATAGTATTTGCTGATTTCTTTTATAGCATCTGCACGAACTTTTGAAACTTTCAACTCCTTTGTATCGGGATTGTATGTGTTTGTTCTAAGTTCGACTTTCAAACGTGCCTGTAGTACAGCTTTGTTTTCACCCGAGAGCGATTCATAGTCCATATTGTAAATTTCTTTAGACCAACTATTCAAAATATAAATTGCTTCTCTGTGAAGCCAGTCAGCCGACCAGTCGGGTGCAAGATAAGCGCCATGACCCCAAACAGAACCGACTTCCTGCCCGCCCATTGACTGCCATACATTCTGTCCGTCTTTTATATCCTGCCCCGTGAAAAGTACCGTGCCGTCAGCAGTTACAACCTTTTCGGGTATCGGCGGAGCTTTCAGGTATAAATCAAATCCATAATAACCCAGTATACCAAAGGAGAAAATAATAACTCCCGCAAAAGCCCACCATAATTTTCTTGTTTTCATGTGTAATAGTTTTAATTAGAAGTTTCAGAATAAACTAAAATATAATTTATATTCTATACCATCAGCTTCTTCTCCAGCTCTATCGCCCTCGGAAATAGAATATTATTTTCGAGATGAATATGCCTGTGCAGATCGCTCTCAAATTCATTCAGTTCCTGAAAAAGAACTCTGTATGTACTGCACGCATCCTCGGGCGCAGTGTAATTATTGCTCAATTCCCTTATTCTATAAAATCCATCACCCGCTTCTACATGCTCCCTTTCCATAACGCTTATCGGACCTGAAACGCTTCCAAAAGGAGGTGGTGCGGAATGAGTGTTATTCTTCTCGGCTTCAGCCATTGAAAGAATAAAAGGAAAAAGCATCCTTTCTTCTTTCATCATGTGCGAATTAAGCTCATCGTAAACTCTTGAAAATATTTCTGCAATCTCAACTACTTCGGGATGGTTTTTTCCGTGTACGTCGCTGACTTTTTGTGAGTGCGCATATATTATCGGAAGCATTTCCTTTGTATAAACGTGATGTGTGTTGAGAATATGGTTTGCAAGTTCACCGATTGTCCATTCATCTGGTGATTTATCAGCCGCCGCTCCGTTAAGAACTGCATTTACCTGATGAAGAATAGCATCAGCATCCAGTTTCTTTTCGCTGCAAGCTTCTGAAAGAGGCCTGTTGCCCTTGCAGCAGAAATCGAGATTGTGATTCTCGAAAACGCGTGCCGCTCTGAAATCCGACTTTACTATATCGGCAAGAGTATTTTGAGTTGTGAATTTCATTTTTAAATCCTTTCTGTTATATTTTCGTTATACAAAATTACTTAGAAAAGAATAGAAAGAGTTTGACTTAAGTCAAAGAAACAAAATTTAGCTGGAGTATTTCTTTAGTGCAGGAAAATCAATTATGTCAATCGTCTTACCCCTTACTTCCAGAATACTTTCATTCTGAAGTTTTTTAAATACCCTTGAAAGTGTTTCGTTTATCGTACCGAGATGCGAGGCAAGATCGTACTTTGATATTCCGAGTTCAAGAGATTTTGTGTTTGGAGAATTAGAACTTATCTTTTTATCATACTCGGTAACAAGAAAAATAGTAAGACGTTTAGTAACATCTCCAAGCGTAAGATTTTCTATGTGAGTGTTCAGAAAACGCAGTCTTTTTGCAAAGCTTGAAAGCATTTTAAGACATGCATCATTATTTTGTTTTATGAATTCTGTAAATGGTTTTACAGGGATTTTAACAACAACCGTCCCGGCGTCCAGTGCCATCGCGTTTGCGGGATAAGTCCTTTCCTTCTCTGTTATACCCGAAAAATTCTCGAACATCGGTACCTCACCGAATGTACTTCCCGGATGTTCAAGATGTATGAGATGCTCTCGCCCTTCTTTTGAGATTTTATAAATTTTTACAACACCCTCAAGTATGCCGTATATACCCGTGTAAGGCTCCGTATCAAAAAAGATTATTTCACCCTTCGAAAACTTTTTTAAAGAAGAAAATTCTTTTATTGAGTCTGCTTCTTTATTGTTAAGGTCTGAGAATAAGAAAATATTTTTTAAGTCGAAATTTTTCATACTGCTTTAATAATGGAACTTTATTAATATTAACATTAAGCAGGCAATATTAGTTGATTATAAATATACATAACTTCAGAACGATATTTTCTCAGGAAGATAATGAAATATTGTAATTTCTAAATTCAAGAAATAAATTTGCTAAGAATAAAAATTTTAATTTTATGGGAATTAATATGCGAGTTAGTTGTGTTATACAGAATAAATGTAATACTTTAAATTACCTACAAAAAACACTCCTAATAAATGAGGTAGATGAGGAGGGCTGACGGGGAAAACAGCTCTCCTATTTTTATGCCCTCACAGCAGCATATATTCAGGAACAGGTCATAAATTCCGCTTATATTATTTTAATCAATATATTAATGCGCAATAAAGATTTCTTCTGTCTTGAAATAACATCTTAATTATGGTAAATTAACCCGCATTCGTAGCTCAGTTGGTAGAGCAGCTGACTCTTAATCACAACAGGGACCTCAAAAGTGGCGATTTTAAGCTGTTTTTGAGGTTTTTCCTTTCCCAAATTGCCCCAAATCACCCCTTTTTCGGGTGAAATAGTGGACAAATAGGTTCTCGAATTATGTATGGTATGACTTATGAACTTATGGTATTTTATTCTGGTTTTTATAAAAGATAAAACAAACATCAGTATTAACGGCAATCGTGACGACAATGCTTTTATCAAAGAACCGCGCGTCACAGCTTCTAGATGAAAAACACTATAATATCGCTGGACATAATATTCGTTGACGAGACAAAAGAATTAATTAATATATATGACAGCACAACTCCGAAATCATTAAAGTCATTGCCCCCAACCCGACCCGCACTTTTCGAAGTGGAAGTCAATTCCGGCTTTACCGAAAAGAATGAAATCAAAGAGAGCGACAAAATCGAATTCGTAATAAAGTAACACACACTTCTGAGCAAACCCTCGTAATCAGGCAAGTATTATTTTATCGTCCGTATTTATATCCTGCCAATAATGACATTTCTTTATCGTTCGTCGCACCTTTGTTCTTGAAAGGGGAATGCAGAAATAGTAGGTTGTAGGAAAGAATCGCATTAACATATAGAATATGAAAAAAACATTTTTGGGTTACTACTCCTTATCCGAAAGAGAGTTGAAAGAAATATGGAAAACCGCTACAATATCATTAGATACAAATGTATTATTTAATCTATATCGATCTTCTGCAAAGACCAGAGATGAAATAATATCTTTATTGGAAAACGAGAAGAAAAGATTTTGGTTAACACATCAAGTTGGGAACGAATATCACAAAAATAGATTAACTGTCATAAAAGAATTAGAATACGCCTATACGAACATAGCAAATGAATTAGTCAAGCCTAAGGAACAAATTATTAGTGTTCTAAATAAATTTAAAAGACACCCATTAATAAATGTTGATCTTATTGCCAGCAAAATAGAGAAAGTTATTAAATTAGAGTCAAGTAAATTAGAAAGGCAAAAGAAAGCTCACCCTAATTATGAAAAGATAGATCCAATAAATGAAAAAATATTAAAGATATTTGAAGGAAAGATAGATAAAGGATTTACAATTAAGGAATTAGAGAAAATATATTTAGAAGGTGAAATACGATATAGAAATGAAATTCCCCCTGGTTATGCTGACCAAAAAGACAAAAAGAAAAAGGGAAATCTTAGTTTATATGGTGATTTAATAATATGGAAACAACTAATTAAAGGTATTAAAGAAAGAAAGAAGAACTTGATTTTCGTAACAGATGATAGAAAAGATGATTGGTGGACAGAAATGAATGGAAAAACATTATATCCACGTCCGGAACTTATTAAAGAATTTTTTGATGAAACAGAAATTAGGATATTAATTTATAAGCCAGAAACGTTTTTGAAATATTCAAAAGCACATTATAAAACAAAAATTGACGAAGAAACAATTAAAGAAGTAAAAGAAATAGGAGACATTAATAGAATTGCAAATAATGTTAATTCTATCATGCAATCATATAAAGAGGTTTTTGCAAATTATCCTATTTTAACATCGGGGGACATTCCCAAAATGATTAATAAGATAGCAAGTGGGATTTCAAACCCGACTGGGTTTAAATATCCAATTGAAGATATTGCAAAAATGCTAAACAATGTTGTAATGCAAAAGTATGTCAATAGCGATATGAATAACTATTTATTTGATATGGGATTAATAGACAATAGGACAAGGGATCTAGGTGAGTATCTAAATAAAATAATTAAGAGTGATGAGGATAAAGCGAATAACAATAGAAATAGTGATGAAAAGTCTCCGAAAAAAGAAAGTTAGTTATATATGGTTTTGTATATTTCGAATTCGAAAGATTATAATTGTTGCTCAATATTGTTTATTAATCTGAAACTTATTTTCATTAAGTATACACCTTGAGATATGATAGTAAAAGATAATCGAGCAGAAACCCCTCACGGTAATTCAATAATATGGAAATATTACGGGTTAGATAAATTTCTTGATTTACTTTTCAACGAATCCTTGTTTTTTACTAATGCAAACAAAATGACCGATAAATATGAAGGGTTGATACCCAAAAGAAATGAAAAGCATATTTTAAAGTCGGTAGAAAAGGATAATAAAAAACAATTCAATCAAAAACATTTTATTGACTTAATAAACGCACTTAAAAAGCTAACTTTGATTAATTGTTGGACTATAAACAGAGATGAGTCTTATGCTTTATGGAAAATATATTTAGGTGGTGCAAAAGCAGGGGTTGCTAACAGTTAGCAAACTTGAAAATGCTATCCGCTTAGGAAAAGACAGCTTTGATGAGGATATTTATATATCAAAAGTGAAATATACAGGGTTCATTGAAAAAGACCCGCTTAATAGATTTAATGTAATAACCACCAAGAATAGATTTTATGAGTATGAAAGAGAAATGAGGTTATTCATTTTTAATTACGCCCCATCTGAAGGTGGATATGAAACACCCTATGATATAGGGATTGGGAGACGAGTAAAGGTTGATTTGAACGAACTAATAGAGAAAATATATATAAGTCCTTTTTCTGGGAAATGGTTTCATGAATCATTCTTAGAATTATTAAAGCGGGTAAACCCTAAATTAATACATAAGATAAACTATTCCGAAATATTAGATGACTAAAAAAGACATAGCGTTACATCAACTTCGTGGTGCCGCAAAACATTTCAAAAACAAAGATTATATTTGTTCTATAACTTTGTCAAGTGCTGCCGAGGAAATTCTTGGCAGGATGGCAAAGAGAAGGAAGGGCGTTAATCAATTAGATATTGATATTGCTTATGCAAAGAGTTTAGGAGAATATTTGAAAAGAACAAATTCATTCATAAAACTACTTGATGAAAAAACAATTGTTGGTAATAGGAATAAAATTAAGAATGAACTAAAACATAATCATTTAGGTAGAAATGTCATAGTAGAAACTGATTATGAGTTTGAAGCTGTAATGTTTTTTGTAAAAGCCATTAAAAATTATTTTGCTGCTTTTGGCGAGTTTCCAAAAGATAGAATAGTAATGCCACTATTTGAACATCTTACATTATAATGCTTTTCTTATCCCGTTCCCACGCTGGAGCATGGGAACGAGTTGTAGTGTTGAACTAAAACGTCTAACTTTCAGACTTACAGGTGCAAAATAAAACTCCCATCCCAAACATTCTCACCCGAAGGTACTCATTAGGTTGTGGAAAGCCCTTAAAGACATCCAAAGCGGCTTCATAAAGAATTCTGTCGTCATTCGAGTGATGATCCAAGTAAATATCCCCTTAAATTTGTGTTTTTAAGGAATTCGAGAAACTGTCCGTCACTTTCTTATATAAGCATTCAACCCAATCACCACAGGTTTTCCGTCAACAACACAATCCGTAACTACATTTCCGTGAGTGGTTGCGACTACTAAAGTTTTACCGGATGCACTTGGAGTAGGTTCCTGTAAATCAATTTCTATGAATAACTTTCCGTTTTCAATTTTGACTTCCATATTAATCTATTGTTAAATTATTCTAATTTGAAAGAAACGATTAATATAATCAAGTTAATATTGTTGCTAATACGGTTACGAATTAAGATATGAAATAAATCCTTTACATCTTTCTAATAATTTAAGTATTTTTAAATCTATATCAAGTCGAGAGTTTTTTAATTAAGGAAGCATAAAGAATAAAATATATTTGATTATGGCAATTTTAAATCCTTCAATCGAAATAATAGATAAAATTAAACCACTTCCAACAGATGGCGAGAGATCCTTGCTAAATTATCTTTCGGTTAGCTTAGATGATTCATTTGAAATATTTTTCCAACCGTATTTAAATGGTGATAGACCAGACATTATCATTTTAAAAAAATCATTTGGAGCGCATATTATTGAAGTTAAAGATTGGAATATAATACATTACAATATTGATGATAATGCGGATTGGCGTTTAAAAGAAGACAATACTCATATCTTATCTCCTTTTGAACAAGTATTTAAATATAAAAATAATCTTTATAATTTACATATCAAGGAATTAAATGAGGTTTATAATTCAGACGTACATGCATTCGGGTTAGTTTCTTGTTCAATTTACTTTCATCATGAAAATACAGACGATATTAAATATTTTGTTAATAAAGATCAACTGCTTAGTCATAAGAAACATCAAGAGAATCTTAAATATATCGATATTTATGGGAATGATTTTATTACTAATAATCGCATTAACACATTAGTTAATAGATATCCTTTAAATAGACACAATGCACTATTCACGGATACATTGTACAATAGTTTCAAAAGATACTTACAAGCACCGTTTCATCTATTAGAAGAAGGGAAAGATATAAAATATACAAAAGCACAAATAGAACTATCAAAAAGCGAATTACGCCCCCGAAGAAAGATAAAAGGGTTTGCTGGTTGTGGTAAAACACTAGTATTGGCTAAAAGAGCTGTTAATGCTCATATTAGAACAAACAATAGGATACTTATCCTTACATATAATATTGCTTTAAGAAACTATATTCATGATAGGATTAGCGAAATTAGAGAAAATTTTAATTGGTCTTATTTTGAAATTGTTAATTATCATCAATTTATCAAAGGTAATGCTGCGAATTATAATTTATCAATTAATGATTTCTCAGCATTTAATAATCCGAAGTTTTTTGAACCGGTAAAAGATAAAATAATTAAATATGAGGTTATTTTAATAGATGAAATTCAAGATTACCAAACAGAATGGCTCAAACTAGTCCATGATTATTTCTTAGTAGAAGATGGTGAGTTTGCCGTGTTCGGTGATGAAAAACAGAATATATACGATAGAAAACTAGACGAAAATAAAGAACCTGTTACTGTTGGAATACCTGGTATTTTCAATAGATCATTAAACAAATCCTTCAGATTCACTCCTGAAATTTCTAGGCTTGCCGAATTATTTCAAAAAGAGTATTTTCAAATAAAATATAATTTAGATGATATCGAAGTATCTACTCAGGAAGAATTTGATTATAACAGTAATATAGAATATTATTTTTCTTCAAATCATCAAATAGATTTATTTAATCTAATATATGGTGTTCTTGATAAATATTCAATTCAACCTTCTGATGTGGCAATTTTATCTTCCACTGTTGATCGAATAAGAGATTTTGAATATTCGGTTAGAAAACAAAAAAACGAAGCAACTACAAGAATGTTTGAATCTAAAGAAGAATACGATGAATTAAAAAGGAAGTACACCACAACTCTAAAGGATGGTCATATAATATTTAACGAAAAGAATTTTAGAGAGGTTATTAAAAATATTAGGAGGTTAAACAAGTTACATTTTTGGATGAAAACTGGTACAATGAAATTTTCTACAATACATAGTTTTAAAGGTTGGGAAACCCATACACTGTTCTTAATAATATTAGATAAAGAGAAGGATTCAATTGCTGAAGAGTCACATTGGTTGTTGGATGAACTAATCTATACTGCAATGACTAGATGCAGACGTAATTTGTTTATTATCAATTTAGGTAATTTTAAATATGATGTGTTTTTTAAAAATAACATAGAAAAGAAATTTACTATTTAGAATTAATATTTCGTGTTTTAGGATGCATTAGGGACTGTAAATTGATTTCTACAAATAACTTTCCGTTTTCAATCTTGACTTCCATTTTGTTCTCCTGATTTAGTATTTGAAAAGGATATCATGTTAAACGCGCGGATTATATTGATAATTCATAGTCAGTGGAAAAATTTGTATTCTATTATTCTTTATGTTTTAATAATAATTCCCCCTAATTCGGATTCTTCATCTGTTCCCACTCCTTATCCGAGTTATCCAAATCCCTTTTTGCCTCCGCATTCATCCCAAGATTAAATTGAGCTGCATACTTCAGCAGCGGCGTAAGCATATCATCGGGTTTTTTCTCGAGCACTGTATCATAATCTTTTATTGCTTTTTCATACTCCCCTCTGTTGTTGTAAAGAACCCCTCTGCTCTGTCTCGCATCCAAACAATCCGCATTAATTTTTATAGCCTCCGTGTAATCGTCAATCGCCTTTTCTTTCTCTTTCAGAAACGACCACGCCCTCGCTCGCCCAAGATAGCTCTTTTCAAGCTCATACCCAAACTCAATCGCCTTGCTGTAACAGCTTACCGCTTCCTTGTACTTTTCCAGCTCATTAAAAACTATCCCCAGGTTATTAAAATACTTCCCCTCTATCGGGCATATGTTTACCGCTCTTAAAAGGCACTCCGCTGCTTTTTCAAAATCCTTTTCTTCAAAAGCTTTCTTCGCCTCTTCGTTGCACTCTTCCGCTTTCTCTTTTGACATAATAATTAATTTATAATTCCTCCAAAAACTCCTTAGCCGGCTCGAACCCAAGCCCCCAGGCTTTCTTCAAATCTTCTTCTACTTTTTCTAAATTTCCCAAATCGAAATTTGCCAACCCTCGGTTGTAATAAAACCCCCCATCATAAGGATTAATCTCTATTGCTTTTGAAAAATCTTCTATTGCTTTTTTTAATTCTTCCAGTCTTGCGAAAGAAATACCCCTGGTGGAATATGCATGACTAAAATACGGATTAATCTCAATAGCCCTTGTGAAATCCAGTATAGCATCCGCAGAATTCTGAAATCCATACTCTAAAGCAATTCCTCTCGAATAATACATCTCTTCAACATTCTGATTTAGACTTATTGCCTCGTCGAAATCCTCAATTGCCTTTCTGAAATCATCTAATCTGTAAAAAACCTTCCCTCGTCCCAAATAAGCTATTGAATCGTTTGGGTCAAGTAATATCGCTTTATTCAAATGTATTAACGCATTATCGTTCTCATTCAGGTAATAATAAGCTAATCCGCAGTTGCAATGCCCACCTGCATAATCTGGCTTTATCTCAACTGATTTCTTAAAATAGTAAAGTGCCTTTTTAAAATTATGCATATCGTGATAAAGCAATCCGCAATTGTGATATGCCTCTGCAAAATCAGGATTTGCTTCAAATGCCTTTCTATAATCCGCTATTATCATATCTAAAACCTCTTTGGTTCTTTTGCCTCCTTTTGTCATTTCCTTTCTTACATTGGCTCTGTTATTATAAGCTAAAGCCAACAACGGATTCAGCTCAATTGCTTTTGTGTATTCCTCAACAGCTTTTTCAAAATCTCGCAAATGATCGCTGTACAAACTTCCCCTGTTATTATATGCGTTTGCATTATTCGGATTCAGCTCCATTATTTTATTATAATCCGCTAAGGCATTATCAATATCATTTAACTCCAGATAAAAGTTACCTCGGCATAAATATAGATCCTCATAATCCGGTTTTTCTTCAATCATTTTTGTCAGTATTTCAATATAATCTTCCGGCGTCGGCCCCCTTTTCTTTTTATCTTCGTTTTCCATAATCCAATAATTTAATTTATTCAAATATACCGTTTTCAATAATACAAAAATTATCATTCCATGATAATTTTTCTCCTTATCTCCTCTGCTTTATTTCTTTTAAACTTAAAACACAATGGTATAATAAGATTTAATTATTTGAAGAAATCTATTGGATTCAATACCCTACAGATTCCATGATAAGTCCTGGGGTTAGTTGCGAAACATCAAGGTCCAAATCCTGAGCTAATTTTTTAATGTTTACCCCAAAGATTTCTGCATAATCACCAATATCCGTACATTCCGTAATATCTTCATCCATTGCATCGTCGTTAACTACCTCTGTATCCTGCCTTTCATATAAAGAGTAGTACTTATTCAAACTTGGATAAGAGATCGTTTCCCCGTTATTAATAGTTCGGGTTTCAACTGTCAAATCAATACACAATTTACATCCTACCAAATCAAGTCCGTCGTAATTAACCGTATTTACCCCTGCTTTAGAATAAAGGAGCTTAAGAAGTTTCATGTAGTTCCCTGCTTGATATATTCTTTGTTCAAAAAACCCATCAGAATTTTCAAACCTAACAAGTAAATAGGGTGTCTTTTTAAACTCACTTATGCCGGTTGTTACCGAGGTGATTTTTACATCAAATGTTCCGGTTGATAAATTTTTCATGGCTAGTATAGTTTAAGTTTTTATTTGCATTTATTCACTTTCTATACAAAGTTATATAGGAAATAGAAAGGATAGATTTCGGAAAGTTTGCGGAAAGTTATGAGAAAATGAAGCTTTGTAAAATGATAATTAACTTGAAGAATCTATTTTGTCAATTCGAATTTCTTTCTTGTATTCATCCTTTCCAATTCTTACAAAACCATCACTATCTAAACAATTAAAACCCCCTGGAAGATAAATCGAGTATTTATCCGTGACAATATATCTTTCAATATGTTCTGTATCAAAATTACTGTCGAAGAATTCTATAATAATTTTATACCCCTTTTGTTTTAAAGTTTTGATAAAATTATCGAAATTTTTATATTTCTCGGTTTCCTTTTTTAAAGATCGAAATACATATATAATAATATCAGACGATATAGGTACAATATCAAAAAAATTCTTAAAATTTGAAAAATTGTGTTTACCGGTTATATATGGCTCATATATTTTAATAGTTTTAGATTTTCTAATGAAGGGCAACAAGAGTCTGTTTAAATCCATAAACTCGACTTCTTTTAAATTAACAACCATGGGTAAATTTTTAAGTCTATGATGTAATTCGGGCTTAATTAGTGATGTTGAGTTATGAAATTCTAAATCAGTATATTTTTTTGATAATTTGTTTATCTCACTTGATTGAAGAAGAGGATTAAAAAACAACTTATCAAACGTTAATTTACATAATTCAAAGAAATCAATATCCTCATAGTTATTATATGCTACATCAAGTTGGGGACTATTCTTTAACCAGTTTTCAAATATCTCTTTTAAATAATAAAATTTATTTGAATCTTTTGTTGACTCTTCTAAGGAATCAATTAACTGAGACATTTTTTTAAAAAGATTGCGGTGTTTGTCGTCTACTATACTGTTGTCATCTAAAACACAAATGCAATCTTTAACCTCATCATTTCTGAAAGGATTAACCGATTTACTTATAAAAAAATTTATTACATCACTAGTTAGAACTATTTGTTGTTCCATTTTTTTCCTTAGCAAAAAGTAATTGTTTAGTTAATTTATAACTTTCATCAAAAAATCCTTTGGGCCATTGTTCATCAAAAAAACCATCGTTATTTATTCTCATTTCCTTTGCGGTTGTACCATCGTCATTGTCAAAATAAAACACCGAAACAGTATTTTTATCAATATTACCTTTCGCAATTTCTATTTGCACCTTTTTTAAAATGTGTTCGCTATGAGTTTCCATAATCACATTATTGAAATTATTAAATTTTGATATGTCTTTCAATAAAATACTAATATAATCTGCCTGAAGTTTAGGATGTAAATGTAACTCGGGTTGCTCAATATACAAAGAGTTAAATGAATCAACTGATATACTTAAATCCTCGGCATATACCATAAAACCTACTTGATATGAAATTGCATCCTCTCGATAAAGATTATAATCGTAGGATTCAATTAATAAACAATGACCCAATAAAACCGGTAAAAGCTGTAAAAATCCACTGCTTTCATTTAACATTAAATTAAGAGTATAATTATCTTTTATAATATAAATGCGTCCAATATCATCCTCTTTTGATATAAATATTGAACCTTTAAATCCTAATTTCGAAATCATATCATTAATGTTAAATGAAATGTTTGCGATTATAGATGGTGGAACCAAATTATTTTCTATCTCATCATAACTTGTTAATCTATCAATAAAATC
Source organism: uncultured Ignavibacteriaceae bacterium (assembly GCA_964626015.1). Lineage (GTDB taxonomy): Bacteria > Bacteroidota > Ignavibacteria > Tepidaquicellales > Tepidaquicellaceae > CAIKZJ01. Next base: position 16,038 of record CAZVCC010000009.1, read on the forward strand.
ATTATGTTTAATTAATTTTGTTAAAATTAACCTTTCATTTTTATTTAATGCTTTTTCAATTTTGTATTTAGCCGTATTATTTTCTTCAGAGTTCCTAGAACTATATAAAGCCCAAATATCATTGTCTGATAATATATTTCTGATTTTGTTTGTTATTTTAATTAAATCAGCAAAATGTTTAAAAGTACTTACATTTTTCGATTCGTCATTATTCAATAGATTTAGAAATTTAACAACACTTTCTTGGTGTTTATAAAGGTTATTAAGTAAATTATAATAATCTTTATTACTAAAAATATTATCTTCCAAAAGATAAATTTTAGCTGGTGGCATTCTAAGCTGTGGAAGGTGAAAAGATAGGAAGTAATTATTAAACATTAGTGGCAATAAATTAAAATACAAGTAATATGACATTAAATCCTGAACATCTTTTGTTTTATACAACTCCTTTGCCATATTGGGATTTAAGGTTGCACCGTCTTTTAGCCCGAAATCCTTAGTTATTTTATATTGAACATTATTTAGTTTCTTTATATAATTATCATTGTCAATTTTGTAAAAGGGCAACATTGAATAAGGAATACTAATGTGTGGTTTATCTGACGTATAGTTTTCAGCAATGTTGTTTTTGGGTGTTACTTTCACATATAAACTGTTTTCGTCAATAAGAAAATTCAATTTTTTTCTGCTTTTTAAATCTTTAAAAGTAATCTTACTTAGGTATCCTTTGCCACTGCTGTTAGAAAATTCGAAGTATACAGATATATTTGCTTTTAACTTATCTCTATTTTCATATCTATCAGTATCCGGGATAAGATTATCATCGAAAGATCCAGTTTCGACAGGTTTAAATATATTTTTCGGAAACCAATAATTAAAATCAAGAATAAACTCAAAGGAGATTTTTTTAGAAATATCGTTATCTGATACTGTTTGTTCAAAGGAAATTAGGTCAATGGTATCTGCCACATTATATTGTAATTGAGGTACTTTATCTCTAACATATCTGCTTTCGGGTCTTTTACTTTTATCGTTTTTGTTTAATGGAAGTACGTTTTTCTTAAAGAATAACATTGCACGGATAAAATTGCTTTTCCCTGATGAATTAGCACCAAAGAGCAGTGTCAAAGGTTTTGGTTCAATCTCAAAATCTTTAAGGGTCTTGAAGTTCTTTATCTTTATCTTTTTAATAAACATTTTTATGAACTGATTAATTAATATTAAATTGCAGTGGTTCTGTGTGTATTGTTTTTAAAACCTCGTTCACCATATAAACCGTTAAAAGCAAATATTTAAAACAATTTATAATTTCACTAACAAACATATTATTTTGAAAATCTAAATTCATAGTTCTAAATTCTCAAGAATAATGCTATCCGACAGTTTGTCAAACTCGTTAATTATTAATAGTTTATCGTGTTCCTTTAGTCTTTTCTGTGTTTCCGCAAAAATAAATTCCTTGAAAGCACTTTTATCCATTAATAAATTGTTGCCGGAATTTACCGCACCATTTTTTATATCTTGTATTAATTCTCTTATCATTAGGTTATATGTTTTGATTCAATACAAAATATATAATTCTTCTTAACTAAAGATTTCCGAAACTTTGCGGAAATTATTCTTTTATCTTTATTAATTTCGAATTCAAATCTATTGAATATGATAAATTGCCTCTTAATCCGTTACCGTTTATCAAATAGTATTTATTTTTGTAAGAATTATCAATCAATCCTTTGATCTTCTTATTTATTTTTGATACGTTTGATTGAAAATTGGTACCGGGCTTCGTCCTGTCTAAATTAGGAAACAACTGTTTGAATAATCTATTTATATCATTTACGAATTCCTCTGGTGGATTATTATTTGCTACCTTCAGTCCTGATTTGCCGAAATATGCCCTTTTAAGAAAATACAGATAATAGCAGAATTCAATGTGCGATAGAATCAAACATTCTCCTCCAATAATAATTTTTAAATTCTGTGTATCAACTTCTACAGGCCAAAGATCTTTTTTAATAACCTTTATAAGATTAGTTATCTTAATTTCCTGTTTCCTTATTCTTGGTAAACCCGTTCCGAGTTTTACCTCTGTAACAAGAGGTTTTCCAAACTTTGGTTCATTGCTTCGAATAAGCTTAATTTTAAAATCGCCTGATTCCGCCATTAAAATCCAGCATGCCGACATAGCTGGTGTTCCGGAAGCAATTGCTGCGGTGTACTCAAAGTTCTTTGGAAGGGATTTACAAAGATTCAAAAGTTTCGGATAGATTTCATTATGGTCGGTAACATTCTCACATTCAAAGGAATGTAAAACAATATTGGTTTTATTAAAATGATTTCTTTTAATAGCGTTATCCCTGATATTTATACCAATGTCATAGAAATTCTCACCTCCTGATTTTGTGGGGTTGTAAATCAAATGAAGGAGATCGAATTCTCTTTCCTTTAATACGGTCAGTATTGCCCCATCGCATTTGTTGCCGTCCGAATCAACACCTTTATCATTTTTCCCGACAAAAGAGATAAGTGCTTTTTTCATTTAAGTTATAAAGTAATTTGAGTTTTCGATTAATTAAAGAAACAATATTATTCAGGGAAAACAACGAAAACATCAATATTGAAAATATAGTAAAAAAACCATTAAAAATCTTTGTCATTATTTTTGTGCTTTTATAAATTGGTGGACTATCCCTGTAAACATTTTCTGGTATAATATCTCTGTAAGACTAAACTTAAAGAAAGGAGTTTAAAAATGTATTCCCCTAAAATCCAGCCTGAACTGATTTCCCCGCTTTATCATGCGGAAACTACTGTAATTGACGGTTCTTTTTTATTCGCATTAAATTAATTTGCGTCTTTATAATAAGTTAATAACGATTATAAATAAAATTACTATCATTATTACCATTAAATAGAATTTATTCTGCGCCATAATATTATAAAATTATTTTATTGTTTCAGAACTACGATATATTACCTCTCTTCTTGACTCCTTCAATTGCATGTTCTCAATAGTCTCATTCATAAACCCTACCTCATTTATCATAATATACTACAATCCCCCTGATTTTCGGAAAAATGTTGTCTTCCAGACAAACTTTTTCTGGTATAATATCTCTGTAAGACTAAACTTAAAGAAAGGAGTTTAAAAATGTACAGTCCCAAGATTCAACCTGAACTGATTTCTCCGCTTTATCATGCGGCTAAATCCAGAGGAATACCGATGACAAAACTGGTAAATTCAATTTTGTACGAACACCTGATTTCGATTGAGCAGGTTGAAGACCCGGAACCACCTGCTGAAAAAACGATTCTAATGGGATTCTACTCAACAGACGCGCCTGTTAACACGGAGGCGGGATGAATAAGTATTATGTAACCATACCATACAGCTATCTGAGATACGGAAATTTATCCTGCTATGTTTATGCAGAAGATTCCGAAGAAGCTGAAGATCTGGCTTACGAGTGCGATAATCGGTATTCGGAAGACTTCAACGACGGCGACGACGACGGCGACACTGAATATGATTATTCAAACATGCGGATTGAAGTCGATGAAGAAGATGTAGCAGCACCAAATGGTCCTGTCACTCAACCAAATGATTTAGAAATCCCCTGTAGATTTATTGACGATTTGGTTCTGATATAAATCTTAATCAGGCACCGTAATTAGTTTATTAAACCAACATTAAAACCTAAAACCACAAAGAAAGGAACAAAGCATCATGTCAGCATGGAGCACAAACCCAAACGAAAGCAATACCGAGCAGAGAACAACCGTCAATTGCGGCGGTAAGAATTACGACATCACAGGCTTGTCGGGACTTGGACTTGTTGAGAAGCTCAAGAGCGTCGCCCGCGAAAATGGTATCTCAAAGTTCGATATCTACGACAGCACCAACAGAACACTGTCACCTTCGGATATCGAAGCAGGTATATTTTCAGGTGATTTGACACTCGTAAGATTCAACGTAGCCGCGTAGCAACATAACTCCTTCCATACTATTAAAGAACATTTTACCTGCTGTACTGGCAGGTGAACAAAACAACACGGGGGTGTCATCTTGCATGCCACTCCCTTTGCCTTATAGAATCTTAAATACATTTATTACATGAACGAACCAATAACACATACACCTGCGCTCGATAAGGACTTTCTCAGGCGCATAGGTAATGAAAACACGGAACCAGATCCTGACTTGATGCCCGCTGTCGATTACATGAAGAATTACCTCACGAAAGAAATGAAGATGAAAGACCTTAATGAAAGACTTCTGAAAACACGTCAGGAGAAAGTAATCATAAAAGAAGTTCTACTGGAAAGTGAAATAGACCTGGTAAATTCGATTAAACAGCTTAAATCAGTGTTCAAAGAAGAGCTACGTCAGGCGATAGATAAAGTAAATGACCTCTATACTAACGAGTTGTTCAAACTTCAGGAGCTATACCGGGAAGCTCTGATAGGTGATAAACTACTGGAGATAGTCAAGACAGTGTCTAAATCTGGATGGTATTTACTAATGAAAGACAAATCAGTTAACCTCTGTAAATTCTATCAACCGAGCTTTGAAGTTATAACCGGTTACTCTTCAAGCAAAGGCAGCATGAGAGAATATGAATCACCTATATGTTACCTGAAAGCCATTTACATTAACATACTTCATACTCACGTCACATCAGGCACAGTTCGTCTTTCATCTGATAACCAACATCCAAACGCTGACAGGGATAATTTCGGGACGGCTTGTGTGGGAGACCTTGAAGGCAGAGAAATACCTCTTCACGACCCAGAGAAGCTACTTCTGCTGTTAAATGAGATATCTTTCACTTACGAGCGGATTCATCTTGATTCGTGCTATTTTACACCCGATGACCCATATAAAATCAGAAAGGACCAGACATGGACTACCAAAGCCGGGTAACACTGTTTACCGATGAGATAAACGACAGACAAAAGTCACTGCTGGGAGACTATTCATGCTATACGGCAGTAGTCGCAGGACTTGGAGGTATCGGCAGCTGGGTAGCTGTAGATCTTGCACTAATGGGTCTTGGAACAATAATACTGTTTGATGACGATGTTATTGAAGCATCTAACCTCAACAGAACACTTTTCAAGCTGAACCAGATTGGCAGGCAAAAAACCGAAGCTGTGAAAGACCTGATAATGGAGCGCAGAAAAGACGTAATAGTTCTAACGGTGAACGAAAGGTTTACATCTGAATTGTTTTCAAAGTACATGCAGGTTGAATACGTATTCGACTGTACCGATACTTCAAAACTAAAGGATGCAATTGCAGAGATAAGGTTAAACACAAAGCCTGAGACAATATTCCCTAAATATGCAAAGCTTGGTTATGACGGATACGAGGGCACAATATGCATGAATCAGTTTAACACAGGACAATGGGGCGAGGATTCTTCTTACACTATCACACCAAGTTTCTTTGGAACTCCGCAAATCATTTCAGCATTTGCAGTGATAGAACTTGTAATGAAACACAAGCCTGTATCAAAGACAGTGAACTTAAACGTTAAGCGAATAATTAACCTGCTTGAAACGTAAGGCACAATGAAGAACTAATCGACTCCAGCGGTTATAAAAGTATCTATAAACAAACAACATTCATCAACTCAATTAAAACCTAAATGGAAGAGAAAACCAAAGCTATAAGTCTGACTGAAGTAAAACCGGACACAGAACCAACTGTCAAACCTAAAAAGCACCATTACAAGATTTCAAAGAAAGAAGAATGGTGCTCAGGCATTAAGGTACTGGAATCCGTGGATATAATCATACCCGTTAAACTTTTACATGTTTGTAATTACATAGCTAATAAAGTTAAAGGCGATGAGTTCTCGATACTGACTAACATACTCGAAAAAGATGACAACACAATCACGTTATCAGACGAATATTACATACCAAAACAGAAAGTAGCCACTTCAAGCATTGACTACCTGCCCGACCCAGAGGCAAGTCTGTTCAATACCGTAATACATCGACACCCAAATGGACTGAACAACTTCTCCGCTACGGATAAGAACTACATAAACCAGAACTTTCAGTTATCTCTGCTTTACACAAAAGAAGACGGTTTCGTAAACGGTATATACAACCTGAACCACAACGATTATCTGATCCAGTTGCCGGTAGAAGTATATATCGATAACGGTATTGAAGACATTGACATTTCAAACATCGAGCAGGAACAATTCACATTAACCTTTAACCGACAGAACAAAAAGAAGCGCACACGGGATGATGACCGGTGGTGTACAGATAAATCCGAGGAGTTTTTCCCCGAAGAGAAAATGGATTATGGTCTTATGAAGGATATATTGCTTGAGGATGTTAATACGCAGCTGCAGGATATTGACCAGAGAGTATCGGTAATAGAAGATACTATGATTTACGGCAGGTCACAAATGTACGGAGATACACCTTTTTAAAAATCTTAATATCAGGAACATGAAGGTACCAAAAGAAACAGCCGAGATGCTGATTGAACTGGGAATAGCAGTACTCAAGTCGCTTAGGGAATGGAATAACAAACAGAAAGAAACGTTAATTGAATCAGAAGAGAAAGGAGTTACTAATGTTGATAAACCCAAGGATATACAAAGAGATACTTAAGATTGTAATAGTGGCGATAATTCAGAGATTATTAGGGGGGTATAAACCACCGAAAATCTGATAAAGACCGGAAGGTAATAAACCTCCCGATTGATTTCAGGGAATTAATATGAGAACTTAACGTGTTATATAATTACAAGTAACACTTTAAATAGCCTACAAAAAACACTCCTAATAAATGAGGTAGATGAGGAGGGCTGACGGGGAAAACAGCTCTCCTATTTTTATGTCTTCACGGAAACGACTCATAAATTAACATTTCTTATTTTGTGTAAAATATTTGCACGGAATAAAGAATTCTTTGATTTTGAGCTATTTTAGCAACGAGTCCCCGGCTCCCCATGGCACTATTCTGAGTATTTTAAATACTCAATTTTCACTAACTACTTTATAAATTTAACAGTTAACAAAAATGAAGCTATTCACAAAAGCCATCGAAGCCAAAGCCCAAGCACAATATCATTTAGGCAATGATTTGGAAAAACAAGTAGTTGTGGCTAAGTTTTTTAATCCAACTTGTGCTGGTACGTGGTATCTCATAAACCAAGATCCTCGCGACAACGATTATCTTTGGGGTATCTGTCATATATTCGTTTGGGAAGTCGGAAGTTTTTCTAAATACAAGTTGGAAAATTTTAAAGGAAGATTTGGATTAGGTATCGAAAGAGATTTGCACTTTGAGGAGGTAAACGCTAAAATTCTTTTTAATAATTTGGTTTCGAGCTAATTTATATTTTGTGGCGGATAATTTATCTGCCACATGAAATAATTAAATAATACTAGAATTTATATTTATTATAAAAATCATCAACATGTAATAATTTACCAGGACAAACTTTTTCAGCTATAGTAATCCATTTTTTCTTTTCCGTCGTAACCAGAACAGCATTTTTAAATATATCCAAGTAAGACAAAAAGTCTAAATCATAAATATCATTTCTATGAGGAATTTGCCCACAAAAATCATTTCTATATTGTAGAAATACTTTTATATAAGTTTCCAATGATAAATTATATTGCGTAACAGCTTTTCTCATTAATTCATCAAATTTTTTCATAGTTTCATCTTTTAGTGCAGTAATGTAGGCCTCTTCAGTTATTAAGCCTGCTCTGACAGACAAACCGGTTATCACACTACAATATGTTACATCCATTTTTAATATTTCTTTAAATCTTATTTTTGCTTTTTTGTTAAGTATTTTATCATTCTTTATATTTTCTTTTTTTCTTATTTCTCTTTTTATTTTATTAATTTGTTCGCGGTCACTTTGAACGAATCTATCAATAAATATTTTTGATTCTTCTTTCTTCCAATTAACCACTACTCCAGTTTTTAAAGAATTTTTGTTTTTACCAATTTTTACCCCTTTTAATAGCTCAGCATGATTATTTGCACAAATCATTGTAGAAATAATTTGCCCCCAGTTAATTGGTTTTTTCTTCTGTGGATGATCTAAACCAAAAGATATAGAAAAAATATCATCAGGAGTATCGTTTATAGGCTTTGTGGTCAAATCAGCCAAATTTATCATTGCGTTACGTCTTTTCTTGAAATCTTTTTCTTCATCAATCTTTAATATTTCTATTATGCTTATTGGTACAGAGCAAATATTCGCTTTGTCTTTTTTGACTTTATTAATGTCTATTTTCGTTTTATTAAAATGATAAAAACAATTTGTATCGAAGATGTAATTTATTTTTCCCATGATGAATTTTATTTAAATTAATAATTACAATTTATCCCATTTTATATGTTTTTACCAAACTTTCAAAGCTCATATTTAGCAATACAACATTATGCGGAATTAAAACATATATCCAAGGTTTACCATTGTTTTGAGAAGTATAATCAGTTGCATACTTGCAATATTGTAAGGCTGCTTTTGCTTTTTCTTGCACATCAGATGTAGAAATATCAACCTCTTTTTTTGTTTCAATCATATAAATAGAATCTCCGGTTTCTACAATGAAATCAGGATTATACTGGCGCGAATTATGTTTCCAGTATATTCTAAACTGATTTTGAGCAGGTCTTAACCATTTTAATACTTTTTTCTCCTGTTCGAGAATAATAGAAAAATCCTTTTCTGTTTTTGAATCAAATTTATATAAATTATGATAAGATTTTTTAAAACCACTAAAAACTTTTTGAGGGATCGAGTTTGTCGGAGTAATCGTATCAGTGTAATGATGTATACTATCGGATTCATTTTTTGAATAGTTGTGATCAATTATCCTTTCAAATGGAAATACTAAAGGAATTTGAAAATTTCCTTCCTCAAGATAGAAGTTTTCCATCATCTGGCTGTGGATAAAAGAACCGACCTCTCTCTTGTGATATTGAGCAACATTCATTATAGCATCTGAATCTAAATAAGATTGAAATTTACTTATTGCTTGACTTGCTAATTTAAAAAGCAAATCTTTATTTTTATCATAATCAATTTCAGGATAATTTATTAACTCATTTACAATAATATTTTCTAATCTATCATAAACTATCCGTCTTCCCGAGGGCTCTATTATTTCGTACTTACCTCCTGCTAACCCATATATTACGATCTCTTCTGTGGTTGGTTGGTAATTAAGATTTTTTGTATCTAAATCAAAATTATGAAAGCCCGATTTCACTTCATCGCTTTGTTGTATAACTATTTTAGGTATTTCAATTATATTATCAACATAATCTTTTACAAGTGAATCATATATTTTATCTACTTCTTTCATCATATCTTCTGCGAACATACATTGTTGCGGAGTATTATGAATTTTCTCTTGTATTTTACTAACTACTATTTCTTTAATTTCAGATTTCTTTAACTCATTTACATTTTTTACACTTCTATTTAATTCAGGTAAAGTATCAATTATTATCTTTTTAACTTCTAAATTATTATAAGCAATTTGTCGTTCCTCTTCAGTCGAAATTTTCTCGATTTCTTTCGCTTCTTCCTTAAAACTGGATTCTATATTAGAATTAGAAGTAATTACCTCTTGCTTTTTGGGCATTTCATCAGGATCTATTATAATTATATTTTCTCTTTTAATTATTGAATCCGGTTTATTTGCTTCATCTATAATTTCCTGAAATTTGTCGTGAGCTACTATGGTCAATTTATCAACTTTATTATTCCCTGTTCTTATTACATAAGGTAGTCTTAATCCTCTTCCAATAGTTTGTTCTCTTAAAGTTGTTGATGCAGCGGTTCTTAAAGGAATAATGGTGTATAAATTTGTGACATCCCACCCCTCTTTCAGCATATTTACATGTATCACAATTTCAATAATATTTTTTGGGTCTTCCAAAGAAATTAATTGGGCAATATTATCTTCTTTTTCTTCTCCTGTTTGGTTAGAATGGATTTCCATTACTTTATCAGCATAATATCCTTCGAAAAATGAGTTTGATAGTATAAGTTCCTTTAGTTTTCCGGCATGAGTTGTATCTTTTGCAACAACCAAAACAAATGGTTTAACTTTAACAACTTTATTATCCCTTGAATAAATATCCAATGCTACTTTTGTGTCTTCGTGAATTCTTATTCCATCTTCTAATTTAATTCTGTCAAGTTCATCAAGTGAATAATCGTAAGGATTAAAATCTCTTCGAGTTGCAACAGCCGGCTCTTTTACAAAACCATCTTTAATTGCTTTAGATAAAGAATATTCATATACAACATTTTTAAATTTTATAGTTTGAGTCCCTCTTTCAACCTGCGGAGTAGCTGTAACTTCTAATCCTAATATTGGATTGAGTTCATTAATAACCTGCATACCTCTATCAGCCCGGTAGTGATGCGATTCATCCATAAGTAATACAAGGTCATCTAAATTAGATAAATAGTTAAAATACGATTCCCCTAAATATTCACTCAATCTTTTTATTTTAGGTAGTTTTCCACCTCTTAATTCCGTATTTATTTTTGAAATATTAAAGATATTTATATGAATAGATGATTCAAAAAGTTTATTCATTGATAATTCGTTATAACTATCCCCCGTAACAATCCATGGTTTAAGGTGAACAAATTCACTTATACCCTGAAATACATATTTTGGACTTCTTGAATTAGAAAAATCTTCTATAAGTTTGCTGTAAATAGTGATATTAGGAGCAAGCACGAAAAAGTTCTTAATTCCTTTTTCTAAATATAGATATGCAATAAATGCACCCATTAATCTCGTTTTTCCGACACCTGTTGCAAGTGAAAAACAAATTGATGGGAAAGTTCTCTCAAAATCAGTGCAGGTCAGATATTTCTCTTGTACTTTGCAAAGTTCTTCTGCTAAATCGGCATTTTTCTTTAATGTAAATTTTTCAATAAGTTCCGATAATATATTTAAACTATCATCCTGAGGTTTTCTTAAGCTTAATCGGTTTCTAATTGAGTTTGTAATTTTATTCATCTTCATTCCCTCCAAACAGACCATCTTGGGAATTTTCTTCGTGATTTTCTCCACAATCTTCTTCGGTCAGATACTCATTTTCGTAAAGCATCGGGACATTAATAATATTTAAGCTATAATCTTCTTTTCCAAATTCGCATTGCCCTAATAACAGTTGAGGAATTTTTTTTATAGTTATATTGGCATAGCGCGATTCAGATTCTTTACTAAATGATTTACAACAAATTAATAAACTTTCATCTTCTAACATTTGTTCGTGAATTTTATCAAGATGTTCAATTGTTATAAAACCTGTAGTTGTAAAAATGTAATCTTTCTCAGTTGATTTTCCTTGTTTCCAATAAACTAGATCATCAGGGTTGTATATAAATCCTTCGTTTTTTGCCATAGCTGCTGCAAGCATTTGAGGAATATATTCTTTACTAATTACCCAATTTCCGTGTTCATCTTGATTTAACAAACTTGGTGCAAGATAATAATATTTAAAGCCACCACCACCTTTCCATTTTAATAATTTAGATATTCCAGTCTGATCTTTTCCTTTACAAACATTTATTAGACGCGGTATACTATGAGTCTCACAGTGTTCGCCTAACTCAATACCAATCCATTTACGTTCAAGTTTATGAGCTACTGAAGCTGTGGTACCTGATCCTAAAAACGAATCAAGAACCCAATCACCTTTATTAGTTGATATTTCTATTATTCTTTTCAGTAATTGCTCGGGTTTTTTCCCCCTTGGAAATTTGATTCCACCTTCATTTGCAATATCTGCTTTCGGAATTTCAGAATGAGTCCAGAGTGTCGTTAATTTTTGTTTTTTAATAATCTTATCGTCAACAATTTCTGTATTATCACCTAACCAAGACAATAATTCTTTATTATAATAATATAATGTAATTAATTTATTTTCATATTTGCCTCTGCTAGGAGTATATTCCACAGAATATAGATTTTCTTTATGCATTTGACCAAGTAGATCTTGCTGAAAAGCATTTTCTTTTTGAATTCTATTTCCTCTAAATAAAACATTTAAATTTTCTTTATATAATGTTCGGATTACCTTTTCATTATTTTTAAAGTTTTTTAAAGATATGGTCTCAATTTTAAATTCCTTGTGTTTATATACCTTAACTGGACATCCATTAGATTTTGAAATAAATTCCCTAATAAGTTCCTTATTCCCTTTTTCTATAAGCCTTTTATTGTATCTTTTCATTGTTCCTAAATCTAATTCTGATGTTCCTTTTATGGAATTTTGAGGTATAGAATCTTTTTTATACAATAAAATATGTTCAGTAGTATTTACTAAGAAACCTCCTTGGCCTAATCCTGCAACACCAGAACGTTCATATGTAATATGAGATATAAAAGAATTACGTCCGAAAACTTGGTCTAGAATAATCTTGCAATAATGAACTTCTGAATCATCTAAATGGATCCAAAATAAACCTTCCTTATTTAATAGTTTATATAGTAATAGTATTCTTTGATAAATTAATTGAAGCCATATTGAATGTTCTAAAGTATCGTCGTAATATTCAAATGCCTGTCCGGTATTAAATGGTGGATCTATATAAATACATTTTATTCTTCCTTCATAATCTTGCTCTAGTGCTTTTAATGCAAGAAGATTATCCCCGTATATAAGCATATTTTCAGTATTTTTGTCTCCATATGATTTATCCGGATCTTCGATTAATATCCTTGGCTCTAAGACAGGTTGCTCATCCTTCCCTATCCAAGTTAATTCAAGTTTTTGTTTTTTATTGGGCATATTATTTTTTCTCTGCTAAATTAAAATATGGTTTTATTTTGGCTGTTGAAAAGGATACATCCTTTTTAAACTCACTTTTTTACATTTGCATTCTAAATACAAACCTGATTTATCTCTTCGAGGAATTTCTCCACAAGTTGAACAAACCAATGCCTTCGTTAAATTCTTTACAATTGTGAAGAAAGCTCTTACATTATCATCTGAGACTTCTGGACCAAGTGTGTTATAATGTGCTCCCACAACATTTCGAATCCAATTGTTGTTCTCTAAATTATCTAAAATTGGTTTTATTTCTATAGTACTAGTGACGGAATATGAAATCTGACCATTTGGATCAGTTGGGGTTACGATATTAACATTTTCAATTTTCAAAGCAGCTTTTAATTTTTTGTCAATGCCACCAAAAAGTTGGGCTATTGTATAGTCGGCTGGTCTTATAAACGGAACATTTCCTTTATATATTAATACCACTTGTTCTAATAAATACTCAAGAAGAATTCCGGACTTTGAAGCAACAATCTGCCTGTCAAATCTTGAATTATCCATATAGTATTCTATTTCATCAAGACTTGCCATAGTTTTAAATGATGAGATTCCTTTTTCCAAACTCCAATTCCGTAACTCTATTAACCCTATGTATGATGACGCTCCACTTGCATATTTATATTTTTCTCGCCAAGGTCTATAATGTGATGTCAAAATAATTTGGTCAAATTCGTCTTTTAATTCATACAATAGATTCATAATCCTATCCAGATGAACAACATCAACAGAGGTTAAAACATCATCAAAAACGAGAATAGAACCGTCAGTGTTATATTGTTTTGCAAGAGCGATGAAAGAACAAATGCCTAAAGTATCTAAATGAGATTCACTGTAATATGCAGCCGGTGGACAATCATCAACATTATGAAATGTACCCGATATTTCCATCGAACCAACACCACCTTTTTTCATGAAACATTTTATTTTTCCGAGTTTTTCATCGGGATGCAATTTTTCATAATATTTATCAATTTCGGAAGATATTTTTATTAGTACATTATCTAAATATTTTTTCCGTTCTTTTTCAATTAAATCATGTAAATCTTTAAGTTTTTTAGATTCAATTTCATATTTTTTATTAAGCTTCTCCTTTTCGGTAATGGTTTGAAGGTTACTCTTAATAGCTGTTAATTGTCTTTGCGTGTTTAATAATTCATCTTTGCTTTTCTTTAGTTCGCCGTAAACATCAGAAATAATTTTATGAATATTTTTAGCTTCGTTATATCTTGCTTCAATATCAATAAGCTTTTTATTATTTAAATTGCTATAATCTTCTGGTTTTATTTTTAATAGTTTTATTGTATCTAATTTTGATGCTATTGCAAACTCATATAAATTGGCAGAGTTCTTAACATAGGTTTCTTTTCTTGTCTTAAAGATTGAGTTTGAAGTTGTAAGATTATTTTCGGCAGTTTGTAATGCATTTTTACTTTTAATTATATTTTTATACTTATCTAATCTGGTATTAAGTTGGCTTATTAAATCATTCTTCATGATTGGCTTTTCGCAGACCGGGCAATTTTCAATTGAATCGCTTTTTTCTAAGTATTTTTTTGCAGAGTCTAATGTCCCGATTAGTTCATCTACGCCATTTACCAGATCTTTTTGTTTAGTTTCGTAATCTTCTTTAAAAGAATTATATTTTTCTGTATCTGTATTAAAAGCAGTCTCAGCTTTTTCCATATCGGAAATGGATGAATTTATTACATCAACACATCTCAATATTTCTTCGGTATCTTTTATTAATGCTCCCGATTCTGTAGTTACTATCTTATTCTTATTTTTAGCCCATTTCATAAAGTCTGCTTCGGGTTTACCTTCCTGTTCCCAAAGGCTTTTTAATTGTTCAACAGCCTGTTCATAAGCTCTAACTGATTCGGAATAATCAGCTTTTACTGATTTCAATGCTTCTCTCAATGAATCTTCATTAGCCTGACAATTCACGACATTGATAAATTTCTTTATTTCCTCAAATCTTTCTTTTGGTTCAGCGTTAATTACTTTTAAAATTTGATTGCGTCTGAGTATTTCTAAGTTAGGTATATCACCAGATTTTACAATAGTTTTTTGCCCATTGTCACTCAAAGTTCCGGTAATTGTGTTACCATTAATTTGAATTTGAACTTTCAATTTATCTGTTGTATTTCCAATCGCTGTTAAATATCGATGCTTAGATTGACCAATTTTCTTATCTTCTAGCGACCCCAGCTTTTCATTAAAAATAAAATCAAGTGAATCAACTATGGTTGATTTTCCGGTTCCATTTTCTCCAAAAATCATGGAAATAGCCTTATCTTTATCTAAATTCAATATAAATGGTTTAGTTGCTCCTTTAAAAAAGTTAAGGCTAATCTTATCAATTCTTTTTGTCATCGTCATCTCCATTATCATCATTAATAAATAATTTCCAGTCTTCAGCAGTTAAATTACCTTTCTCATATCCCAATTTTAATTTATCTAAGTATCTTTCATTAATTAATCCACTTTTCTTAATTTCATTCAATAATTTGTCTGCTAATTCTTTATCTGGTTTTTGTGACATAACTCCTCCTAAATTATTTTATTTTCCAGCGAATTGTAAATAATTCGTTGATAGATATTTTTTGTTTTAACCGAAGCTCTATTTCTTCTAATAATTTTTCTTTTTTCTTTTCGACTTCATCCTGAGCTTTAAATAAATTCATTCGTAATTCATTTCTTTTCTTTTCCATTTCCTTAATTTGTCTTTGAGCTTTTACTTTATCTTCAAGATTAAGGATTTTCTTAGATTCTGTTTTCCTGGTTTTAATTTCCTTATCAGTCTCTTTTAATTCAATCTCTAAACTTGTTTTCATATCTTCACTCCACTTATCAAGTTTATCAATTTCCTGGTCAAAGTAACCGGAATTTCTTTCTGAATTATCTTTTAATATTATGTCTTGCTCCTTATCAAAAAATTCTTTCAATTTATTTTTGATATTAGAATCAATATTATCAGTTAAGTTGTTCTCATCAGCAGGAAACGAGAAAAGTCTATGGCATTGTTCGGAATCTAACAAAGCACCATCATCGCTAATACCAGATAAGATTAAATGGTCTTCTGTTTCAAAAGATTCTATTGTGAAGTTAGATATTGAAAGCCACCCGGATTTATTTATTAATGGTTCAAGTATGGTAACCTTAGGAATGTTATCGGAATAATTAAAAATCAATTCTGTTTGATTAGCCTCCATGTTTTTACAAATGTTTATTATTTCCTGTGCTAATTTGTGGCCAATTCTATATATATTAACATCATCAATGTTTTTTCCAAGTCGATAAGGGCCTGGATGTATTTTGAATTCTGAAAATGGATTGGTATTTAAGAAGAAAGACATCTCTTCATTATCAAATGTAGCATATGGAGTTAAATAATACTGAGTCATTTTCCATAACCAGTCTTCGTACTTAGAGATACATTCTCTACTTGATTTTAGATTTAATTTTAATTTTTCGTTTACTTCTTCATCGAAATTTTCTAAAAGTTTTTGTCTAGTCAGATTCATTGTATCATCTATTTGTGGTTCGAGTTCTGTTTGAAGTTGGTCAAATGCCAATTGTATTTCCTCTTCGGAGCGACAATTTTGATATATTCCGACTATCCTTTTCTCGAAATCAACTCCTGATTCAATAGTTCCTAAAACTTCATCACTTGCTCCGAAAACACCTTCAAATAATCTAAATTTTTCCGAAAGAAGTCTATAAACGCGTTGATCCGCTGCATTAGATTTATTCAGAAAATTGACAACAACTACATCATATTTTTGTCCATAACGGTGACATCTACCGATTCTTTGTTCAATACGTTGTGGATTCCAAGGAAGATCATAATTTACAACTAACGAACAAAATTGAAGATTAACTCCTTCGGCAGCAGCTTCAGTAGCAATCATAATATCAGCTTCTTCTTTAAAATTATCAATTAATGCCGAACGAATATCTGCGCTTTTTGAACCTGTTATTCTATCTGTGTTTTCATATTTTATTTTCCATCTTTGATAAATGTTGCTTGATAAGGGGTCACTATTAGAACCGTTAAAAAGAACAATTTTATCTTTAAAATCTGATTGATTTAATAATTCAAATAAATATTTTTGAGTTCTTGTAGATTCAGTGAAGATAATTGCTTTTCTTCTTCCTCCTTTTCTTTCCGTTTCTGAAAATCCCTTTTTAAGTGCAGTAAGTAAAACTTCCCCTTTTGAATTTTTTTGAATTGAATTTGCTAGAGCAAAAAACTCTTTTAATTTTTCAGATTCTTTTTTAATCTCATCTAATTCCTCTTGTGTAAATTTATCCTTTTCTTCTTCGATTTCATCTTCTTCCCATTCATCTTTAATTTCATCATATTCTTCGTAGTTGTCCGAAATATTTTCTTCCAATTTTGATTCTTCAGAATATTCTTCAACAATGGAGTCTAATTTATCAGAGAGGGCTTTTAGTGTTCCGGAAATAGCATAAGTCGATGAGGCTAATAATTTTCTTAATATAAGGGTCATTAATTGTCTCTGGCTCTGAGGTAACGCATAAAGTTTAACACTTTGAAGGTACTCTGAAACTAAATCATATAATCTTTGTTCTTCTGTTGTCGGATAAAATTCCTGAGTTATAGGAATTCTATTAGTATACTTAATATATTCCAGAACTTGTCTTCTTAAAGTTCTTATACAAATTGGTTGAAGCCGAGATTTTAGCTCGTCGAATATTTGTTCATCTGTTAATCTTGAAAATTGGCTTTTGAAACTCTTTAAATCTCCAAAAGTATAATCATCAATTATACTAACTAAACCATACAACTCAAGTAAAGAATTTTGTAAAGGAGTTGCAGTTAAAAGAATTTTAGAAAAAGGTGATATACAACTTTTAATAGAATTAGCAATTTTATTAGAAGGTTTATAAACATTACGAAGCCTATGAGCTTCATCAACTACTACCAAATCCCAATTAATTAACTTAATATACACTTCTTGTTTTCGGGCAAATTGGTAAGAACAAATCACAATATCTTTTTGGTCAAATGGATTAAGATTTCCACTTTTAAGAACATCATTAAAAGATTTTGTTTCAAGAATAACAGAATTAATAAAAAATTTATCAATTAATTCCTGATGCCATTGTTTTCTTAAATTTGAAGGAACAATAATAAGAATCTTTCTTTTTCTTTCAGCCCATTTTTGAGAAATAACCAAACCTGCTTCAATTGTCTTTCCAAGCCCAACTTCATCTGCTAAAATTGCTCCGCTTGATAATGGTGACCTAAATGCAAATAATGCAGCCTCAACTTGGTGGGGATTCAAGTCGACCTGAGCGTCAAGTAAAGAGGCAGCTAATTTCTGTATGCTGTCCGAAGCACTGCGTTTTGTTAATTCGTATGCAAAATATTTAGCATGGTATGGTGTTAATGACATAATTTATTTTGATAATTCGATTCTTCTGTATATATAAGAAGCCAATGAGAAAATATCCAGAGCATCTTGCTCAGTCATATTCCATTCTATTTTCGGAGCGTGAGCTGTTGGATTTCTAAATGTACCAAATAATCCTTTTGATAAATTTACAAATCCTTTTTGTTCACTTTTTTCTGTTTCGTTTACAAAACTATTTATTTTTAACTTTGGGTTATCACCACCAAAAGCTTCATCTATTAGCAGAGCGCCATCTGTTTTCAACCCGGTTTTATTTCTTACTAATGATGCTATACTTTTACATGCTTCTAGTACTGCATGAAAATAATTATCAGTCAAAAGTTCTGCTTTACAATAATCTAAAATATACGAATGAACATTTCTTGCCTCTAATTTTTGTTTAAGACGTGTTGCTTTGCTTTCAGCTTCTGATAATGAATTAGCGGCATCGATTTTATGGTATTTCCCATCGTCTCGCCATTCCAATCCATGAAAGGCTAAAACTGTATTGATTGGTTTTACTTTTTCTTTAAAAACATCTGCTTTCCCGATAAACAATTTCGGACTAAGTGCTTTAGTAATAAAATTCAGTACCATTACACCAGAATGACTCCTATTTTGATGTTCTACAAAAGCATTAAAAAGACGTTTCCACTTGGTATTATATGGATCAATGTCCTCTAAGCCTATTTGTTTTAAATTATAAGCTATTTCAGTGCCAGTTAGTCCAAAATTAGTATCTGCAAGATTTTTACAAATCACTTCTAATTCCTCCGTCGAAAATGTTCTATAAGTTGACATTTTAGATTTTTTATAAAAAATTATTTATAATTCTTCTGGGGCTTTTACCTTTATCTTCCAATCCACTTTAATTTGTTTCCTAAAATTTACGAAAAATACATTTTATTAACTTTAATTATAATTCGAAAATATTACTCATTTTTAAGGTAAGTAGAGTATCATTGAATGATATTTATAAGGCTGGCTTTATTTTGTCGAAATATTTTCAACGGAATAGAAATGAGCATTTTCAGCTCATTTCCTATTCCATACAAAGAACTCAATCTCGTTGGAGGTGTCCTTTCCAAATCCAACGATGAATTTGTAAGCCCCTGTTTTCCATCCGATTACGTCAAATGAATGATAGTGCCAGTTATCCGATTCCCACTTTTCAGTTAATAAGTGTGTGGTTTCGTTTGATTGTAAATTCCAAAGGTAAATAGTGACCATCGGCGGTGTGCCGTCATACTGATGTCCGAGTGTGATTGAGGTGTGATAGTTTACATCGCCTACGTTTTTGTAGTCGAGTGATAAGGATTGAGAATATGCACTGCTACAGATTAAGAATAATATTATTGTTACAATTGTTTTCATAATTCAAATATAGTTTTAATAAATGACAAAGGAGACAGTTTTCGCTGTCTCCTTTTGATTTTAGATTATTTTTTACTTTTCAGCGTTGGCTTTAGCTTCTTTCTCGGCTTCCATCCTCACTTCCCATTCAGCGTCCCACCACTTATTAGCAGGAGGCACATCTATTTTGTGAACAGGATCTACTGTAATAGTACCGCCTTCTTTTGCAATCTTATGCATTACTGAAATAAGTTTCTCTTTCGGACCGGAGGCTTTTACTTCACCCAGCCACCATCCATCTTTTGTTTTGGCTGAAGCACGCCATTGGTCTTTCAGTTTATTGTAAGATTGTGTTCTGTCCACTTTCATGACTTTAGTGAGTATTAAACCTATTCTGTCTTTGTGGATAGTGCTTACGGTGAATTCGATTATGTCTTCACTAGTGAGTTCAGAGCGTTGTTTTCGCAGGCGGTTTAATGCTTCTAGACACTTAGTTTCCATTTCATCAATTTCTCTCAAGAGGTCTTGTAGACCCGCGTCTTTGATTGATGTTTCCATTATAATATATTATAGTTTAAGAATAGAAATATTCGTATTCTCTTCTATTTATATTATATCATGAAAAATAGAAAGATGATTTAGGTATACTATTTTATAAGTTCTAGTGTTGGTAAGTTTATTCTAAAGCACTCATCGAAATATTTTCGTCTTTCTGAATAAGGTATTTTATTTCTATAATTTATACCAGGTTGAGGATTATTGAAAGTTCTTTCCAAATATTGAGTTTCTTTATCGTAAAAACATCCCATAATATTTTTCCTAACTTGATTTTCATTTGAACCTCTCACTTTAATAATTTCACTCCAAAACTCCTCGGTTGCTTCATTCTTGTAATTATTTTCTATATACTGTTCTCTAGATAGCCCACCCCATTTATCAACGGCTTTATTAGAACTCGAGAGATCATTATATTTATCATATTTTTCTTTGCTTTCATGTTCAGATGAAAATACAATGGGATATAAAGAATATGGTAATGGCCCACTTTTTAATGCCACTGCATATATTTCGGCTTCTTTAAAGCTATTAAAGCCCTCAATATCAATTTCGCCGTCGTCGGATGATTTTCGTGCTATTATCGTAGATGAAAAAACTAATTCATCTATTAAAAAAGAAATCTCCTTTGCAATGTTGGCACCTGTTATTCGTTTCCAGTCAACACTAGCATCATCTGTTAATCTACACTTTACAACTGATGTATTATACTTGCTGTCAGTTTTAACTTCAACATCTTTGATAAATTTGTCTAATAATTCAGGCTCTTTTTTTAGGCAATATAAACGATAATATTCACCTCCATTTAAATTATAAATGTTTTTAGACCATGCAAATGTTACATCAGACGGGATTACAGCTTTTACTGAAGCACTATAAAAAAGATTGTTTACGATATTTTTGTTATTCCTTTCAACATAATATCCAAAGTTATAAAATTTTAGCAAACCTATTATACTGATTTGGTTTGAAGATGACTTACTTCTCATATTATCAATATTATTAATAATTCCTTGATATAATTCAATAGGCTTTGATAAATGAACAGTTAAATGAGCTTTAATCTGTAATAAATTAACTATTTCCTCTAATCTTGAGGTCATAGGTATACTTATGGAAATTGTATTATCACTGTTAGTTTGAATAAATGAATTTGAAATATCAAATAACTCCATCCTGTTTTTCAGGGTATTGGTTATTTCTCTTAATTCGACTTCAGAAAGATTAGCCATTCCACTTGAAATGCTAAAATCTAATTTGTGGTGCACTTTATGATTAGTTTCAGTCTTCTTACAAGACAATGCTAAAGTAATAATTAACACAACAAAACAACAGAACAATATTCTCGAATATTTTATCATTTTTCGTAAAATAATAATTACTTATTTAAAGAAAATTAGTTATAAATAATAAAAAATCAAATATAAAAATTTTAGAGGGTATAATATTTCTATGAATAATACTATAATTCAGTGAGTAAATAAAATTCATCTTGTTTGTCTAATATATTGTTATTCAAGAGTGTTAAGTAATAAAAATCTAATTAATAAATACTTATTGATTTGCAACCGTGTTACTTCAGCTACGTCATTATCGGGAATTAAATCTATCGATTATGTAAATCCAACCAAGGCCATTTCGCAAGATTCTAATTCCTTATAAGCAATATTTCAGGACATATAAGTACATTTAATAATGCAGCTTCATTTCAATAGCTTTGCTAATGTTTTTAATCGACAAGTTATATTCTCTAAAGAAATAAAAAGCCTTACCACGTTTTAATAATTAGCAATTCCAAATTTTGGTTCTAACATAATTACTATTATATTGTCACTTCCATTTTGTATTTTCCATTTAATATCATCATAATATTCATTTTTGTTGGAATATGGGAACCAATATATTGATTCAAAATTTGCTTCTTTTCCAGGCATTATAATATTTTCCTGGGCTTCTGTAAGATTATCTTTATCAATATCGTCCATTGTTCTAAATAAATCTCCTGGATAGTATGTATCACTTGAAGGAAGAAATACTTTAAAATCGCTTTTATTCATCTCTACTGCTTTATTCGACTTGTTTTTAATACTGAATAAAATAGCTAATCGACCGGCTGGTTTTCCATTAAGCCATCTTTCTTGAACTTCGATGTTGGATTTCAAGCTTGTGAATTCAAACTCTGTTTTTTTGTATTCAAACTTAATATCTGAATAATTCCTCTGCTGGTACTTTTTGTCACCACAGCCTGTTACCATAATGATAACTGCAAATACTAAAAATAAATTGTTTTCATCTCGTTTTGATTTTTATATTTAAATTATTTGCGTTTTTTGAAGTAAATGTTTTTGTTCTCCAATCCATATGAATCAAATTGCGTCTGTGTGTATAAAATATCTTTATTATACGATAAAATATAAAGAGGAGATTCTGGATATTTTATAAGTTTTTTGATATTAATTTTATCAAATATTGCTTTTTTAAAATATATTTCAATTGTATTGTCATTTAATTCGTAAGTACATTCAAATTTATGCGTTGGGCCGAAAGTATCTTCACCTTGAAAATAAACCTCGTTGTTCGATCTTATTATTAAGATAATAGTGTGTGATTCATCTTCGTATTCGTAAGTACCTATCCAATTTATATTATCCACTTTATCTTTTAAAACAGAATCGTTTTTCTCTTTATCTATTTGATTCATTCCAAATTCTCTTTTATCTTCATAAAATCGCACTTCTTGGTTTTTCTTACAGGAATATAAACTGGATATTAGTATAGATAATAATAGATAATAAACAAGACTTAATAAAATATTAATTTGTTTAATTTTGTATAGTCTCATAATATATTATTATTCATTTAAATGAAATTATTCTATCATATTTATTAGGTAATATTTCAATTTTATCTTTGACGTCAGAATCATGCTTGTCATTTATCATAAACCTAATTATTATCAAATCTACGTATTTTATCTCTAAACCGTTGATTCTTTCTATTCTTCGCATTAAGTCTTCTCTTTTTCTTTTCCCCCTGGTACGCATCTACTCGTTATTTTTTACTTCCATTATTATTCCTTTATAATTAGATGTCGTAAAAATATAATTTTGAGAATCACTACAAGAATGGTTAAAAACTATAAATTCAATAGGTGTAAAAACAATTTTCTTAATATTATGTATATCTCCATATCTATATTTGTATTTATCTACAGCCTTATATGAATAAAATGTTAATTTTTTATTGTCCCCATTTTTTAATCTAACTATCCAATGATTTTTAGTCTCTAATAACAAATCATTTTCATCATATAATTTGATATTAAATTCAAATCTGTCAATTTGTGCACCAATATTATTTATTAAATTGATATTTAATGTTACAGGTCCTTTGTATTGCAGTTCCACTAGCCCGACTTGCTCGGCACTAATTAGTTCAATATTAAATACTCCTATTTTATCACCCGGTAAATAGCTTGAAAAGATTGTTTTCAAATTATAATTCTCTACGAAATAATTATTTTCGAAATTATCTATTCTGTTAAATCTTGGTGAAACAATAAAATCGCCTTTACTATTTAGAATTCCTATTTTATTATTCATGGAAGCAAAAATAATATTATTTAATATTTTAATTTCTTGAATATCTTTATTTGGATTAATGATTGTTTTACCTTTTCTATTTATAACACAATAGCCTCCATTTATAAAAGCAGCTGCTCTTCCCTCTTCAAATTCAGATAGATTATCATATTGTGGATTAATTAAATATTTTCCTTTATCATCAATTACTCCAAATTTATTACCTAATACCACAACAGCAATACCTTCTTTGAAGGGGTATGCAAAATCATATTGAGGATTTATTATTAATAATCCCTCTTTATTAATATATCCATATAAACCATTTGTACATTTTACACAAGCCTTATCCTCTATAAAATCGTTTGCATTCAGAAATTGGGGGTTAATAATAATATCTCCCAATTTATTAATATATCCATAATAATTACCTTGTTTAAATACAGCAATATTTTCAGAAAACGGTTTTATATAATCAAATTTAGGGTTAATAACTGTTTTGCCATTTATATCAATTGCGCCATATTTATCTTTAATTTTTATAATTGATAATTCCTCAACAAAGGGTGTTGCTTCAAAACAGTTCAATGTAGATAAAACCTTACCTTGTTTATCGATTATTTTCATCTCATTATTTATATCCAATACGATTGCAGCATTGCTTGAAAAACTAACTGCATTATTATAAATAGGTTGAATTATAAACTCGCCTCCATTATTTATATATCCATATTTCCCATTCTTTATTTGAACCAAGGCTAAACCATCTGAAAATTCATGTGCTGAAATAAATGTAGGTTCGATCATATATTTGCCATCCCTATTAATATACCCGTATAAATAGTTTTCCATTACAACTTTATATTCTTTGGTTTCATCCTTAATAAAATTCAAAGATAATTTTGGAAATCCTATATTCTTTTCAGAAAAATATATTAAATAAATAATATTGGATAATACGACTACTAATACGAATATAACAATTAATATGATAAATTTTTTCATATGAAGTATTTTATATTAGTAAAGATAAAAATATTTTTGCAAAATGTTCAGCAATTAAATATTTAGTATATTTCTTTGTATATAGAAATACAACAATTACGCAACATGAATTGACGTGATTGTCTTTGTGAAATTTAATTATTTTTTAGAATAAGACAAATGAAAAAATAAATAGTGGCATAATAGTTATGAGGGGGTTTATGATGGGACTTTTACAATGGGGACTGGTGTAAATATTATTAACCGTTTTACGTGTTATTTTCTTTGAAATAATTTATAAAATACACGTTTTATGACATAAACAAATAAATAATAATTTGATATATTTCAGTTATATAGTGGATAGGAATAAACATCCTCTTGTAAGTTGGGTATTACAGAATATTCAAATATTCCCGAGGTATAATCCACGCAGAATAGCACACCGGCAAAGCCGGGTTACAAGCGCGTAATTGACTACCTCGGAATATTACGCAGCTGCGCTAAGACACCTATTGCGTTCGTACAAATCATCACATTTACCGGTCAGTTGTAGTTTGTATTTGTTCGCGCAAGTCGAGCAGTGTTCTCCCTTTTGGTGGTTTAGTATGAGTTCCAAAATAGCTTTTACACTGTCGCAGGCTTGGGCACGGAACTTCAGGTTGCCTGCGTCGGACTGCCCGCCATGTAGGTATATGTAGTCAATGAAAATGTCATCTACCGGCGGAAATACGAATGATATGACTAAAACCTGTGTGGCATCGTCACGGTGCCTGTATCTTAAATTCATGCACAGTGAATCGGCGGCGTCAGTGTCCAATTGAAGATCGTGCAGCACGTAATCAGTAGAAATCCCGTATGGTTCGGGTGTTGCTAGTAAGTGGCACTTGAGTTCGTACCCACGGTCAGGGTCAGGGGTGAAATCTGATATGAAGTATATTATGTTTTGTGATCTGGCTTTTTTGGTTTTGATTGTCATTATAATGTTGTTTTAATTTTTAAGAAACGTCACAATTATGAGCGATTAAATTAGTAATATTTGTGCACTGGTTTTAGTATAGCTTGGTGGTGCACAGCAATGTAAAATCTAGGTTATGCATCACGCGGTACAGCACCCCGGACCCGGAAGTGTGCCGCCGCGTATAGCTAATTTAAGTATTTGCACAACTCTGCTGATTTTCAAAAACGTTGATTCTTTCTTTTTATTAAAGGTTTCAAGCTACTCCCTCGATTTTCAAAAACGTTACCCGGTTCTATTAATTCAAAGAATTTGTTTTTATTCAGTTAAATAAATATGTATTGTAAGTCGCGGTCACTTGAAATATTAAACTTAGAATGAAAGAAAGTTCTAAAAAAAAATCATTAACAGCAGCACTTCGTTAGAAGTGTATATATATAGATTATTTTCTTTAAGTATATTTTAAGTATATTAGGTCGGGCATTATTTCGACTAACTGCCATATAAATATATATGTTACAGGTTATTTAAAGCAAATTTTTTTAAAGCTATAACCAGACCATTTTAAAACTGGTCCCTCATTCTCTCTTCTTTTCTTAAAACAACTCCCAGTGCTTTTTAAAGTAAGTCCCATTCATTCTTAATAAATTATCAAGCTAGTCCCTTTATTACCCGGTCTTCTAATTCCTTATTAAAAGGTTTATGTTTCCAATATTCGTCAGGATTGTAGTACTTTGATTGTTTACCTATATTTATTAAGTCATTTTCTATTTCATATTCCTCTTGTGTTCTTGATATTCCGTCCCCTTTGCACCAACTCAGTAACATAACCGATCTAATTTTCTTGCTATAATATATTACACTTATTCTTGTACCGTCTTCGGATTTCATATAACCGATAAAACTTTCCGGGACCTTCACGGGCTGAATATTCGGAGTAGGTGCTTCAATGTTTTTATCTGTTATACGGGCTTCTTCCGGTTTAGCCTCAGATTTCACAAACGAATACTTAGCAGGATCATATGTTTCTTTATTGAGTGTGAAGACCTTACCGTCTTCAAGCTTGATATATCCACTATCATTTAATACGGATAAAAGTTTCTTTACATTTCTATGGTCTATTCCAAGTTTCCTCTCAATGGAAGTTTGAGTTAAAGTAGATTCCAATATTGGTTCTTTTATAAAGACAACACAATGTCTGTCAAAAACCATCTGGTAGTAATAGAGTTTTAAACATTTTACAATAAACTTCATATGGTTTTCCATAGGGAGAACTTCATTTTTAATATCAGTCAGTAAATCATTATATGCTTTGTTATTCAGTATTATATACTTTGGATACTTCTTATTACTCTCAATGCTTATTTTTTCAAATCTTTTTATGTATTCGCTTTCGTCTATTATACGAAAGTTTCTTTTATTTTTTACAAGTAGTCCTGCATTTACCAGCTCGTTTATAGAATTGTAAATCGACGCCGGTGTCGTTACATATTTTGCGGCTAATGGTTTTACATCGATTTTAAAAGTTTTATAAGGCGATTTCTGAAGGTAATACTGATATTTGAACTTTAGCTCTATATATACCCAGATTGTATAATCGCTGCTAAAAATTTCGTATTCATCTAATAAAAATTCCGGAATTACTTCCATGTAATATTTTTCTCTGTTCATAAATTTATTTGTTTTTAGGTTCTATAAAATTAAAAGGAATACCCGTAGTATATACAACATGTCTTAAGTCCTTATCAAAAGAGTGGATATAGTAATCATTATAAATACACACCGATTTTGTAGACTTGTGATTTGGTTTTATTTCTGGAGTAGCTTCTATAAGCTTGTAACGAACAAGTTCGAAATATGCTTTTCTGATCGTGTTGCGATTAACATTATATTCTCTGCTCAGCTGCATTATATTCAAATCTTGAGAGACCGCTATTTTTGAGTAATAAGACGGAGGATCTTCAATCCAATCAATAAACTTCACTTTTGACTTCAATATTAAATAGAGGTAGAGGCTAAAGAAACAAGTCCAAGGAATTTCAAACAACACATCTGAGAAATCAATTGTCTTCGTAACATTTTCAAAAATCCTTTTTAGATTCGCGTTATTGAAATGGGTTTTTCGTTTACGTTTAAATTTATTTTTCTTCTTCTCTCGTTCTCTTCTTAAAGCTTCTTCGACTACGACCTTCTGTATCGAATTTAGAATTACCGTTTCCATTACGCGTTTATCCTTTCCAGCCATTCTAATTGTCCCTGAGATATGTTATATATATCATCCATTATTTTAAAATGACTCTGCGTTAATAGAATTGAACCATGCTGTTCCCAGAATTCTATAAAAGCGTTTAATGCTTTTACTTTACGGTCGCTAATTTCGCCGTCTTCCATCTCTCGTATATTGAGAGGTCTAATTTTTTCAATTTTCACAATTAATAATTATAATTTTCAAAATCTGTTATATACCAATCAAATAATGCTTAATATTACCGGGCACAAATGAGTAGTTTATGACATTTGCTCTTAATTATTAATCAGATTTGAAAATGAAAAATGCAAATATTAAAGAGAAATTTTTATAAATTATTATTGCTAACCGGTGGGGTTAGAAATCCGAAGGGATTTTTTTCTCATTTATATATACAAAAATAACATTTATAAATTTAATAGTCAAGTATAAAACACTGTTTTTATATATACTTATCTTTGTTTCTGCTTATTTTGTAAACCCTATAAAATCACCGAAGTTAAATGAAAGAGAATCGGAATAAACAACTTTCCCGGTATCCGCATCAAATCTCTCAATTAATGCATCATTTTTAAAAAGCGCCATATAACAAGCGGAATACTTTGGCTTTAACCAGTAGATTTAATAATTGATGTTATCTTTTTTAGTAAGAATTTCTTGAGTTCTTTTTATACCATATATTATTAATTTTGAAAAATTAACAGAATTTCAGAATTATGGAAAATCAGAATAATACAATTGAATTAGACGATAAATTAATCCAAGCCTTTAAAAAGGAATTCGAACAATTAGATGGGAAGCATATTTATAATAAATTTCTAGAGTATCATAAATGTGCTAATCGAGTAAAAGATTATTTATACACCGCTCGGGATATATTATATATAGGATATGAAACAGATAAAGAACCGAATAAATATGAAGAAATAACATATATAAGTAATTTGTCTTTTCTGTTAATTAAATCAACAAAGGCACTTGCTAAAACAATACAAAAGTATATATCTTTTAGTAATACATTATACAAACCGATGTTGCAACTTGGATTAAGTAAAGATTTTTATTTTGAAACTGATGAAGCAAATGAATTTGAGCAGGAAATTATTGAAGTATTAGAAACTATTAAACCGATATATAATTATTTAGATCAAAAAGTAAAATCAAACTATAAAGAACTAGATAAAAAAGATAGAGAAATAGTAAAGAAAAGTAAGATTATAAAACAAAAAAGTAAAAAATTACATAAATTCATTACCAAAGTTGATAAAAACTCAGATTATGTAAAAGTATATATTAATTTAGTAAAAGCCTCTAAAAAAATACCAGTCTCAACCTCATTAGCGATTGCTTCCGGTGATAACGAAATTTCAAAATCCACCTGGGACAGAATTTTAAAAAATACAGCCTATCTTAAAATAATTAGGGATGAATTAAAAAAATTAATAAGCAGAACAAAAAATACCGAGAGATTGGAGTTTTATAAAATAGTATATAGTAAAATCGACGACAAATATAATACAAATTTATTAAATGAGTTTGAAGCTAAAAGGATAAAGAATAATAAAACGACTGATACAGATGACGATGACTTAAAACCATTAGTTGAGCATTTACAAGATATTGAAGAATCTGAGACTTTCTTAAGAGATGAATACTAAAATCTTCAAAAATAATACCTTTTCTTAATAAATATTCCCATTATTCTGGGAATGATTTGAAACTACCAACCAAACTTATTCTATTGATATAACAATATCTTATAGTTACAGCCTTCCATTATTTTATTTTCAAATTGAGATATTTCCGCTTACCCTGTCCGGGAGTATTTCCCGGGGAAAATAAAAATCATTTTTATGGAAAAAACATTATTGAACAGCATCGAGGTGAAAGCCCTCGACCCAGATATGGTTTCTGAGATAACAAAAACCACTATCGAAGCAAAATCAAACGGTATTAATATCGTTGGGTTGAACTTCCAAACAACAAAAGGGGGTATCCCGGAGGGAATATCCTTATTGGATGTTATGCATAAATCAGAGGTGGAGTTCATCACAAATGGGAACGGTGAATTAACTCTAGGTGCAATACTTCCATTAGCCGGAGGTAAATTCGGCGAAAGGAAGGCTGATGCAGCAGCAACATTTGTTTTTCGTGAAGACACCAAAACAGAAGGTAAAAAGAGAAAAGCTTTAAGCGCTAGTGAAAAGAATTCACTGGAAATTCTCGGTAAGCTTTCTGGGGGAAGGAAAGCAAGAATAAAAGCGTTCATGCATTCCGGGTCAAGAATAACAGCAGTCGAAATGGTTTCGCTGGGATTGATTGATAAGATCCAAGGTGGCTTTGTAGATAAGTATGAACAGGCTCGAAAAGATGCAAAGAACAAGAAATAAGAAATAAAATGCTATGTAAAGAGGGAGCTTACAACTCCCTCTTTTCATTAATTAAACATATAAACATAAATGACAGATAATTTTTCAATACCAATAAGTCCAAAGATTTTAAATGCTGTTGCATTAGCTTATAAATCCATATACAGATTATTAATGGAATATCTCATAAATTCAATTGACCAAGCAACTAAGGTCTTTTTTAATCAAGAAACTAATTCCTATACCAAACAAATAATCATTAGCGTTACCCAAAGCGGCAAAAGCTCAAAGGATTGTAAATTTATATTTGAAGATAATTGCGAAGGATTTAGTCATAGTACAGAAGAACAACTGTGGAAATCATTTTATATTGGTAATTCAGAAAAGTCCGGTGATACAAAAACAGTTGGTAAATTTGGCATAGGCTTAATGCTTTTTGTAGGATTCTTTTATGAATTAATAGTATCTGTCAAAACCAAAGGATGGGATTCTTTAGAGGAAATCTTTTTCGATTCAAACTTATTAAATACACCTGGACTTAGCAAAGTTCCGATATCTTTTAAAACTTCTATATATGGAGGTGATATCGAGGATAGCTTTACTAAAGTAATATTAAGTGGGATCAAACCTAACAAATATAAAGAATTCAATTTCAAGGAATTTATTTCAGAAGTTGAGCTTCATCTGGATGAAATATTAAGAAGGGGTAATCTTACAATCAAACTTATAGATAACAAAGGTAATGAACATATATGCAAACCTTTTGATTATGACTCCATTGAATGCGAGCCATTCGTGCGGACAATCACAGAATTAAAATATATGCACTACAAAAAAGGTAGAAAAGAAAAGATAATTAAATTAAGCCCTGCTTTTGTTGACATATATTTTAAAGCTACAAAGAATAAGATAATCGATAGAAGACCTTGTTTTATTGATCATGGCGTAAGAGTGGATAAGGTTTCGAAGTTTGAAGAATTCAGAGCTAACCAGAAAAGCTATATCTCGCATCCAAATCTTGTGGGTTACATTAACATCACAGGAGTAGTTGAACCCTCCATAACAAGAGATGCCTTTGAACCGAATGATAACTTAAAACCTCTCTTTTATACTTTGAATAAGCTTGAGCCTGAAATAAAAGAGTATATAGATTCGGTTCTCGGTACAACAAATTCACAACATACAAAAGCGTTAGAATCAAAGCTAAATGATGCATTAGAAAAGTTTTTAAAAAAGAAGAATCAAATGACGGCTGTAAAAAAGGACAATGGAAGTTTGACAGATATAGAATTTGAAAAGATAAAAGTGTCTTTATACGATGAAGGAAATCAATCGTTGAAAAAGGGTAAGACATCTAATCCTCATAAGACCAAGACAAAGGCGGGAAAAACGAAAGACAATTCTGTAATAGGTAATAAAATTTCTGAAGTCGAACTTAATGTGGCCAAGGACAATGATACAATAGCAAAGAATGAAGAAGCGGATACATTCAGTAAATTGTCGTTGAAAATAGATGATACCAACGAGCCCGATGTAGATGAAGATAACAAACCATACCGGTCAAAATATACCGGGTCTGAAATACTGATATATCAGAAGCATCCTTCGTTTCAGTCAAAACTCAGTATTGTTGATGGTGATTCTGTTATTTCTGGCGGTTTGATTACATATTTGGCTACTGAGGTTGTAATGCATTATCATACTATTTATTCGGAGAGAAATGCCACGAATGAGACATCAACTGAAAAGATATTATCTGAAATGATATCTTCGATATATGAATTCGAAACTTATTTACAGGACCTAAAGGGAAAAAGCTTGACTGATTTAAATTAAATCTAAGAGTAAGGTATAATATACTTGACAGACACAATTTCAAATAACACCCTTAACACCAAGCCTCTCTTGAAGAGTACATCTTCGCAGGAGGGCAAGTGTTATTTCAAATACGAAATCTTCTCAAAAATCCTTGCAGGTAAATACACTCAAAATAATGGCATAATATAATGAATAAGAAGAAAGGAAATATTATGCAACCCACACAAATATCTGCTAATGGGCAAGAACGTTTACGCCTCTTATCAATTAACCAGGCAAGACATTACTTAGGCATAAGATATGAAACGCTTAAGAAATTAATTTACAATGGAAGTATCGGTTATATTGAGGTTGAAGGCAAGAAGAAGATTCCTTACATGTCGTTAGAGGAATATATTAAACAGAACACTAAGCAGATGCCGCTACAAGAAACCTTGTCAGTCGAAAATGACATTGCTGCAATTATCTCGAATTTAAAAGTAAATTAACATGGCATCAATACAAGTTAAAAGAGGCAAATATGTAATACTGTTTTATGTAAATGGAGTAAGAAAATCTAAAAGTACAGGACTTGAAGTAAACGAGAAAAATAGTAAGATTGTACAAAAAGCCGCCAAGGATATTGACGAGAGATTAAAGGTCTCAAAACACACTAACAGATACGCTCAAAGTAGTACAGCGTTAAAATTATCTGAAGCAATAACTAAATTTAACGAAGTACATATAACATTAAGATCAATTTCTCACCAGCGTAATTTTCGATTCTCTATGAACTACCTAAAGCAAGTTATTAACGAAAATAAATTAGTGTCTGAGATAACAACTGAAGATATATCTAAATTTATTGTTCTTCTAAGGGACAGCCGGACTAATTCAACTATGCATACCTATATTAAATATGCTAAAATGTTATTTAATTACTTGCAGGAAGAAAACTATATAGCGAAGACACCATTCAGGAAAAGACAAATTCCAAGAAGAGATGAATTAGAAGTCGAAGTGTTTACAAAAGATGATATTAAATTAATTCTTGATCATGTTTATGCTAAGGACAAGAAAATGTATGTATGTTTTAGTCTGTTACTATTAATAGGAACAAGACCGATTGATTTAATTAACTTAACTTATGGAGACATTAAATTAGAAGAAAAGAAAATCGTAATCAAAATGGCCAAAACCGGAAACCTGATTATGTTTCCAATTTATGAAGACCTCGGAAACTTCCTGTTAGAAGTATATCCAAATATCTTGAATGAACCAGTTGATAAATTATTGTTTGATAACTATACTGTTCCTTATATCGGGCAAAAATTTCGTAGATTACTAATTCACTTGAAAATATCTAAGGTCAGAGGTTATACCCTTAAAACGTTTCGAAAAACTTTTGGTACTAACATGGCAGCATTAAACATACCTCCAAAGGACTTAATGTACATTATGGGGCATAGAGAAATCTCTACCACCATGAAATATTATGTCAAAGCAAAGTCCGAAGAAATTGAAAAAAGAATAACAGCTGAATCCAAAAAACTTCTCACAACAGCGGACAAAATGGAGGACAGAATTTAAAAAAAAGAGGCAGGATTTCGCTTTTTGTAAAATCCTGCAATTCTGTCTTGAATTTCAAGAAAAAATGGTGTAATTTTACCCGCATTCGTAGCTCAGTTGGTAGAGCAGCTGACTCTTAATCAGCGGGTCAGGGGTTCGAGTCCCCTCGAGTGTACAAAGATAAAGCCCTGTAAAACATAATGGTTACAGGGCTTTTTGTTTTTGTGAATTATGTGTTGATACCACTTTGATACCATTTTGATAGCATTTCTTCCGGCAAGCTAGTCCTTTTATTTAAGATTGTTGATACGTTTTCTAACGCTATCCCCAATAACTTCAGCGTAAAATCTTTCAGTCGTTTGTACTCTAACATATCTCCTTCGGTTGTGAAAATCTTAATTGATTTAGTGACAATAATAAAACTTGCAGGATTGCAATGAAAGCTAAGTACAACTCAGACTGCTGAGTGAGCAGGTGTTAAAAGAGTTACATTATGGCAAATCGAAAAAGGTTCAACATACTTCTCAGGTAATGTAAACGACGATACAAGGGAGGTGGATATGTATGAAGATAAAAACGCAAAGGGTTTCGGAAAGTTTACTGGTACGATTAATAAATCGGGTAATCGTATGTCAGGTTCATGGTCAAGATATTCCGATGGAACTATTTTTGACTGGAATCTTGAGAGTATGGAAACGGGCGCTCAGTAGCCCCTTAATCCGCTGAAATAAAACATTTAAGTCCTTTATTTTCGAATATATTTTTGATTTCTTTTAGCTCTGAATTGCTGGGAGCCGCCGCCGAATGCAATTCGTAATCCTTTCCAAGTTCTTCGTATTTTGTTATGCCCATCGGATGGTAGGGGAGAAGCCGCACTCTCTTTATTTTTAGTTCACTACATAATAATGCTATCTCTTCCATCAGTTTACTCGATGAATTTATGCCTTTCACAACCGGGATTGTAACTGTAATTTTTTCTGGTATTATATCCGCAAGCTTCTTAAGATTCTCAGCTATAACATTATTGTCCTTTCCTGTCATTCTTAAGTGTATTTCGGATTCAAGATGTTTTACATCGTAATATATGAAATCAAACTTGTGCACAAATTCTTTTACGTCTTCCCAGTTGAAGTATCCGCAGGTTTCGAGACCTGTCGTTATGCCGGCTCCTTCACATAGATTTATTAAGTCTCTTACAAATTCGTGCTGAATGAGCGGCTCTCCCCCCGAAAGCGTCACGCCGCCGTTTGAATTTTTGTAAAAGACTTCGTATGCTTTTATCTTATCGAAAACTTCTTTTGCTGTTACTCTTTCTCCAGCAAGTCTTAGTCCTGTTATCGTGCTGCTTTCAACGCAAATTCTGTCAGTACAAACCTTGCAGATTTCTCTTTTAATAATTGGTTTCCCTTTTGCGTCTTTTATAAGTGCACCTTTATCACAGATGCTTTCAAAGTCTGAAATCTCTTTTAGTTTTGAAACATTAAATAATAATTCGGGATAGAAATTTTGCCCCTCCGGATTCGAACACCATTTACAGGCTAATGGACATCCTTTAAGAAATACTGTTGTGCGTATTCCTTCGCCGTCTTGAAGTGAAAATTCTTGTATATCAAATATAATTCCCTCTGCCTTACTCAAACCCATGCTCGGTTCTTTCAATAATCTGGTCTTGTATTGACTTGCTAAGCTCGACAAAGAATGCACTGAAACCAGCAACCCTGACTATCAAGTCCCTGTAGTAATCAGGATTTTCCTGCGCATCTTTTAACATTCTGCTGTCAACTATGTTAAACTGTATCTGAAATGCTGGATATTGAAAATAGGATTTTATCAGCGATAGTAGTTTCTTCGAACCCTGTATGCCCTTTACCGACGCTGGATGAAGCTTCATGTTGTGCAGGCCGCCGCGTATTTTCGTGTGGTCTATCTTGCCGGCTGATAAAAGAACTGATAATGGTCCTTTTGTGTCAGTACCGGGATATGGTGACGTAACTCCGTCAGCGAGCGAATCTCCCGCATACCTGCCGTCAGGTGTTGCTCCGCACACCTTCCCGAATGGCGTATGTGTGCTGATGGCAAGCATCGATGGGTCGTATGGTTTACCAAGATAATTTTTCTGAGAGGAAACATATTTGCAGTATTCGTCAAAAATTTCTTTATAAATCATGTCAACTTCATCGTCGTTGTTTCCCCATTTTGGCGCTCCGTAAAACTTTCTGTGAAGCTTTTCGTAATTTTGCCAGTTGTTAGCAAGAGCATCCCTCAGCTCATCCATCGTACAAAGTTTGTTGTTCTCAATGTTTTTCTTTACCGCAGAAAGTGAATTCGCAACGTTTACCATTCCCGTCGAAAGTGTTGTTGGAGTGTTGTTGTTTACCGCACCTCCGTCATCAAGCGAGGCACCCCTTTCAATACAGTCCCGTATTAATACCGATGAGTAAATTAGATTGCAAACCTGCCTGTGAGCTGCCATTACGTAGTTCCAGTATGCCTGCCAGTTCTTTATGGCATTCTTTAAATGGTGTTGGTACGCTTCTTTAACCTCGTTGTAGGTGTTGGGTATTGGAGTCTCTTCAAACACGACACCTGTTCTCAAATCCCTTCCTCCGTTGAGAGCAAGTTCGAATATTTTCATGTGATTAATAAAACCGGCTTGTACAATGCCGTAACTCATTCCCTCAAGCGTCGGCTCCGTGCATCCTCCCATAGCCGCATGCTTTCTTATTATCGATACAGGCAGCCCTGTCTTTTCAAGTTCATGCTGTATATATACCTTTGTGTTAAACCATGCAGGAAAACCACACCCGGTCTTTACGCATTCAATTGCTTTCAAAAAGAATTCTTCGCTTAGTGTTTCGTCATACCAAATTGAAAGAGTTGGCTGCGTCGTCTGGCAATTAATGGCAGACTGAAGTATAAGGAGTGAAAGTTCATTGTCGGCTCTGAATCCATTCTCGTTAAGTCCGCCGAGTATCATGTTCTGGTAAAGGTTTCCCGAACCCAGCCCCTCCCACGAAAATGAAGCAACGTATTCTATCTCTGTCATCTTT
The DNA here is from genome assembly GCA_964626015.1 of uncultured Ignavibacteriaceae bacterium. Classification (GTDB taxonomy): domain Bacteria; phylum Bacteroidota; class Ignavibacteria; order Tepidaquicellales; family Tepidaquicellaceae; genus CAIKZJ01. The sequence continues at coordinate 52,790 of CAZVCC010000009.1, forward strand.
ACGCGAAGTGCTTCAAGCAGTTCAAGAACTTCATCATTCGTTATCTTTTTGCTGTTAATATCCTTTTTATAATATGGATACATATACCTGTCAAACCTGCCGGGACTGTAACCTAACTGTGCCCCTTCTATATGCCCAGCTAGATAAATGAACCAGAAAGCCTGTATCGCTTCTCTGAAATCGTGAGGCGGGAACTCGGGTACGTGCTTGCATATTTCTGAAATCTTAAGCAGTTCTATTTTTCTAATTTCATCCTTTTCTGCTTTTGCAAGCTCAAACGCTTTTTGTCCGTATCTGTTTGCCCATTTAATCACTCCTTCAAGTGACCTTATTCCTGCTCTCCAGAAATACACTTTCTCTGCTGAAGGATAATCTGTAATATGAGCTTCGGATATCTTTTCTTTCATTCTGTTTATAAGACCTCTAAAACCAAGAGAAAGCGCCGTCTCAAAATCTAACACGTATCTTCCTTCAGGTGCAGGGTCGTGTGGAGCAGTATAAAGAACTGCTTTCCACCCCTTTTCAATGTAGTCGGCTTCCGCAAAGTCTTTCTTCCATAAATCATCGCCTACATCCTGCATGCACTTGCCTCGCCAGTATGTAGCGCAATCCTTTAGAATATTTCTTTCGTGCTTTTCAAGGAGAAACTTTCCCGCAAAGAAATCATAGTTACCCCCCGAAGCCATCTCTTTTGATTTAGCTATACCTCCTCCCGTTCCTATATCTGTTACTTTGTCCTGCTCTTCATGCTCTTCTTTATTAAACTCCCTTTGCACGTAACCAGATGCATAGTTGCAATAAGGGATTGCTCCTCTTACAAACCTGGTCTTGCTTCCGACGAATGGCTCATAGTCTTTTATAACTGGAGTTAAATTCTCTATCGCGTATGCATTGCATTCAGCCCTCCTTTCAAGCACATTCATCCCGTCCGTTCTTTTGTGTGCTTCTGTGTATAATTGTATATACTCTGTATCTATGTATAAAGGCTCTGTTAAATATCTGCTGCGCATTAATTCAATTCTTTTTGTTGATGGTGTACCCTTGATTTCTCTGAGTTCGTAATCGGTTTGTTTAGTAGATGTTTCCATGATGTATTGGTTAATTACTACAACTTAATTATTCTTGACAAATTTTAAAAATGCAAAATTTAATACCTTTTAAACCCTGCATTCATGGTACAATAATTGATTAATCGTGCTACGCTGGAACTTATTCAAATCTCTTATCAGTTATTTATAGAAAAACAAAATGAAAAACATTGTATATATATTCCTCCTTATGTTCATTCCGGGATTGTCATTATTTGCTCAGTCAAAGGTATATACTGAGAATGTAAAATACTATGATGGTAATACCGTACTTGAAGGATATATTGCCTATGATGATACTTTTACCGGAGAACGACCCGCAGTTATAGTTGTTCACGATTGGATGGGTATTAGCGACTTCACTAAAACACGCTGTGAAAAGCTAGCTGAGTTGGGTTATGTTGCTTTTGCTGCGGATATCTACGGAAAAGATTCGCGTCCCTCCTCTAATCAGAATGCGGGGAAGATTGCATCACTATTTAAAAATGATAGACAATTGATGAGAAGCCGTATAAACCTTGCCTTTGAAGAAATCAAGAAGAATAAAATTGTAAATAAAGATAAGATTGCCGTTATGGGTTATTGTTTTGGCGGTACCGTAGCCCTTGAGCTCGCAAGAAGTGGTGCCGGTATTAAGGGTGCGGTTTCGTTTCACGGAAACCTGGATACTCCAAATTTAGAAGACGCAAAAAATATTAAATCTAAAATACTCGTTCTAAATGGTGCCGATGACCCTTTTGTAACCGAAGTTCAAATTAAAACCTTTGAAGAAGAAATGAACAATGCAAATGTTGACTGGCAGTTTGTTAACTACAGCGGTGCTGTGCATAGTTTTACAAACCCTGAATCGGGTAACGATAAATCAAAAGGGGCTGCCTATAATGAAAAAGCTGATAAACGTTCATGGATTGCTATGAAGTCTTTCTTTGAAGAAATTTTTAACTAATCTATATTATGTATTCTTTTACGGGTTTGCCTTTTATTATGTGTTTCTGAATTATTTCTTCAAGTACTTTTGGAGTACAAGAGTGATACCAGATTCCTTCAGGATAAACTACAACAATCGGACCTTTATCGCATATCCTGAAACAGTCTGCTTTCGTTCTCTGTACGCCGCCCTTACCCGCAAGGTCAAGCTCTGCAAGCCTTTTCTTTAAGTACTTCCATGATTTTTGCCCTTCTTCTCTCTTTACGCATTTATCGTCCTGTGCATCGCAGCAAATGAAAATGTGTTTCTTTGTCTTGCCTATTCCAAGCTCGTCAAATTTTGTCTTTAATTTCTTGCTCATTCTTATGTTTATTTTATAAAATAATATATGTTCTGCTTTTAAAAATAAATGTAATATCCTTTATACTTATTGAATTATTATTCCCTTATGGTTTAAGTATTTTCTCTACAACAAAAACAAAAAAACTTTACAATGATTAAAAAAATTGATAGTCCCGCATTGATTAAATCAGTTGGAAACAAAGAGAAAATAATAAAGGAGTATTTCGGTAGAGTTAGTTCAAACGATTCTATCGTGAGTATTGCTTTTATGCATTCTCCCGGAGGGTGGTGTGAACCCGGTCAAACTCCGTGCTTCGATGAGTTTTCTGTCGTATTACGCGGAACACTTCACATAAAAACAAAACTTTCTGAATTAGATGTTAAAGCCGGAGAAGCTGTCTTCGTTTCAAAAAATGAATGGGTGCAGTATAGCTCGCCCTTTGCCGGAGGTGCCGAATACGTCGCAGTATGTATTCCTGCTTTCTCTCCGGATACTGTTAATAGAGACTTGAAATAGTACTCGTTGACTCCGCAGATATTCGTAGCGATGTTTTTGGTTTAGCGTAACATTCTCGGGTTTTGTTACGTATATAATATCAAAAAATGTTTCATTATTAAGGAGAAATCACTTGATTCTTTGTCTTATCATTATTAATTTGGAAACTAAATAAACGATAATAGTTTCCAAAGTGATTAAAGATAATCCCGTCGAAAGAAAGAAAATAATGGTGTTTGCGGATAAATTGTTCAGAGAAGCTGGCTTGTACAAAACATCTATGGATGAACTTGCGGCTCTTATGCACATCAGCAAGAAAACCATTTACAGGTATTTCCCATCAAAGGAAAATCTGGTTAGAGAAATTGTTAAATTCTGGCTCGATACTTCTACAGAAAGAGTCGATAAAATTGTTAGCGGCAAAACCGATGTCGTGAGGAAGTTTATAAGGCTTCTTGAAGATTATTCCTGTGAGTTTACTCAGTTGGGGGAAAAAGCAATATCTGATTTGCAGATTCACTATCCCGATGTGTGGGCATCAATAGAGTCTTTCAGAGAAGAAAAGATAATTTTTTACGTTAAAAAATTATTCAGACAGGGATTCAGGGAAAATTACATAACAAAAATACCTGTCGAGATTGTTATCGCCTCTGTAAGCGCATCTATCAGCTCTGTCGTGAACCCGAAGTTTCTTGTTGTTAACAATTTCTCGACTGCAGAAGCTCTAAAACATGTTCTTGAACTCCATCTGAAAGGTATTATAACCGAAAAGGGAAGAAAAAAGTATTTCAGTCAACAGAAAAAACATCTTAAATAATTCTATGTATTATAAAATATTAATAACTATTGCCTTAATTGCTCTGTACCCGTGGACTTCCTTCGCTCAGGATTCAACTAATGTAAAGGTCTATTCCCTGAAAGAAGCCATTGCCGTCGCGAAGGCTAACAATACCGAGCTTGTTAATGCAGTCTATGATAAATTAAAAGCGGAGAAAAAAGTATCGGAGGTGTATAACGAGAATCTCCTGCCGACTATTACTCTCAGCTCTCAGTATAATAGGGCAATCAAAAAACAGGTGTTCGATATAGATTTCGGTGGCGTGAATCAAAGGTTTGAAGTAGGCTCCGATAATACATTCAGCAACACTCTCCAGTTAAGCGAACCTATTCCTGTTCTTGGTACTCCCGTATTTGAGGGAATTAGAATCGCCGATTATTATTCAGCTCTGCAGGGAGAGAATGTCAATTCCGCGGAAGCAAATGTAGTCGCCGATGTTAAACAAGCTTATAACAATGTTCTCTTTATGAAGGAGGTCGTGTTTGTGAGAAAACAAAACCTCATTAATGCACAGGAAAATTATGATGTTGTTGAAAAGAAATACCGCAACGGCACTTCAACAGAATTTGATTTTCTCAGAGCTAAAGTTACTGTCGAAAATTCAAAACCTCCGGTTTTGGAATCAGAAAACAATCTAATAATCGCAAGAAAAATTCTCAAGAATGCTATCGGTATCAAAGATAATATAGACGTTGATGTTACAGGATCTCTTGAATATGATAGTACCGAGGTTTATGGCAGTACAGAGGAAATAATAAATAAGATCTCTGAAAATAACGTCTCAATAAGGCAGTTGAAAATTAACCAGAATATTAATAAGCAGCTGCTTAATATTGATAATGCAAACTATCTCCCTAAACTGTATATTTTTGGTCAGTATAACCTTCAGGCTCAGGAAAACGACGGAAAAACCCTCGGGAGTTACAGGTTCTTCAATGTTTTAAATGCCGGTATAGGTCTTAACTGGGATTTGAACTTTTTGAGAAATACATATAAGAAACAGCAGACTGAAATAGATATTAAGAAAACTGATGAAACTATTTCTGACGTTAAACAAAAACTTCGGCTTACTTCGCAAAGTATCATTCTCAAAATGGACGAAGCTCGAAATAAAATTAAAGCAACTCATGAAACAGTTAAAATGGCGGAACGTGGATATGAACTCGCCGCCCTTAGCTTTAAAAACGGCGTCGTAAGTCAAATAGATGTCATTGACGCTGGTGTTCAGCTGAGCAATTCAAGATTGTCATACTATAGTGCAATAGTCGAATATCTTAACGCTAAAGCAGAATTAGAAAAATTATTGGAAAGAAAATAAATTTTATTATATGAAAAAATATTCATTATTGTTATTGGTCTTAATTTTTGCGGTTGCTCTTGCATCATGCGGAAGAAATAAAAATAACAAACCCGAAGAGAAAAAATTACCCATTGTTAAAACTACGGTTATTCAGGGTCAGTATTTTGAGGAAAATTATAAGGTTAGCGGTATAGTTAAACCCTATGAAAGTGCTAAACTTTCTTCCGAAGAAGGTGGACTTATAGTCTATCTTACAAAAGATAAAGGCGATAGGGTCGGACGCGGAGAAGTCGTCGTTAGACTTAAAAAAGATACCGACGAAGCCGCATATCTTCAGGCTCTCGCTCAGTATGAACTCGCAAAGGATAATTATCAGAGAACCGAGCGCCTTTATGCTGACGAAGTTGCTACCGAACAGCAGTTTACAAACTCTAAACTCCAGCTTGAAATTGCAGAGAAATCAGTTGAGCTTTATAGAATTAGGCTCGATAAGGGTTATGTTAGGTCTCCCATCTCGGGCGTCGTCGACGCAAAGTTCATGCAGAAAGGTGAAATGACATCCCCCGGATCCCCTATTATCAACGTTGTTAATATTTCCAGAATAAAAATTAGCTGCGGTGTTCCGGAAAGATACGTTACTCAGGTTAAGAGAGGTGAAAAGGTTAAAGTTACTTTTCCTGTCCTCCCCGATGAAGAGTATGAAGCTGTTATAGATTATGTCGCTCCTTCATTGAGTCCGCAAAATAGAACTTTTGAAATTGAACTTGTTATGAGTAATCCTGAAAGCAAGTTTAAACCCGAAATGTCGGCAAATATAACTTTTACGAACAAGAGTGTTGATAATGCTGTTGTTCTGCAGCAGGATTATGTTGTTGATAATGGTGATGAAAAATTTGTGTTCGTTCTTGAAGGCGATATAGCAAAAAAACGCCTTGTTAAGCTTGGCGGACGTTCTGATAATATGGTTCTGATTGAAGAAGGTCTTAATATTGGCGAAACGCTTATAAACGTGGGCTTTCAGGGCTTAAATGATAACGACAAAGTTACTCTGGTTAATTAAAATACTAAATGTTTATCGTATATGAAATTTTTTGAATTAATAATAAAGAATAAAGTTACAGTCTATATCCTCGTGCTGATGATTGTTCTTATCGGCGCCTCCTCGTATATATCCCTGCCGAGGGAATCCAGCCCCTCAATTAAAATCCCTTATGTGTTTATCGCGACCGTCTATCCAGGCGTGTCGCCTCAGGATATAGAAAACCTCGTAACACAGGAAATAGAAAAGGAAGTTAAAAGTATTAGCGGTGTTAAAGAGATAAAATCTGTTTCAAGGGAAAGTTTCAGCTCTATATCGGTCGAGTTTAACACCGATGTTATTATTGATGACGCTATTCAGAAAGTCCGCGATAAGGTCGCAACTGCAAAAACTAAAATGCCTACCGATATTAAAGAACCGATTATTAGTGAAATCAACTTTTCCGAGCTTCCTATGATGTATGTCAATTTGAGTGGGAATGTAGGACTCGCCAACCTTAAAAAAATCGGTACACAAATCCAGGATAAAATTGAAGAAATTCCCGGCGTGCTTTCCGCAGAGGTTATCGGTGGTGTCGATAGGGAAGTTAAAATTGATGCCGATGCCGAAAGACTTAAATACTATAATATTAGTTTTAACGACCTTATAAATGCCGTATCCGCCGAAAACCTTAATATACCCGGTGGTGCCGTGGATATTGGCAAATCTAGTTTCCTTATACGCGTACCCGGCGAATATGAAAATCCTGAATTGATGAGCAATATAATCGTTAAGAAAAACGGTGATTATCCCGTTTACTTAAACGATGTAGCTCAGGTAACTTACGGATATAAAGAAAGACAAACGTACGCAAGAAAGAACGGAGTTGAAAGTATTACTCTGCCGGTTAAAAAACGTAGCGGGTCCAACATTATCGAAATATCTGAAAAAGTACACGACATCTTAGCCAGCAATAACGGTATTATTCCCGAAGGCGTTTCTTACAGCATTACTAGTGATCAATCTGATTATATTAAAACTACTGTTCACGAACTCGAAAACGGTATCGTAACAGGCGTCGTTCTTGTTATGCTTATCCTTTTCTTCTTTATGGGTCTGAAGAACTCATTGCTCGTTGCAACCTCTATTCCGCTGTCATTCTTGATTTCGTTTATTGTTCTGAGTGCAATGGGTATCACCCTGAATATGATAGTCCTGTTCACGCTCATACTCGTTCTTGGAATAATTGTCGATGACGCTATTGTCGTCATCGAAAATATTTATAGATTGCAGGAAAAGGAAAATTATAACCCGCATGACGCTTCGATTGAAGGTCCGCGTGAAGTTGTGTTCCCTGTCACGATTGCAACTCTTACTATTATATCGTCGTTCTTCCCGCTTCTGTTCTTTCCCGGAATTGTAGGTGATTTTATGAAATATTTGCCTATCACCTTGATTGTTTGTTTGTTGTCATCATTGTTCGTTGCTATGATTATAAGCCCTGTTCAGGCAGCCGTCTTTATTCATTTTAAAAAGGACAGGGAAAGATCTCAAAAGAAGAAGTTCAGACCCGTCGGCAGGTTCCTTGAACATTTTGACGAAGTTCTCTTTGGAAGTGCATTAAGAATATATGAAAAAGTACTTAGGGTTGCACTGACACATAGAAAAACAGTAATATCAATTACCTTCCTTTTGCTTATCGCTGTATTTATAATCTACGGTAAGTTTAATTATGGGACGGAATTCTTTCCCGATACCGACCCAAGACAGGCTTCTATTACTCTTGCAACACCCGTCGGAACAAACATTGAAGAAACAAACAAAATAACTAAAGAACTTGAAAAGAAAATTCCCGAACTTAAAGATATTAAGTATATTGTCACAAACGTTGGCTCATCTAATAATCCTCTTGACTTCAGCGGAGATGGAATCCCAACAAAGAGCGTTATAACTGTGACTTTCTTTGATAAACTTGACAGGGAACAAAGTTCAAAATTGTCAATTGAACAAATAAGAAATGCGCTTTATATGGTTCCGGGCGGTGAAGTGAAGATTGAAAAACAGCAAATGGGTCCTCCAACAGGTCCGCCTGTAAACATTGAAATATCAGGCGATGATTTTGCTAAGATTGGTAACATTTCCGATGAAATCAAAAACCAGATTAAAGGTATTCCCGGACTGACAGACCTTACTGATAATTTTGATGAAGCAAGACCGGAAATTAAAATTATCGTCGATAGGGAAAAAGCTGCTCTTTATGGACTTAATACTGCCATGATTGGTGCAACGATAAGAACTGCCGTTAACGGCACGACTGCAAGCAAGATAAGAGAAGGAAAAGATGAATATGATGTTACTGTCAGACTGAATAAAGAACAACGTAATGATATTAGCACTATCGATAACATGTTTATTACTAATACAAAAGGAGAAAAAATTCCTATTTCTTCTGTCGGTAGTATAGAGTTCTCTGGAGGTATCGGTGCTATAAACAGAAAAGACCTTAAGAGAGTTGTTACCGTTTCAGCTAACGCCGAAGGTCGGCTTGGTAATGATGTGCTTAAAGATGTTCAGGCAAAACTGAAAGATTTTAAACTTCCAGATGGCTACTCTATTAGCTATACAGGTGAACAGGAGGACCAGGCAGAAACATCCGCCTTCCTCGGTAAAGCATTGATGATTGCTTTGATGATGATTTTCTTCCTTATGGTTATTGAGTTTAACTCTCTGAGAGTCCCTCTGATTATAATGATATCTGTTATACTTTCTCTTATAGGCGTGCTCATAGGTCTGTTAATTACCGGTACACCGTTCGGTATTATGATGACAGGTATTGGCGTTATTGCACTCGCTGGAATCGTCGTGAGAAACGCTATAGTGTTGCTCGACTTCCAAAAAGAACTCGTTGCTCGTGGATTGAATCGTGATGAAGCTCTCGTTCAGGCAGGTTTGATTAGAATGAGGCCTATCTTCCTTACCGCCGCTGCTACAATTCTCGGTATACTTCCTCTTGCATCAGGCGTTGACTTCGACTGGAGAACGCTTAGCTGGATTGTTGGCGGTGAGAATTCAGCTTTCTGGCGTCCAATGGGTGTGGCTATAATCTTCGGCCTTATGGTGTCAACATTCCTGACACTCGTTATTATTCCGTCAATATATTCCTATACCGATGATTTATACTTGAAAATATTTAAGCGGAAGAAAAATACATCTATCGAAGAAGTTGCTTCATAATCATAAGGCGGCTTAAAGCCGCCTTTTTTATCGCCTTCTTTGGGAACGTTTAAAACGTGCAAAACGTTTATAACGTTATGAACACAATATTATCGTCAAAACAGGTTGCTGAAATTCTCGGAGTCAATGAATCGTCCGTTAAAAGATGGGCTGATAACGGTATGCTAAACTGTTTTAAAACTCCCGGCGGACACAGGAAGTTTAAAAAGAATGACCTCCTTTTGTTTAGCAGTAAATATTCGTTTGAACTGAAATCTGATATTAATGACAGCAGCCTTGAAAAAAAGCAAAACAACGATGTAGATTTCAGAATAATCATTGACTTATTGTACAAAAAACTGTTCGCAGCCTCTGAATCTGAAATAACGGATTTTCTGTACTCTCTTCATCTCTCAGGTATTAGTCTCGTAGAATTATATGATAATGTAATCGCAAAAACTATGTTTAAAGTCGGAGAAAAGTGGAAACATAAAGAGATTACCGTCGCGCAGGAACATATTGCTGCAAACAAAATTATTAAATCCCTCATCAAACTTCATGATAAAATTGCTTCAATGCCCTTTAATGGTCTAAAAGCACTTTGCGGAAGTCTGGAAGATGAGTTCCATGAACTTTCTCTGCTTAGTGTTAGTAATGTACTGAATTATTACGGCTGGAAAGTAGTTTATGTCGGTGCTAATGTACCCCTTAATGCTTTTCAGTCGAGTATTAATGAACATAAACCCGATATCGTTTGCCTTTCAACTACTATAATAAACAACCCCAAAAAGTTTATGTCCGATATAGGAAAACTTTATTCTGCTGCAAACACTGCAGGCTCTAAGCTTCTACTGGGTGGTATCGGTGTTAATAAGCTTGATACCTCTTCATTAAAAACTGATGAATTATTAAAAAACACCGATGGATTAATTAAGTATCTTAAACAAAATTTTCCCTTTTGATTGAGGCTGATAAAAATATCGTTTTCCAAAAAGTGTTTTCTGTGTATGTTAGGCATATTCTTAAGAAGCATTTTCATAAAATTCATTTAAGTAGCGAAGAAAATTTTCTAAATCGTAACAAATCACTTCCAACAATCGTATTTGCAAATCACTCAAATTGGTGGGATGCTTTGCTTCCGTTCTGGCTGTCGTATAATGTCTTTAATGTTAACGCATTTGCAATGATGGACCATAAACAGCTTAGCAAATATAAATTCTTCAGATGGATTGGTGTTTTCTCTGTTGACAAAGAATCTAAAATTGATTCTTACCGCTCTTTTAAATATGCTGCTAATCTTCTCAAATCTGGTACAAATGTCCTCTGGATTTACCCGCAGGGTATCATGCTTCCTAACGATTTAAGACCTTTGAAGTTTGAAAACGGTCTTTCAAAACTCATTAAAGAAGTTGGTGATGTCAACGTTATACCTCTAATTTATAACTTTGAGTTTTTAAAAGAACAAAAACCCGAAGTATTTATTAAAATTCTGCCCGTGCTTAATTGCATTAATGACAATGATGTGGTTTCAAACACTGAATACCTTGAGGATTATATCACTTCAGAATTGGATAAACAGAAACAGAACATAATGAATGGAGATTTTTCCTCTTATAAAATCATGATTCAAGGAAAAAGTTCAGCTGGTAACTCATTGGACGGGAGGCGCAATGATTGAGTTTGTAACCTTTATATCTGTTTTTCTTACGGGAATCTTGTTTATAGTCCTCTGGAATATGTGGGTGTTTAGAAAACTCAATTACAAACAGTTGCCCGATAATAAACTGCCGTTTATTTCAGTACTCATTCCTGCTCGTAATGAGGAAAGAAGTATTCGTAAATGTGTAGAGTCACTCCTGATGCAGGATTACAAGGACTTTGAAATTATTGTTCTTAATGATAACTCCGAAGATAATACCCTGAATATTCTTAAAGAGATACAAATCACTCAGCCTAAACTTCGTGTTATTAACGGAAGCACTCTCAAAGATGGTTGGACAGGAAAGAATTATGCTTGCCACCAATTGTACTCGCAGTCAAAAGGGGAGTATGTTCTGTTCAGCGATGCTGATACTGTTCATTTCAATAAATCATTGCGAAATGCCGTAACCCGTGCTGTTAACCGAAACGCCGACCTGTATTCACTGATTCCTTCAATGACTCTCGAGACTTTTGCCGAAAAATTCATTATGCCCGGAATACACTTTACATCTTTTACACTCCTTCCTTATTATTTCGCCGAGAATCTTAAAAGTCCTGCTTTTGCTATGGGCGTAGGACCTTTCATGCTTTTTAAAAGAGATGCTTATGAAAAAATTGGCGGACATGAATCGGTAAAATCTCAAATTGTTGAAGATGTTGCACTCGCAAAGAGTATTAAAAAACATGGCTTAAAAGTTGTTGTAAATAAAGGTCTCGATATTCTGAGCTGTCGTATGTATCACAGTTTCAGCGAAATCTGGAAGGGCTTTTCAAAAAATATCTTCCCGGGAATGAATTATAACTCGTTTCTTCTTTTCACTGTTTTTACTGTATATCTTCTTCTGTTTTTTGTTCCCTTCGTCGGACTCGCAATATCGGTTGTCGCTGCAAATGAATTACTTATGTATAATTTCCTGTATCAGTCTGCTCTTGTTTTATTAATGAGAGTGCTCATTAATACTTCTTTTAAACTTGGTCATGTGTCAACATTGCTTCACCCTGTTGGTATATTTATTATTTCCATGATTGGATTCAACTCTTGGAGATGGAATAAGCTTGGAAAAGGTTCAGTTTGGAAAGGAAGAACATACTCGCTCGGTAATTCAAAAGGAGATAACTATGTCTTATAATTTTGTTAATAATATGCTTCAGAAGTTGATGTATGTTCTTTTGATAATGACTCCCGTTGGAATTATTATAATGATTGTTCCCGAACTAAGGGAAAAATATCTCTGGACTACTAACATCTTTCTCTCCTTGCAGTTTGTCGCTATGCTTTCGTATATGTTACTTAATTACACAAGAAAATCAGTTTCCGTTTCCATACCAGTTTTGCTCTTAAGCGGATACTTGTTAGAGTTAATCGGTGTTAAAACATCCGTTCCTTTTGGAAGTTATATATACACGGATACGCTTCAGCCACAGATTCTTCAGGTACCTTTAGCTATCAGTCTTTCATGGATTGTTGTCGTTGCGGGTTCTTTTATGATCGTCTCTTCCGTGAAATCACTTAACACATTTGCATTCGTAACATACTCTTCGGTATTGGTTCTGGCTTTCGATCTATTGCTCGAACCTTTTGCTTCATTTATTAACGGTTACTGGATATGGACATTCTCTTTTGTTCCCATCCAGAATTATATATCATGGTTTTTTGTGGCAGTTGTGTTCAATTTATTTCTTTCAAAATTTCTCGTACAGCAATCAAGCGAAAACAAAAAATCAAAAGTTGTTTCAAATACACCTTTAATTCTCTACCTTATAAGTATCTTTCAGTTTTCAGTCGTAAATTTATTAAACAGCTATATTCTGCCGACTGTATCTGGAATTATACTGATTACAGTCGTTTTGATAATAATCTACAGGAGGACCCATGAAGTTTGAATATTTAATAGTTATGCTGTTGACTGTGTTTGTTCCGTTCATTAAGAGCTTCAGCCCGGAAATAAAATTTTATACACCTCTTAGGAAATTAGTTATGGCAATGCTTATTCCGTTTATCCTTTTTGTGACCATAGATATAATTGCAGTCATAAGGGATTTGTGGACTTTCAATCCCGATTATGTAATAGGTATATATTTCTTTGGTCTCCCTCTTGAAGAAGTTTGTTTCTTTATATTTGTACCCTTTGCTTGCATCTTCACATGGGAAACAGTCAAGTATCTTGCTAAAAGACAGAAAGGAAACGCTTGATGGAGTACACTTATTTGGTAATAGCTGGAACGCTGCTCGTTGTTATTCTTGATGTAATCTTAAAAACGCATTTGCTTAAACAAAAACTGTTTTGGATTTACTGGGCAGTGATTGTCGTTCTAATGTTTATCGTAAACGGATATCTTACATGGAGACCCATTGTAATCTACAATGAATCAAAAATGCTCGGACTCAGACTTTTTACAATTCCTGTTGAAGATTTTTTCTTCGGATTCTCTTTAATAGGTCTAAACCTGATTATCTGGGAATTATATAACAAAAAACTTAATAATAATTAAAAATAAATGAATAAGAAAAAGATAATTGTCATAGGTAGCGGATTTGGTGGACTTTCTGTCGCATCTCGCCTTGCATCAAAAGGTCATGACGTAACGATTTTTGAAAAACTTGATAAGCCCGGAGGTCGTGCATATCTTTTTGAAATTAATGGATTCAAATTTGATGCGGGTCCTACGGTTATAACCGCACCGTTCCTTTTTGAAGATATATTCAAAGAGGCTGGTAAAGATATAAAAGATTATGTTAATCTTGTTCCCCTATCTCCTTTTTACAGGATATTCAATCATGAGGGAAAACACTTTGACTATAACTCTGACAACGATTTCATTCTAAGCGAAATTAATAAATGGAGTCCTGAAGATAAAGACGGCTACTTGAAATTTATTCAAACCACAAAAGCAATCTATCAGAAAGGCTTCGTTGAACTTTCCGATAAGCCCTTCTTAAAATTTACTGATATGCTTAAGGTTGCACCAGACCTTATAAAACTTCAATCGTATAAAATGGTTTATGGGTACGTGTCAAAATTCATTAAGAATGAATTCCTCCGCCAGTGCTTTTCTTTTCACCCCCTTCTTGTTGGTGGAAATCCTTTTGATACAACATCCATATATGCTCTTATTCACTACCTCGAAAGGCAGTGGGGAGTTCATTATGCTATGGGCGGAACAAACGCACTCGTAAATGCCTTGGTAAAATTGTTTACCGAACAAGGCGGTAAATTACTGCTTAATTCCGAAGTTAAAGAAATTATTGTTGAACACAGAAAAATTAAAGGTATCATTCTTGCTGACGGTTCAAAGCATATGGCAGATATTGTTATTTCTAACGGCGATGTTGCCGCAACTTATATGAACCTTATATCTGAAAATGATAGAAAGAAATATTCCGATGCTAAATTGAAAGATAAAAAGTACAGTATGTCTCTCTTCGTAATATATTTCGGTACAAAGAAAAGATATCTGGATTCAAACCTTAAACATCACAACATTATTCTCGGTCCCAGGTACAAAGAATTATTATACGATATTTTCAACAGGAAAATACTCGCCGATGATTTTTCTCTGTATTTACACATGCCGACTATTACCGACTCTTCGCTTGCTCCTGAGGGTTGTGAATCATTTTACGTTCTCTCACCCGTTCCGCATCTTGAGGGTGATATTGACTGGAACGTAAAATCAAAAGAGTATAGAGATAGAATTATGAATTTTCTTGAGAAAAATTATCTCCCTGACTTGCAGAAGAATATCATTGCAGAGCATTATGTTGACCCGAGATATTTTCAAAATAATCTCAATAGCTATCTCGGCTCTGCATTTTCACTGCAGCCGGTTCTTACACAGTCGGCTTGGTTCAGACCCCATAACAAGTCTGAAGATTTTGAAAACCTTTACATTGTAGGTGCCGGTACTCATCCCGGTGCGGGTTTGCCCGGCGTCGTGTCTTCTGCTAAGATAGTTGATGATTTAATAAAAAATGTAAACTGAAAAAGAACATGAAATATGATTTAAATATAATTCCCGATTTTCTGAAAGGTACTTACGGTGAATACAAGGATTATACAAAATACTATGCAAAGAGTTTTTACTTCTCCTCTTTTGCATTGCCTAAGGAAAAAAGAAATGCCGCCTATGCTGTCTATGCATTTTGCAGATACGCTGATAATATCACTGATATCTCTAAATATGAGTCTCCGGATTTCCTTGAAAGCAAAATTAATTTTCTTCTTGAAATACTCGATGAAGTTTACAAGCATGCTAATGACGGGTCAAAGTTTATTTCAGATTTCACCCTGACCGTTAAAAAGTATGATATTCCTAAAGATTACTTCCGCGAGCTTATTAATGGCGTTGCCTCCGATATTCATAAGAAAGTTTATTATAACTTTGAAGAACTTGATGTCTATTGCTATAAGGTTGCCTCTGTTGTGGGTCTTATAATGACTAAAATAATGGGCTACTCGAATGACGATGCGCTTGAACACGCTGTCCATCTCGGAAAAGCCATGCAGCTGACAAATATTTTAAGAGATATTGCGGACGACTATTCTATGGGAAGAATATATTTGCCTAAAGAAGAACTTGACCAGTTTAAATATACAGAAGATGATATTAAGAATAAAATTATCGATGAACGCTTTTATGCAATGATGAAATTCCAGATAAACAGAGCAAGGGAATATTATAGTCTTGCAGAAAGGGGTTTCAAATATCTTCCTAATGACGGTTCTCGCTCAACTGTAAAAATGATGAGCAAAATTTATTCTGGTATTCTTGCTGAAATTGAAAACAATAATTATGATATATATTCAAAACGTCATTATGTTAGTACATTTTCAAAAGTTATGATGACAATGAAGATATTTGCTGATAAGCGCTCATCTAAAGGAAAATCAGCAATTAAGTCTGACAATAAACCGGCAGTTAATATGGAGATTTAATCCTTGAAATCTGTAGGAATTATAGGTGCAGGAATAGGAGGTTTGTCTGCCGCAATTCATCTTGCATCAAAAGGTTTTAAAGTAACTGTATTCGAAAAGAACTCACTACCCGGAGGCAAAGCTTCATCTTTATCCCATCAGGGCTTTCGCTTCGATACTGGTCCGTCTTTGCTGACAATGGTTGATGTTGTTGAAAAATTGTTCAATGTATCTGGTGAAAACATATCTGATTATCTTGACGTTAAAAGACTTGATGTGCTTTGTAAATATTTCTATCCCGACGGGACCCAACTCAATGCCTATAGTGATTTCACTAAGTTCGCCGCAGAAATTGAATCTAAAACCACTGATACTTCCGATAATTTATCTGAATATTTCTCGTATTCTAAAGAAATATTTGAACTTACTAAAAAGATTTTTTTGTATGATACTTATAAGGGAATAAAATCAGTGTTAAATACCTACTCAATCAAAACACTTTTTAAAATCCGTAATATCGATTCATCTCGTACAATGCATGAAGCAAATAGCTCCTTTTTCACCGACCCAAAACTTGTTCAATTGTTCGATAGATATGCCACGTATAATGGCTCTAATCCTTATCTTGCACCCGCAACACTTAACCTTATATCCCATGTTGAAAATTCTCTCGGTGGATATTACTTATCCGAAGGAATGTACAGTCTTGTAAAAGCCCTGTGGAATCTCGCTCTGAAGAAGGGTGTTAATTTTATGTTCAATCATAATGTCTCATCCGTCAAAAAATCCCAAAACAAAATTAAATCACTTGTATCTGAAAACAAGTCTTATTCTTTTGATTACTATGTGTCTAATCTTGATTCACTCACGGCAAATAAACATTACTTTGGCGGAAATGATCTTAAAATTAATGAAAATAAACTCTCATCCTCCGCTATGGTTTTTTATTTGGGTATGAATTCGAAATTTCCACAGCTTGATACACACAACATTTTGTTCTCTGCTGATTATAAAAAGGAGTTTGATAATCTCTTTATTGAAAAAACTATTGCCGATGATGTCACCGTCTATATTTACGTATCCTCTAAATTTAATCCTGCTGATGCACCTGAAGGCTGTGAAAACTGGTTTGTGATGATTAACACTCCTCCGAATCTTAACCAGAACTGGTACGAACTTACCGAAAAATATCGTAACATAATAATTGATAAAATCGAATCATCGCTTAAAACTGAAATTAAAAGTAAAATACTTTTTGAAAAAATACTGAATCCTGAAATTATCGAACAGCAGACAGGAAGCTATAAAGGCAGCCTTTATGGATATGCATCCAACACCAGATTCTCTGCCTTCAAGAGACAGTCAAACCGTTCAAAGAAATTTAAAAACCTGTTTTATTGCGGAGGCTCTGCTCATCCAGGAGGAGGTATTCCACTAGTAATTCTCTCAGGAAAAAACGTTTCGGAATTAATAGAAAACGCAAAATAGATTTCATCATTATTAAAATTCTGAATTCATCTTATTTCTGTAATTGTTTTAACCCGTAATCCAGTTCTTGGGTAGTGTGAAGTAAAACGTGCTTCCCTTTCCTTCTTCACTTTCAACCCAAATCTTTCCTCCGTGCTTTTCTATAAATTCTTTGCATAACAGTAATCCTAAACCGGTTCCCTTTTCTCTGTTTGTTCCTAACGTTGTATGATTCGTATCTATCCTGAATAGTTTTGTCATATTCTCCCTGGTTATTCCAACTCCACCGTCTTTTACCGATACGAGTATTTCATTAGGACTTTGCTCCGCAGATACAAAAATTTCTCCGCCCGGGTGTGAGAATTTTATGGCATTAGATATTAAATTTCTTAATATTATCCCCGTCATTGTCCTGTCCGCAATAACAGGTACATTCTTATCTGTTTTCGTCTTTATGGAAATTGTCTTCTGTACCGAAACATCATTTAGCGATAACAATGCCTCATCCAGCAGCTCTTTCAAATCTATGTATTCTGGTTTAAACTCCATTTTACCCGTTTGAGAACGCGACCAGTTAAGTAGGTTTTCCAATAATGACATTGCATGAGTTGCCGATTTGTGTATGTAGCTTGCATATTCTTCTATTCCCTCATAATTCTTAGTTTCCATTTGCTCATCCAGTAAACTGCTGAAGCCTAAAATTGAACTGAAGGGACTCCTTAAATCATGTGCAATAATATTAAAGAATTTATCCTTTGCGGCATTTATCTCTCGAAGGTTATTTTCGCTTTTTTTCAATAGTTCTTCTGTTCTTTTTCTTTCCGTTATGTCGTGAACTATCGACTGGAGTAAAGTGCGTCCTTTAATGTGTATTGGACTTGAATATACTTCTACATCACGTATACTTCCGTTGAATAGTTTATGTTTGAAATTAAAGTACGATTTCTTTTCTAATAATACTTTCTGCATCTCCTCGGCAAGCTCAGCAGCGGTTAAAGTATTAATGTCACTGATTCTCATCTTGGTCAATTTGTCATGCGGATATCCGTAATACTCCGACGCTGCAGAGTTTGCATCTACTATCGTACCGTCTTTCGGGTCAATTAGCAGTTTAACCGCAGTGTTTTTCTCAAATAAAGAATGGTATAATTCCTCGTTTTCTTTTAAAGCCATTTCCATTTTTTTTCGTTCTGTTATGTCAATTATTTGCGAAAGCATGCATTCTTCGTTGTTCATAACTATTTTTTCTGCTGCAAAAAGAGCGTCTTTAATTTCGCCGCTTTTTGTTCTTATTTTTAATTCAAAATTATTTATGAAGCCGGTATTCCATACAAATAATGTTATATTATCTCTGTCTTGATTGTTCTCATAAAGGTTTAATTCTTTTGATGTCTTCCCTATTACTTCTTCGCGTTTCCAGCCGGTTGCTTTACAGAAGTTGTCATTTACATCAATAAATTTCCCTTCGTTTATTGTACTGATGCTTGCTATTCCGGGATTTGATAAAAAAGCTTTTCTGAATTTCTCTTCCGATATTTTAAGGTTTTCCTCAGCCTGCTTTCTTTTTGTTATATCTCTTACTTCCACAAAAACAAAAGGCTTGTTGTTTAACTTTATTGGTTTCGTGAATATTTCTACCGGGAAATTAGCGCCTTCTTTTGTGCAATGTGTCCATTCGAAGTGTGATTCCTCTCTCAATGCGTTGCTAATCTTATCGGATGCTTTGTTCTTATTTTCAGAAAGTGTAATGTCCATAGGTGTAAGTAACTTAAATTCTTCATGCGTAAAACCATATCGATCTGTAGCTGCTTTGTTCGCATCGTAAAACTTACCGTCCTCTTGGATTAAAAATAGTATGCTTGGACTGTCATTAAACAACGACCTGAATTTATTCTCACTGTTTCGTAATTCCTCCTCTGCAAGTTTTTGCTCTGATATGTCCTGAAACCCGCCATACACTTTTATAATTTCCCCGTCTGTATTTCTTTCTGCCTCGCCAATTGCTCTTACCCAAATACGATTCCCTTTTGCTGTAATTATTTGCATTTCTTCATCAAAAGGAAATCCATCGTTTACACAATTCATATACAACTCTTTTATTCTTTCTCTGTATTCCGGTGCATAAAATCTAATTCCGTCTTCGACTGCTGGTGAATGCCCTATCGGCATTTCGTGTATTAAAGCAACCTCATCCGACCATGTTAACTTATTGCTGGGAAGCTCAACACTCCAACCGCCGAATTTTGCAGTCCTTCCTGCAATATTTAACAGTGTATAGCTTGATTTTGCCTCCTCCTCTAAAGCCTTTCTTTTCGTTATATCTATCCCGAACGATAACGTACCCGTCATTTTTCCATGTTCAAACATCATGTTGTTTTGCCAAAGTATGTATCGCTCTTCCCCGGATTTTGTTATTATTGGATTCTCAAAATTCTTAACCTCAGTTCCCGTTGTAATTTTATCGAACGTTTTCCAGACTTCAGGAAAACGGTCTTTCGGCACAAGCACTTCAAACCAGTCAAGGCCCTTTATTTCTTCTATCTTATAACCCGTGATTTTTTCACCCGCGCCGTTTAAAAGCGAAACTCTGCCGTTAATATCAAGCCCGACTATAATCGTATTAGCTGTTTGTAGAAGGTTTTCTGAAAAATCTTTTATTCTTTCTAGTTCTTCAATCAAATTCTTTCTGTCTGTAATATCTCTTGAAAATACGGATACTCTGTCAGGCTTTTTCTTGTTGATTTTTATAGGATATATGCCGAATTCTGAGTATCGATTATCCCGAAAATCTTCTCCGAAAACTGGATTTCCAGTCTCAATGCATTTCTTTATGTTCTTAAACCTTGTTTTATATAAATTGTCAGGCAAAAAATCTTTCATATTCTTCCCGATTATTTCCTCACGCTTTAATCCAAACCTTTTTGCATGCCCCTCATTCGTATCAAGTACATACCCTTTTTTATCTATTAATATTATCGTATCTGAAGTAGATTCCATTATCGCTCTCGCATTCGCCTCGCTTTCCTTAAGAGAATTCTCAAAAGCTTTTTTCTCCGAAATGTCTCTCGCAATCACCATCATGTTCACGAATTTACCCTTTTCGAATAAAGGGACAATATAACTCTCATAATACTTCACAACCTCGTCGTCACCCGGTGCAAAATACTCTATGTACTGTGTCTTGCCTGTTTTCTTTGCCGCATTAAAGTGTTTCCTGTAAATTTTCTTGGAGTCTTCTGGTAGGTATATTGTATAGTGTTTGCCGATGGTTTCTTCTTTTGCGTAACCCTTTGCGTAATGATTCAGATATACATAGTTTCCTTTTTTGTCGTAAAGCGCTATGTAATCAGGTATGTTCTCAATAAAAGCAATAAACTTCTCAGGGCTAATCTCATCAGCTGTTTCTTCGGCTCTTATAACATCAGTTTTGTGTTTATTCCTCGATTCTTTCAAAATAATACTCCTAAATAAATTGATTTGACTTTTAATCGGTCTGGGGAGTGTTCATTAACCGGGGCATTCAATCCAATAGCATACATCAGTCCTGACTCTGTTATTAACCCTGGTTTTTCTTCTTTTGTAATGTAATAAATTATTAAATAATGTAAAAAGCATTTTTTTATTCAATAACTCAAGCAAAAAGCATTCCACATGCCGCTATTTTTAAAAACACCTTAATGAATATACCCCCTTTCTAAAGAAACTAATTTTACATTTTTATAAGAAATATAAAATTATTCTTAGCTCTCTTTGTCTGCCATGGCGGACGTGCTTTGCGGTAAAATCTGTTCAATGCTCCTTTTTGTTTGAAA
>CAZVCC010000010.1:0-26423 GCA_964626015.1 uncultured Ignavibacteriaceae bacterium
CACGTATTGAAGAAGCAAGGGCTGAAAAAGGTGATTACACCGAAACACAGGCAGCCGTTGACCTTGGTGCATGCCTGCATAAGCAATCTATAGATTTCACAAAAGAGCTTTCTTACTACGACAGGAAATCTATTCACAACCTGAAATATTACACATGGGTTGAACAGCAGGGAAAATCAGTCGAAGAGCTTAATGCACAATGGAATCCTGATTACTGGACTGAACTGTTTGAAAACGAAGTCGAATACTTCGATAAAATGATAGAAGAATTTAATAATTTATAGCATTTGCATAATATATCAGCAGTAATACTCGCAGCCGGCAGCGGAACACGAATCGGTGTTCCAAAGCTAAAACTTACACACAGAAGCGAGTTCTTTGTAAACATAATTTTGAAATGTCTCAAATCCGGAGGCATTAATGACGTTGTTTGTATCATTAGAAAAGATGAAGAAGAATGGTTTAAGCAAAACGCATTATCGGTTCAGTACCTTATTAACGACAACCCCGAAACAGGAATGATACATTCTGTATATCTTGGTATAAATCATTTCAAAGGATTAAAAGGAGTAATTGTATTCCCTGTTGACCATCCTTTCGTAAAGACGGAAACGATTACAAAATTAAAAAATGAATTTGAGGAGAATAATGAGTCAATTGTTAAACCGCTCTATGATGGGGTTTCAGGACACCCGATTATTATTCCAAAACGGTTATTCGGATTTATAAACGGTAGTGATAACTTAAATTTAGTAATACAAAAATCAGGATTGCGAGTACTTGAGGTGATTGTTAACGACAAAGGAATTCTTAAGAATATAAACTACAAAGAAGATTTAGATAAATAAAGTAAAGTGTTTTCTTTAATACTCTCTAACCCCAAAAAAGTTTTCTCTGTGTTACTATGTTTGAAAACTGTGTAATAAAAACAAACTTTTATAAAAGAAAAGAGTTTAATGGTTTTCTTTGCGTCCGACGTCTACCCCGAGACCTCGGGGCCTTCTTTGCGACCCTAGCTTTAAAAATTTATTAAAACAACAATATAATATGTTTTCTTTGCGATCTCTGCGACCTTTGCGGTAAAATTTGTTTAATGCTCTTTTTTGTTTGTAGCCATTGGCTACGCCGTGTTCTCCAATATTTTCTCAGTGTGCTATGTGAACCAACTTGTCACCAACTTAAATGAATCACGGTATTAAAGACGCTTAAGGCGGATAAAAAGCAGTAAAATGATAGTGAGCAATTTTTCTATTACTATAAAATTAAATTTGCTATTTTATAAAAACATTATTATGGTTACAATAATTAAAAAAGGATATAGTCTTTCAAAAATCAGAAAGGCATTAAGAAATACAGAAAAGAGCAAAAAACTTTTTGATGCGTCAAAATATTGCGGTGTTATAAAAATCAAGGAAGATGGCTTGAAAGTTCAAAAGAAGCTGAGAGATGAATGGAAATAGATATTTTGTTGAAACAAATATTTTGATTTATTTATTATCAGGTGATAATACATTAATCAGTATTCTAAATCAAAAGCAAATTTATATTTCATTCATTACTGAAATCGAACTCCTAAGTTTTGCAGATCTGACAGATAAAGAAAGAAATAAAATTGTGGCAATGCTAAAAAATTTTATTGTTATGGATATAAATGAAAGTATTAAAGAAACAACTATTCGATACAGAAAAGATTTTAAATTAAAAACCCCGGATGCAATAATTGCAGCTACAGCTAATTATCTTAACCTTCCTGTGCTTACTGCAGATTATGCTTTCAAATCAATATCTGAATTATCTACAATTATATATTCTCATTAATATATTCTCTTGCACATTTCCAAAAGGGACGTCATATTTATTAATAATATACTCAACCGTTTGCATCGGGGATGTTCATTATTAACGTGAAAACTAAACTCTACAAAGTAACTTCGTTAGGATTTATTCTAAGGAGTATAGTAAAGTTGAGTCCTTTAATAAGTATGTATATTTTATGTTTTTAATTGATTAGTTTTAAATAACGTTTTCCTCAAAACATTTTAAATAATCACATATGGAATGCCTACGGCATTAACCTGCCGACATGGAATACCTACGCATTAACCTACCGTCATGGAATTTTTGATTGCCTCACCTGATAAAGGTTCAATCTGTTATTCATTTTACGATTTTAGTATTATCTTTTTTCGGTGCTCATCTTATAAGCACCATGCTTTTCGTCATGGTAAGCTCACCGCTCTGTAACCTGTAAAAATAGACACCACTCGAAAGTGCCGAGCCGTTAAAATCAACCGTGTATTTACCTGCTAATTGAAACTCATTCACAAGCGTCTGAACTTCTCTTCCCGTGATATCAAAAATCTTCAAACTAACGAATCCTTGTTTCGGCAAATCAAAATTAATCTTTGTCATAGGATTAAACGGGTTTGGGTAGTTTTGGGATAATGAGTATGAAGATGGGATTTCAATACTGATATTATGTACGAAAACAACGCTGTCGGGGTTCGTGTAAGAGCGAACGTTTAGAAATACCTGAGGGTGATTGCTGAGACGAAGGTCTCGCCATAAATTTATAAACTTCTTATTTTTCATTACGACATCTGTACCTCCTTTTACAACGTTTGGAAGTTGGTTTGATGCTAAGAAATAAGAACCGATAGAATTATCGTTTTTATCTATTCTTAAGTTATACAAATATCCACTTGTTCCATTAAAACTTAATAGAAAAATGAGATTTCCATCTTCATCCGAACTTAATTGATAAACATAAAAGTTAGCGTTTATTATTTTGTTGATTCCGATTTTATTTCCGTTTGAATCGAATCTCTGGTATTTAATTCTGGCAACACCTGTACTGTAAGGAATTTCTTTAAAACCGACCACAAAATTACCGGATGAATCAAATGCAGCTTCAGGATAAGAACGATCATCAATAGGATCAGAACCATTTTCATTAACCTGAACATTATTACCAATTTGTAATCCGTTTCGAGAATACAATTGGCAATAGATTGTTTTGGGGAACACGTTTGGAGAACCGCACCAGGCGATTACAAAACTACCATTATTACTGACTGCTATGGACGGAGTACCATAACTGTTATATTGATTGACTTTTACATTGCTGCCGATTTTAACTCCATTAGAATCAACAATCTGAAAATAAACATTTGGCCGGGCTGAATTGGGAATAGAATAATCGAATGTTACTATGAATCTGCCGGAGAAATCTGTACCGATTTTAATTTTTGGGTCAAAACTTTTACTTGAGTCGCTTAATTGAATTTCACCCGAAACAGGTATGCCATTTTTATCAAATATTTTTAGAACGACTTTACTTCTATAAGGGTTCTCAGTTATACTGTTCCATGCAATTCCAAAAGATCCGTCTTTCCTAACCGCTACATCGGATGTAGAGGAAAGATCAGGGATTGAGTTGACTACGAAATTATTTCCAACTCTATTAAATGAACTATCGAAAATTTGAGCATATATATTTACTTTTGAATCAGCTCTTACTTCCCAAGTTACTACGGTATTTCCTTTGGTGTTTGAGGATACTGAAGAATAATATTTTGGAATTGATAAATTTGTATCCAGATTGACTTTTAAATCGTTAACAAGTTGTGCGAAGAGAAGGTTTGGTAGTAATATTGACAGAATTATTATTAAATTTTTCATTTTTGTTTCTTAAATCTGTCAATAAGTTAGATTTATTTATTTTAATGCGAAATGATAAAAGTTTCTTTCAAAGTTTATAAATTTGATAAGTATTTTATTCTTGCTTTATTGCCCGTGAAATTTGATTGAATAACTTTTCTTAATTTGTTATAATGATAATGCATTTTAACTGACTCCTTTCTTATGTTGTTATTTAATTAGTGGTTAAATTATAATAACATTCGTTGAGCCGGTTTTGTTTTATCTTCTCAATTTTTCGTCGTGTACAGAGTCATTCTCTTGTACCTTTTTAATTATGTATTTTTTAAGGATTAAATTAAGTAAGTTTATATACAATTTCCTCAAAACATTTTAAATAATCACATATGGAATGCCTACGGCATTAACCTGCCGACATGGAATACCTACGCATTAACCTACCGTCATGGAATTTTTGATTGCCTCACCTGATAAAGGTTCAATCTGTTATTCATTTTACGATTTTAGTATTATCTTTTTTCGGTGCTCATCTTATAAGCACCATGCTTTTCGTCATGGTAAGCTCACCGCTCTGTAACCTGTAAAAATAGACACCACTCGAAAGTGCCGAGCCGTTAAAATCAACCGTGTATTTACCTGCTAATTGAAACTCATTCACAAGCGTCTGAACTTCTCTTCCCGTGATATCAAAAATCTTCAAACTAACGAATCCTTGTTTCGGCAAATCAAAATTAATCTTTGTCATAGGATTAAACGGGTTCGGGTAGTTTTGGTGCAGAACGTATTTATCAGGGATGTTTTCGTTGATATTCTGTACCCCGACATTTTTGCTGTATTTTATTGTAACGAGGTCTACTCCCGTTGCATTTTCAAATGAATTACCGGTCACATAGAGGTTTTGTGCGTTATCTAAGGCAACATAATGAGCATTGTCATAGTCGTTCGAAGGACCGTTGTACCTGTTGCTCCATATTACATTACCAAGTGTGTCGTAAGAAATAGTGAAATAATCCGTAGCACCGAAATTGCCATAACTTGCACCTGTAACATATACGTTGCACTGTCTGTCAATAGTTAGTTTTTCTGGCTCATCGAAATCATTTCCAGGACCGTTATATCTCCTAACCCAGGAAGTATCACCGTTTGGTTTATAACGAATTGTAATATAATCTCGGTTGGATACAATGTCGGGACCAATGGTTGAATAACCGGCAACATATATGTAATTATTTTTGTCAATACCGAGGCTTAAGCCGTAATCATTGAAACTTGTACTGTTATTTTGGTATGTTTTTGCCCACTGCAAAACACCGAGGCTATCATATTTTATTGTTATTAAAGTAGTATTAATATATCCATTATCATAACCAAAACCTGTTACACATATATTGCCAATACTGTCAATAGCCATAGAAAGCGGAATATTAGTTGATGCATTCAAATCGTATCTTCTTGACCACAAAGAATCACCATCGGGGGAATACTTAATTGTTAAAAAGTCCATTGATGTTGAATATCTGAGGCTACCGCCTGTAATATAAATATTTCCAGATTTATCAAGAACCATATCAGAAATTGAGTTATCAACATTTTCGCCTCTGCATCGTTTTACCCATTTTTGTGTTCCAATAGAATCATATTTAATTAGTAAAAAATCTGACTCAGTATCAGTTAAAGAACTTTGACCACAAACATAAACATTTTTGTAATCATCAACTTTAACAACAACACCAAGGTCATTTTTACCAACACCATAATCATAGATGTTAATCCATTTTAAATTTCCCGATGAATCATACTTTATCGTTACACAATCAAAATTGTTACCTGTATTATTGACTGAACCTGTTACATATGCATTACCTACATCATCCACTGCTAAAGAAATTAGTTGATCGTTATTGTTGATTGCTCCGTTATAGGTTTTACTCCAAATAGTATGTCCAGCGGGAGAAATTTTCATTAAGAAATAATCAGTGTAAGTACCGCTGTTATTAACGTAACCTGCTGCATAGACATTGTTTTGTTTGTCGAAAGCAATATTGTTACCATAGTCGGCGCTGTTTGAACCGGTTCCTGTAACTTTTTTTATCCATTCCTGCTGATACTGAGCGGAAAGATTATTGATGATTAAAATATGGGTAAGCATTACGCTTACCCATACATAAAAATTAATTTTGCTATTTCTTTTATTGTTTGTACTCATATTCAAAAATTAAAAATTATATTTATTTAATCAACATCATTCGTTTAGTATCCACAAAGTCATTGGATTCTAATCTATAAATATATACTCCCGAAGATAAATGCGAGCCGTTAAACTCAACTGTATATTCACCCGCTGACTTATATTCATTTACCAGTACATTCACCAATCGTCCCAAAACATCATAAACCGCTAACCTGGTAATACCAGACTTAGCAAGAGAATAACTGATTTTAGTTTTTGGATTAAACGGGTTTGGATAGTTTTGGGATAATGAGTATGAAGATGGGATTTCAATACTGATATTATGTACGAAAACAACGCTGTCGGGGTTCGTGTAAGAGCGAACGTTTAAATACATTTGCGGATGACCACCTAA
This sequence comes from uncultured Ignavibacteriaceae bacterium, assembly GCA_964626015.1. Classification (GTDB taxonomy): domain Bacteria; phylum Bacteroidota; class Ignavibacteria; order Tepidaquicellales; family Tepidaquicellaceae; genus CAIKZJ01. The sequence continues at coordinate 6,246 of CAZVCC010000010.1, forward strand.
ACGGGTGTCCCGCCAAAGATTAATGTATTTTTTGTTGATAAGTACAATATCATTGCCAGTCTTGGGAATGTTTGGAAATTGGTTAGAGGCTAAGAAATAAGAACCGATAGGATTATCCGCTTTATCTATTCTTAAGTTATACATACCGCTGCCACTAACATCGATACTTAAGAGAAAAATAAGGTTTCCTTCATCATCAGAGCTAAATTGATAAACATAAGAGTTACCGTTTATGATTTTATTGATTCCGATTTTATTACCGTTTGAATCGAATCTCTGGTATTTAATTCTTGCGACGACTGTACTGTAAGGAATTTCTTTAAAACCGACCACAAAATTACCGGATGAATCAAATGCAGCTTCAGGATAAGAACGATCATCAATAGGATCAGAACCATTTTCATTAACCTGAACATTATTACCAATTTGTAATCCGTTTCGAGAATACAATTGGCAATAGATTGTTTTGGGGAACACGTTTGGAGAACCGCACCAGGCGATTACAAAACTACCATTATTACTGACTGCTATGGACGGAGTACCATAACTGTTATATTGATTGACTTTTACATTGCTGCCGATTTTAACTCCATTAGAATCAACAATCTGAAAATAAACATTTGGCCGGGCTGATGTTGGGATAGCGTAATCGAATGTTACGATAAATCTGCCAAGTGAGTCTGTACATATAGAATAATTTCCATCATATCCAATAATTATTTCATTTAGTTGTATTTCGGATGATATCGGAATGCCATTTTTATTATATATTTTCAATAAAATTTTAGATCCATATGGGTTAGATGACAAACCTGTCCAAACTATTCCAAAAGAGCCGTCTTTTCTTACTGAAACAAAAGGTTTACCTTCGTAGCCAGAAATAGAGTTTAAACTGAAATTGTCCCCAACTCTATTGAATAAACTATCGAATATTTGAATAAAAATTTTTCTTTCACCCATACCATTATTAACTTCCCAAGTTACTACGGTATTTCCTTTGACGTTTGAGGATACTGAAGAATAGTATTTTGCAGTAGTATAAATATTAGTATCCAGATTCACTTTCATATCATTCACAAGTTGTGCGAAGAGAAGGTTTGGTAGTAATATTGAGAGAATTATTATTAAGTTTTTCATTTTTGTTTGTTTCTTAAATCTTTTAATAAGTTAGTTTTATTTATTTTAATGCGAAATGATAAAAGTTTCTTTCAAAGTTTATAAATTTGATAAGTATTTTATTCTTGCTTTATTGCCCGTGAAATTTGATTGAATAACTTTTCTTAATTTGTTATAATGATAATGCATTTTAACTGACTCCTTTCTTATGTTGTTATTTAATTAGTGGTTAAATTATAATAACATTCGTTGAGCCGGTTTTGTTTTATCTTCTCAATTTTTCGTCGTGTACAGAGTCATTCTCTTGTACCTTTTTAATTATGTATTTTTTAAGGATTAAATTAAGTAAGTTTATATACAATTTCCTCAAAACATTTTAAATAATCACATATGGAAGCAATTAAATCAAAGCCATTTACATTAGGACCGCGCAGAGGTCAGTTTTATGACGTTAACGATATTCTTAAAAGTGTTGAACCTGTTCAAAAAAGTGAATTAGACAAGTTCGAAAAGCTTGACTTAATCTATAGAACCCTTTGCGGAATTCTCTATAACTTCGTCCCGACGAGCGGACATCCCGGCGGCTCAATATCCTCTGGAAGGTTTGTTGAATCTGTTATTTACAAAACGGCAGATTACAATTTCTCAGACCCGAGACTTGAATCAAACGATATGGTAGTTTATGCAGCGGGTCATAAAGCAATGGGACTTTATGCAATGTATGCTTTAAGAAATGAACTGGTGCGTGCTTTTAAACCAGGTCTGTTACCCGATGAAAATAACCAATTGCGTTTTGAGGATTTACTCGGTTTCAGAAGAAATCCCGTAAATGATACTCCTCTATTCCTGAAGTTTAAATCAAAAGCACTCGACGGGCATCCGACTCCTTCGACTCCCTTCGTAAAGGTTGCAACAGGTGCCAGTGGTGTCGGCGTTCCTTCTGGATTTGGCCTCGCACTTGGTGCTGTAGATTATTTTGGAGATAGTGCCCCGAAGGTTCATATGGTTGAAGGTGAAGGCGGTATGACTCCCGGTCGTGTTGCCGAAGCTCTCGCTGCTGCATCTTCTATGTGCCTCCATAATATAATTATGCATATTGATTTCAATCAGGCATCTATAGATAGTAATCGTGTCTGCCGTGACGGCGAACTAAGAGGCGATTATGTTCAGTGGGATCCCGCTGAGCTTGCTTATCTTCATGACTTTAACGTAATCTATGTTGATGACGGTAAAGACCATAACAAGTGTATCGTTGCGCAGGCATTCGCAAAGCAGTTAAATAACGGTATGCCCACGGCTATTGTTTACAGAACAATCAAAGGCTGGCAGTACGGAATCGAAGGCAGAGGCTCGCACGGTGCTGGACATAAATTCTGCTCGCCTGAATATTATAATTTCCTTTCTACTTTTGAAAATACATTTGGCGTAAAGATGCCCGTCTTTGTTGCAAAGAACACAACTGAATTAAAGAATGAATTTGGTCAGCTTGTTCCGCAGTTTGAAGGCGACTGGAATAGGATAAATATTGAAAAGTATTACTGGGATACATTGCTGATTGTCAGAGACGTTATCGAAAAGAATAAAGACCTCAGCTTCTTTGCCGAGGCAGTCGAAGATTCGAAGAAGAGACTTGAAAAGCTAAACAGAAAGCCGCGCGAAAGCAAGCCCGAACTTGATAAACTTTACAGCGGCAAATCTATAAATGTTAACGATATTCCCGAAGAACTAAAGATAGTTCCGGGCAGCGTTACAACTATCAGAGCAGTGCTCGGCTCTTCACTCGGATACATAAACAAAAAAACCAATGGTGCAGTGCTTGGTGTAGCTGCTGACCTTCTCGGCTCAACAAGTGTTAATCTTGTTGGCGAAGGATTCCAAAACGGTTTCTTTAATTCAAAATCAAATCCTGGTTCAAGGATTTTGACTGTTGGAGGAATATGTGAAGACGCTATGGGCGGAATGATGGCAGGTCTCGGAGCTTATGGCAGACACATGGGGGTAAGTTCTTCTTACGGTGCTTTCATCTCTGCTATGGAGCATACAGCCGCAAGACTTCATGCAATCGGTGAAATGAGCAAGGTCGAACATTATGGCGGTAATTACAACACATGGATTCTCGTTAATGCTCACGCTGGTTTAAAAACTGGTGAAGATGGTCCTACACATGCTGACCCTCAATGTTTACAGCTGTTGCAGGGGAACTTCCCGAAGGGTACTGTTATAACTCTTACACCTTGGGAACCGGGCGAAGTCTGGAGCCTTCTCATTGCAGGATTAATGAAACGCCCAGCGGTTCTTTCGCCTTACGTTACAAGACCAAATGAAAAGATATATGACAGAAAAGCATTGAACCTTGCACCTGCTTCTGAAGCTGCTAAAGGAATGTATTTGCTCAGAAAGGCTGACCCGAAGAAGAAACTCGACGGTAGCATTGTTCTTCAGGAAAGCGGCGTAACGATTGAATTCGTTTCTTATGTTCTCCCGAAACTCGATGCTGAAGGATATAATGTTAATGTTTATTACATTTCAAGTGCCGAACTTTTTGACCTCCTTCCCGAAAAGGAAAAAGAAGAAATTTATCCGCAGGAAGTTGCTCAGAACGCTCTCGGTATAACGGGATTCACATTGCCGACTATGGAGAAATGGATTACTTCATACGAGGGCAGAAAGAGAATCCTGCATCCGTTCCGCAATGGTCACTTCCTCGGAAGCGGTACTGCTGAAATAGTTCTCAAACAGGCAGGGCTCGACGGTGAAGGTATTTATGCTGAGGTTATCAATTATTTAAAGAAATAGAAACTTAATTTACATAAATAAAAAAGGGGCTAAACGCCCCTTTTTTATTTCAATCAAAATCACCTTACTTGGTCTGTGCGTAAGAAAATGTCCCATCTCCATTTATCTGCAGTGCTACGAGTTTGCATGCATCTATACCGGAAAATACAACAAAGGCTCCTTCTGTGTCTGTAATTTTCATGTCAAACATACAAGTTTCACCAAATTCTGCTGGAATGTTTACCGTAACTGTTGATCCGTTTTCGAACAAGTCGTTCGGAAGAATATCGCTTCCCCAATTGTTTGATTCTGCAGGTGATACAAAAATATCACTCAGTGTAAAACCGGTGTTGTTAACAACCTGATAGGTTAATGCCTGTGCAGATGAATCTTTTGCTGAGAATAAAGAAATTCCCGAAAGCAAAATTAATAAAAATAACAGCTTTTTCATTTTCTCTCCCTATTTTAATTATTTATTTGTTGTTTTGGTAGCTATTTAACCTCAATAAAAGAATATTAATTTCCTGAAATTCAATTTTATCTTATTGTTTTATGAATTATATTTACTACTAAATTATTAAAAAATTATGCAGTCAAAAGCAAAAACAGTAAGCGAATACATTAAAGAATTGCCTCCGGATAGAAAAGAAGCGATTACTAAGTTAAGAAAATACATTCTTAAGAATCTTCCTAAAGGATTCAAAGAGGGAATCGGTTATGGCATGATGGGGTATTACGTCCCTCACAGTATTTATCCAAATGGATACCATTGCACTCCCGAACTTCCTCTTCCGTTTGCAGGAATAGCATCACAGAAGAATTTTATTTCGTTCTATCACATGGGTATGTATGCAGATCCTGAGCTTCTAAAATGGTTCACAACCGAATATCCTAAGCACACTAAAGCAAAACTTGATATGGGAAAAAGCTGCGTCCGTTTTAAAAAACCCGAACATATTCCCTACGAACTTATAGGTAAACTAATGAAGAAAATGACCGTTAAAGATTGGATTAAGCTCTATGAGAAAAATTACCTGAAATCAAAATAATCCAAATTTTTGTTTGAAATATCTAAAAAAAGAATAAGTTTTTTGGAACTTTTCTAATATATTTGTAGTTATATATTTATGTATATATAACTCGCTTAAGTACTCCAGTAGTACTTAAATCTTTATCTTTTCACACATAAATTACTCAAAAAACAATAAACTCTAAATTCTTCCGCTGATAGCCCGTTAATAGTCCGATTATTCTCCGTTAATATTTCGGTATAATTTGCCTTTCCTCAGGTGTTTCAAAGTATTTTCTCCCTGCTTTCTTGACTCCCAAATAAACATCTTTAATCGTTAGTTTATCAATTAAACTCAACATTATTCATCACACGCACATATCCTCTATTTCCCCGGAAGTAGCTTAGACCTCACCTCACCAAATCCAACCGTAAAGTTTTCTTCTTTGCAGTAAGCCGTCATTATTACCGTATCGCCATCCTCGATGAACTTTCTTTCTTCTCCCGTTGGCAGTTTCAAAGGCTCTGTCCCTCTCCATGTAATTTCAAGCATTGAGCCTCGTGAGTTCTTGTCCGGTCCGCTTATTGTTCCCGATGCCATCATGTCGCCCGTTCTTGTATTGCATCCATTAACGGTATGATGTGCAAGATGCTGGCTCATATTGTAGTATAAGTATTTGTAGTTTGATTTTGTTATTGTTACGGGTTCAGTCATCTTACTGCTTTGAAGTTTAACCTCAAGCTTAATGTCATATGTCGGATTACCCTTCGTCTGAAGATAGGGCAGGAGCTCCTTCTCAGGCGCTGGTCCTTCAGCTCTGAAAGGTTTCAGTGCGTCAAGCGTTACAACCCACGGTGAAATTGAAGTAGCAAAATTCTTCGCAAGAAAAGGTCCGAGCGGTTGGTATTCCCATGTTTGTATGTCCCTCGCACTCCAGTCATTCACAACCACCATTCCAAAGATATGCTCCTCTGCATTATCAACACTAATACTATCACCAAGTTTATTCCCTGTTCCGATGAAGAATCCCATCTCAAGTTCAAAGTCCATGTTCTTGCACGCCCCGAAAACAGGCGGTGCATTAGGGTCGGGACGTGTTTGTCCTTTTGGACGATGTATATTCTCACCGCTCACAATTATTGAACTCGACCTTCCGTGGTAAGCAATCGGTATATGCAGCCAGTTCGGCATCAACGCATTATCTTTCCCCCTGAACATAACTCCGACATTTGTAGCATGCTCACGCGAAGAATAGAAGTCCGTGTAGTCGCCGATGCTTACCGGCAAAACCATCTGAACATCTTTAATTTTATGAAAGCATCTTTTCCTAAGTGCATCATTATCCCGTAGTTCAGGATTATCTGCATTTAGTATATTCTGTATTCTGTTTCTTACATCTGTCCATACTGGTTTCCCGCACGCCATAAACTCATTAAGAGTCGTTGCAAGAAACACTCTATTTCCTTTTAATTTCGTATGTATAAAGAAACCTTCTTCTTCAAGAAGCTTAAGGTCAAGCACATAGTCGCCGATTGCAGTAACAATTCTTGATTCACCGTTTATTCTCGCAGCACCAAACGGAATATTTTCTATTGGAAAGTGTGTATCTTTGCTGTATTCTATAAAGGACTTCATATTATAATAAATTTAACTTTTTAAGGTCGTCTTTCGGCTCGTCAAAGCTGCAGCTCCCGAAAGAATTTACAAACTCATTCCTTGCTTTTGTTATACTGTCTGCATCCGCTGTAATTTCATTCCATTTAAATTCTTCCGCCGTAAACATAAACGATTCCGCTCTTTCATCTTTAATTACATCATTTATTTCTTTCAGCGAAAGGGGATTAGAATATGCAAGTATTCCCGCCCCGAAAACATTGAGAAATCCATGCATCTTCGTCGAGACAGAGTCATTGTAATGCCTTACAGGATGATGAAGTCCGGCTGTTGCTTTAAACCTTACCTTATTATCTCTGCAAGTTTTTAATGCAAACGAAACCTGCTGTGTTGAAGGAAAAAGCTCTGGCATTATGCCTCCTGTTCTGAGCTTAAAACCTGACTTGCAGGCATCGTTCATTTCTGTTGAAGTATGTGCAAGTTTCTCAAACACAAACTCGTAATTATTGTTAACTGGAGGTTCAAAGAAAATCACACTTTCCTGCATATCAAAACTTTTCAATATCTCGCAGCTGTCTTTTAAAAACGTTTGCAGTCCGTACTTATTGTATCTATCAAACAATTCCTCTGGGAGTTTTACCTCAAAACTGTTTACTTCAGTGCTCGCATTCTTTTCTGCAAAATCTTTCACATGCTTAAGATCTGCCTCAAATGATGTCAGAAAATCCTTTGCAGTCTTTCCCCCCGTCAGTAGCAGAGTAAACGAAACTCTCCTCTCGGAGTCATATTCCTTCAGAAGTCTATAAACATCTGAATCATTCTTAGTGAACGACTCAAACGACTTCCTGGTACATACAAACTTATCCATCATCCATTCATCATCCGAACTGATATAATCAAGATAATTCCTGAATGCTGGTGTAAGCTCAAGATTAGCAGGTGGAAACATTCCCGCATAATCTATTATACCTCTCATAAAACTATTAAAAGACTTCGTCATCAATTTTGTCTGTATAAAAATATCTTTTATTTTCTTCTTAAAACATGAAATAGTATAAATAAATTCATAACATACAGAGGCTTATTATAACATTTAAAATTCTTGCTAATATTATTAATTTCATTAAAACAATCTATCATGAAAAAACTTATAATAATAGCAATAACAGTTATGACTCTATTCTCCTGCGGTCTTTTAAAGAAAAAGACGTCAGAAGATAAAAGCAGAGCAGTAGAAGAAAAAAAGACCGAACAGTCAAACAGTGTTAATAAAGATAGTGATGTTGAAAGAAAACCTGCCGCAATCACAGAAGTAGAAATGCTTATTTTTGATAAATCAAATCTCCCTCCGGCAATAAAATACGATGGTAATGTTGTTACCGGTAAAAGATGGAACGATAAAAACGGTGAGAATATACTGATACTTACAAAAACAAATCTGAAAGAAAAGAAAGTAAGAAAATCGGGATTCGAAGAGACCGATTTAGAGTGCGAGCTGTACGGTTATCACTATGTCAGTTCAGGCGGTTCTTATTCACTGCTCTGGAAAATACAGGACTTTGTAAAAGAATGCTGGTTTGATTTAACTCTTGATTTCATTCCCGGTTCATTAAGCATAACGGATTTAAACGAGAACGGTATTGCTGAAAGCACGTTTCTCTATAAGATGTCATGCCGCAGCGATGTTTCTCCCTCGGAATTAAAATTAATGATGCACGAAAACGATGTCAAGTATGCACTTCGCGGTGAAATGCTCATCAAGATGGAAGGGTTTACTGCTGGCGGAAATTACAAAGTTGATAAATCTTTTGACAGTGCACCCGCAGGATTTCTTGATTATGCAAAGTCCCAGTGGAAAGAATACCGCCTGGAAACATTTAATTAATCAGTGAGACGATAAATTATTTCTGAAGCAAACAAATAGTTTGCGTTACCTTACGAGTAATATTTTTGAGGTAACGCAAGCTATAATATCTATTTACATTTATTTCAATAATATCATTCTCTTAGTTGCCTTGAAATCTCCTGCCGTCATTACGTACAGATAAACACCGCTGGAGAGTCCGCTTCCGTTAAAAGTCACCTCATAGCTTCCTGCGTTCATCCGTTCATTAACAAGTGTTCTAACCAGTTTTCCTTTAATATCATAAACTGTAATCTTTACATCGCTTGTTCTTGTTATTTGATATACAATCTTAGTCGCAGGATTAAAAGGGTTCGGATAGTTTTGTTCGAGTTTATATTCAAATGGGATCTCAGATGATATATTACTAATACCGATAGGTGATGAAGACCTGAAAACGCCCTGTATGTCAGTGCCGCAATAGAGATAATTTTCAATTGTCGTAACAGCACATTGAGGGACCGCCACTCCAAGTCCGTTATTAAGGACTTTCCATGAGTCTCCGTTATTATAAGAATATAACATGCCCTCTCCTGCAGCCACATATATTGCTCCTGATGTTGTAAATGCTGGTCTTGAATTTATTGAAATGGATGAAGTGTAAACAACGGACCAGTTTGTACCATTATTCAGTGACCTGTATATTCTTGTTGAATCAATACAGAAGAGCGTACCCAAACCGCCCCTTACTGCAATCTTTAGTATGTTGTTTGAAAGCAGTCCGCTGTTAGCAAAATCCCAGTTAGCGCCGCTGTTGAGTGACCTTTTAATTCCCTGATTTACAACACAAATGAAAATGTTTGCTGAGCTTTGAAATGCAATATCATAGCTCAGCGGGTTTTGTCCCTGTACAATGTACTGATACCAGCCCGAACCATTGCTTGCGAACCGGTAAGTACCGTAAACCGGACTGCATGAATAAAAATCATAATTCGGATTTGCTCTTACAGAATAAGAACCGCTCGGTTGTCCAAAATTACTCGGCTGCCAGTTTGTTCCGTTGTTTGTGCTTTTAAAGGGTCCGCCGTTTTTTGCTCCGACGTATAGTATTGTACCCGAAGACCCAAAATCAAAATCCGTTATTTCATTCCCCTCTAGTCCAAGAGATTCCCATGTTCCGCCCATATCTGATGTTCTGTAAACACCGTTGTTTGCTGTACCTGCAAATATATATTGTGAGTTGTAAATCATTGCACGCACATCGTTGTTTACAATTCCTGTGTTTGTGGGATTCCATTGTGTAATGCCTGACTGTGTTTTCCAAACCCCGTTATCGCAGCATATATAATCGTATGCACCGAGAGAATCAATGAACCTCTTGCCGGAAAGATTTGCAAGACCTCCGTTTGACCATGTACCCCCAAAATCAGTTGACATAAAAAGCCCAAGTTCTGTTAAAGCAAAAAGTTTTGTGCCGTTGATAACACAGAGATAATTCGGTGTGTTTACGCCTGTCTGAAGAGAAATATTCATCCACGTATCGCCGTTGTTCACTGATGCATAAAGCCCCGAGCCCGTATTTATCATTACAAACACATAACCGTTTGCCGTAACTGCCATTGAATTTACGTTTTGTCCGAATAAAGTAGATTGCCATGACTGACCTTCATCAGTAGAACGGAATATGTTATATGTGTTACCGCCTGTAAATAGAATGCCTGCAGGACTTGCCGCAATTGTCAGTAGGTTATTATACTCTGCACCGGTCAGTGTCCAGCTTACACCGTTATCAGTTGACTTGTAAACACCATTGTTTGTTGCGGCAAAAAGTTTCCCGTTTGAAATTTTTTCTATATCGTTTACGGGATTGGATGCACCAAGTGTCGAGCTTTGCCACGAATTACCGTTATTTGTAGAATATTTTATTCCGTTCGTTCCTCCTGAAACGATATTTCCGTTGTTGCATCTTAACACTTTGCTGATGAAATATTCCATTTGCCCTGTATGCGTCCATGTATTACCTTCATTTGTGCTAAGGTAAGTTCCTCCGCTTCCTCCTGCAATAAGATTACCGTTCACTGCTGATGTAATTGAAGCAATTGTTCCCCCCGCTGGACCATTAGTCTGCATGAATGATACATTCTGCGATAGCAAATTATTAAATGATAAAACTAGAACTATTAATAAAACATTTTTCATCTTTGTTATCTCCTATTTTATTAAAATCATTCTTTTTGTTTCACTCCATGCATCAGACACCATACTGTAAAAGTAAATTCCGCTGTTAAATGGAGTGCCGTCGAACGTTACCTCATAGCTTCCGGGCTGCATTCTTTGGTTAACAAGCGTCTGCAATTCTCTGCCGTAAATATCATATACTTTTATAGAGACGTTACTTACAGCAGGTAGCTGATACCGAATTACTGTTTTAGGATTAAACGGATTCGGCAAATTCTGTTCAAGTGAATATTTGCTGATGTACTCGGTTTGAGCATTCACGGGTGTTGCATACATTGGTGAAAAGGTCGGGTCGAAATCAGGGTAGCTGTCATTTGTAATTTTTGCCTTATTGCTGCCGTCGGTATTCATAATGTATATCTCTGATTGCTCGGGTCCTGTCGGAGAAGTGTAATAGACAATCTTATCGCCTTCCCAGGAATACATAGCAGTACCGGCAGCCCATGTTGATTGATTTGTCATGTTAAAAAGGTCGGTATCGATTGAGGGATTGTGGTTACTCGTCATTCTGAATAAATCCCATGCTGTAAAACCTCTTTTGAAGAGAATATAATTTCCGTCTGTTGAAAATACAGGCGTTTCATCAAGATAATTTCCACTTGTTAAGTCAATCACCTGATGAGTAGTAACATTCACTTTACATATTTTTGCTTTTGGGTCGGGCATCATTGATATCTGTCTCATGAATACAACCCATTGCCCGTCAGGTGAGAAATGCGGCGAACTGTCATCACCGCTATCTGTAAGAATGGCCGTAAGTCCTGTACCGTCATAGTTAATCATATACAGGTCGCCGTTACCCGGCGTATTCATAATATCAAAAACTATTTTCCCTCCGTTCCATGAAAACTTCGGACTTAATGCAGGACCTGTCAGCGTGGGTAAATCCGTAAGGTTCACCTGATTTGTACCGTCAGGATTCATTACATAAACATCTGCCTGAATTGGTGTAGTTGAAGTAATTCTTCCAAAGACAATCTTTGTACCCTGAGGATTGAAGCACGGACCTGTATCCCTGTAAGTGTTATTGGTTAACATTGTTTGTGAGGTGCCGTCTCTGTTCATTATCCAGATATCCCAGTCGGACATGGTTTGCATCCTGCTGAATGCGATTTTATTATAGTAAGCCTGCGGGGTAAACGGTAACGGCAGGGAAAACAAAAATATAAATAGTATTAATCGTTTCATGTTATTCCTCCTTTGAAAAATCTGAAACATTAATAACTTTTACTCAATCTTAGGCAATATGAAATTAAAATGCAATATCAATTTTTGTTAGCTTGTTCTGGGTTAAGTGTTTTTATCATGCAAATAACGGACCACTTACCCGGAATTATTATACGTACTATTTGAATGTTAAATAAGAATTTTATGTTTTAAATTGCACTAATAAGGGAGAAAATTAATTTAAGTTAAATATGTTTAGTATAAAAGCAGCTGCAAGGAATATGTTTATAGTTTTTGTATTAATTACTGCATTCTTTATCGGCGGATGCGAAGAACCTACCTCAAGCGATGATGGCGGAAACATACCAGACCCAATAATAGACTTCAACAATGCTGTTAGCGTGAATTTTGGTACGTCTTTAAAGGGTTACATAAGCTCAAAGGGGGGGTACAACGTTTACAGGTTTACAAGCAGACGTGGCGGAGTTATTGAAATGAAAACTGATACTGTTCCGGGCGACCTTAATCTTACGCTTGATATGTACGATTCACAGAAGAACTGGATGTTCGGTAATTACGGAGCATCGGGACAAACTGTGTATCTTAATGCAGTAAGACCTCCGGGTACTTACTATGCAGTTGTTAAAGACGGTGGTAATGACGGGTCGAGCGAGCAGCCTTACAGTTTTGTGTTAGACCTTGATTCGACTGACATATACGAATACAACAACACTCTTGCTACTGCAAGAACAATCGGTATTGATTGGGAAGTGCAGGCGAAAATAAAACCCGAATCTGACGAGGACGCATTCCAGTTCTTTTCACCAAAAGACGGGATAGTAAATTTTACAATCAGTAACGTACCTCAGAATATTGACATTGTTTCAGATATATATGATTACCAGAATAATTACATCGGCGGTATAACGGGCGGAACAGGAGAAAGTTATTCATTTGGTTCAATGCTTTTTGCCGGTACGTATTTTATAAAGCTGAAAGACGGTTACGCCAATGCATACAGCAACGATTTTTACAGGATAAGAATAAACCTGGATACATCAGACTTTTGGGAAATAAACAATACATTCGGTTATGCAAAAGCAATTGATTTAAACCAGGATGTATCGGGGAAGATAAAGCCTGTTGCGGACCTGGACATGTTTAAGTTTCAGGTGCCAATGACGGGTCAGATGCAGGTTACCGTAACACAAGTCCCGCCCGAAATAACGATGGTTGTTGAGCTTTACGACAGTATGCAGGTCAAAGTAGCGAATGCAATAGGGCTTTCGAACGGACAGCCCGTAACTCTGAATTATTCAATCACGAGACCATGGATGTATTACGTAAGGTTATCCGACGAATACAATAACGACATGAGCGACAGCTATTTCAATTTCAGGGTGGTTAAATAGTTAAACACAACAAAGAATATAAGGTTTTTAATATACATTATGTGCCCGCTATTAAATTATGGCGGGCACTTTTTTTATTATGGATTTTATCAAAAAGTGACAGATTTGTCACTGCAAAAGGAGTGTTTTAATAAGGCTATCTAAAGGCAAGTTAGAGGCAAGTTAGGGGTGGGCCAGAATTTGGGTGTTAGTGACAAAATGTCATTGGAAAAAAGGCAGGATTTTACAGGAAAAAAACTGTATTATTGTCAAAAAAGAATGCTTTCGTTGTTTGGTTTTTTTGAGTAATGGTGAAAGTGTGGATATCCGTGATTGAATGAAAAATTAATTGATTGAAAATGAGAAGAAATAGTATTACCTTCATACATCTACTAACAAGATAGACTAATGAAAAGATTATTTGTCATCTTCATAATGTTTGCCTCACTAACTGCTAATGGGCAGTGGGCGCAGGGGGGTAATGGAATACAAGCAAGTAACATGGTCCTTCATCTTTCAGCATTCGAAAACATCATATTTGCCGGCACAAAAAATTATATATATAATGCAGAATTTCTGTATTGTTCGACGAATAACGGGAATAACTGGATAGATTTACAATTTTATGAAGAGGCTATTTCTTTTACTAAGTTTGGAAATAATTACTTAGCGGGTACAAGATATTATGGTGTATATATTTCAGCGAGTAATGGTTTTTACTGGTATCAGAGTAGTTTAAACAATAAAACTGTATATGCGTTAACGAGTCTAAATAATTATTATTATGCAGGTACAACTGACAGCGGAGTTTTTATGTCAAGTAATAATGGTGTCAGCTGGGATATCACATCTTTAAATAATAAATTTATATATTCACTTTTAACACATGGCAATAAAATTCTTGCAGGTACATCCGGCAATGGAATTTATATTTCAACAGATTATGGTACAAGCTGGGTTCAATCGGCTTTGAACAATAAGTCTGTTTATCGTCTTGCTTCAAACGGGAATGATATTTTTGCAAGTGTTACAGACAGCGGCGGTATTTATCGCTCGACCGATAACGGAATAAGCTGGACAAGAACATCATTATATAATAAATATATTGAGGCAATAGCAGTTTACGGAAATAACATATTTGCGGCAGCTGATAATATTGGGGGTACCGGAGGGATATATTTTTCTTCGAATAAAGGAGATAACTGGTCTTTAAAGAATGAGGGATTTAATCTTATCCCTTCTCAATTTTATTCGTTAACAATAGCAAATAACTTAGTATTAACAGGGGTATCATTAAACAATTCATTGTGGCAACGACCGCTTTCAGAAATAGTAAATGTTCAGAATATAGGATTAGAAATTCCTTCTTCGTATTCGCTGGGGCAGAACTATCCGAATCCGTTTAACCCGAGGACAGTTATTAGTTTTCAGTTGCCGGTTGATAGTAAAGTATGGATAAAGATTTATGATGTGCAAGGAAGAGAGGTGGAAACGCTTGTGAATGAAATGTTACAAGCGGGAACGTACAGTACACAATGGGATGCTAGTGCTTATCCGAGCGGGGTTTATTTTTACAGGATGCAGGCAGATGGTTACACAGTAACAAAACGAATGACATTAATTAAATAAAACCGTAAACTATGAAAAAGATATTACTTATTTTTATAGTTATTACCACTGTTAATTCGTATGCACAGTGGAACACTTATTATACTGAAAGCGGTCAGCATTTTGACTGCTCATTTATAAATCCGAATACAGGATGGACGGGCGGCGACGGAACAAAAGTTTTCAAGACTACTAACTCCGGAAACAACTGGACGCTAATTTATTCGCCCTCGACTTCTAATATTATATACAGTATTCACTTCGCAGATTCAGTACACGGCTGGGCGGGTACATATTTAGGAGAGATACTAAAAACAACCAACGGCGGATATAACTGGACTGCTACGACGGTAGCATTTAACAAGAAAATTTATTCGATACACTTTTTAAATAGTTCTACTGGTTGGTTTTTAGGTGAAGCAGGGGTTTACGGAAAGACAACAAACGGTGGAGCAAACTGGTATAATCCAGGGTCGTTTTTAGGAACCAACGACGGTTTTAGTTTATATTTCAGAGATTCGTTGTACGGATATGGATGCGGGTTTGGAAAACTTGGAAGAACTACGAACGGAGGTTCAACCTGGAATGTAACAACATATCCCGATGTACGGCTTTCCGCAATATCATTTATAAATTCACTGACAGGATACGCACTGGGGTCATTGCAGAATTCAACATTATACGCGGCGGGATTGTATGTTTTAAAAACAACAAATGGGGGTGAAAACTGGGAAAACATATATTCAGAAACACCATACGCAAATAACATTTTGATGGTAACAGAGTCCCATTTTCACAATGAAAGCAGCGGTCTTATTTCAGGAATAAATATTATAGCAGGTCCTTCATACAGTTATTCGGGTTTAATGAGAAAAACGATAAACGGAGGGCTTAATTGGACTGGAGTATCTCATTATTTTGGAAGCGGGCTTGAATCTATTGAATTTGTTAATCAGCTTACAGGATTTGCAACTGGCGGAAACGAGATATATAAAACAACAAACGGAGGGTTGACGCTTATTTCGGGTGTGTCTGAAAAGGTGCTTGATAATTATTCGCTGGGGCAGAACTATCCAAATCCGTTTAATCCAAAGACAGTTATTAGTTTTCAGTTGCCGGTTGATAGTAAAGTATCAATAAAGATTTATGACGTGCAAGGGAGAGAAGTGGAAACACTTGTGAATGAGAGACTGCAAGCGGGAACGTACAGCACGCAATGGGATGCGAGCTTGTATCCGAGCGGGGTTTATTTTTATAGGATGGTTGTCCGCCATAGCGGATCTTCGACGGGGGATTTTAGTGAGACGAGACGGATGATGTTTATTAAATAAAAATTATAAACTATTACGATGAAGACAGGGAGAATGTTTTTTTGCTTTATATTCGTAAATATATTTTTATTGAATATTAATATCTCTTATTCTCAGTTTTTGCAAAACCTTAAAAGACTTTCTTTTGGTAATGACAGAAATCCTTCATTCAGGGTAAGAGATGACGGTTATAATATGTCATACATTCCGTTCGAATTTCTGATATATGAAAGGGTGAACGGGAATGCTTCGAATATTCTGGTTTCGCGAATCAATACAGAGGGTGCGCTTGACAGCGGTTATTATTTAACGAATAATGGTTTTGCGAATGTAAACCCCTCGATTGGATATTATTTCAGGAATTTATTGCCGTCGGAGATTACTACCGCTTTAGCTGTCTGGGAAACGTATAAAAGCGGTAATAAAGATATTTATGCGCGGATTTATAAGCAATCTCAGGGATGGCTTCCGGAATTTGCAATAGATAGTTCAGCCGGCGAGCAGGTAAATCCGAAGACTGCAATGTTTAATGAAAACATTTATTCAGTTGTTTATCAATCAACAAATGATATAAAACTGAAATTAATAAATGCTGAGAATCAAAGTGTTTTGCTTGACACAAATTTGACTTCGGAGATTAACGAAGTCTGCAGAAACCCTTATATAGTGATTTTACAGGGCAGTTCACCAGCAATGTTTATTACTTATGAAAGGGAATTTTCGGCAAATCAGAATTCTATTTATTGTTTGAAATCACCTTTGCCTGCTCCGCTCAATTTTATGATTGATACTGTCCGGTATTCAGGTGTGAATTATAATGCAGGAATGGCACCGATGTTTTTACCTTATTTGTTTTTATACGAATCATATAAAAACGGCAAGAGGAATGTATTCGGGACAGAAATTAAATTCAATGGTCAGAGCAGTGTATCTCATGATGTCTTAACATCGCAGTATTTTGATATGTGGGGATATTCAGGCAGCGGCTTCATACTTGGCAAGAGCATTACAAACGGAGTCTATGCTTTTATTTTAAAACAAAGCAATTCTTTATATGCAAAAGTAAAGATGGGCGGATTTTGGGGAGATTCAGTGACGGCATTGATTTCAAACGACACGAACTATAAATCAAGGACAGGTTTCAGCACTGCACAGGCTGTCCCTAATACAGGCTGTTTCAGGTATTGGATAGTTTTCGGGAAAAACTTGAGTCCTTCAGAAAGCGGAATTTACGGAACAACATTCACTTCTTGTGCTATGAATGTTGTAGAAGTATCAGGAGAAGTTCCTTCATCGTATTCTTTATCACAGAACTATCCGAATCCGTTTAACCCTTCTACAGTGATCAGTTATCAGTTACCAGTAATCAGTGAAGTTGTGATAAAGGTTTTTGATGTACAAGGACGAGAGGTGGAAACGCTTGTGAATGAGAGGCTTCAGGCGGGAACGTACAGCACGCAATGGGATGCGAATGCGTATCCGAGCGGGGTTTATTTTTACAGGATGGTAACCGAAAATTTTGTAAAAACAAATAAAATGACATTAATTAAATAATAAAACATGAAAAGATTATTTGTCATCTTCATAATGTTTGCGTCAATGACGGCTAATGGGCAGTGGGTGCAGACAAACGGTATATTTGGGGGAGGGACTATCCGATCTCTTGCCGTTAAAGGGAATAATGTTTTTGCAGGAACATATAGAGATAATCAGGGTAATGGTTGTCTTTTTCGTTCTACAGATAATGGCTTTACATGGACTAAAACTGCTTTAGATAGTCAAAACATTATGTCATTCGCTATAAACGGAGAATATATTTTTGCAGGATCAATGAGATATGGTGTCTATATATCAACAAACAATGGTTTAAATTGGAATCAAACCGCTTTAAATAATCAATCTATTTATTCCCTTTCAGCAAATGGAAATAATATTTTTGCAGGAACTTGGGATAGCGGAGTTTATTTCTCAACTAATAATGGATTGAGCTGGTCTCAAACTGCTATGAATAGTACAGCTATATATTCACTTGCCGTTAGAGGTAATAACATTTTTGCAGGAACTTGGGGACAAGGGCTTTACCACTCCACAGACAACGGTTCAAGTTGGACAAAAGTTGCATTGAATATTAATTTCATTTATTCACTTGCAATAAATGGTAATTTTATTTTTGCAGGATCGTCTAATGGTTTGTTTATGTCAACAAATAATGGATTAGGCTGGATGCAAACCACATTGAATAATGAATCTATATGGTCTTTAGCAGTTAATGGAAATACTATTTATGCTGGAGCACAAACGGGTGGAGTCTATATCTCCACAAATAACGGATTAACGTGGTTCCAAACAACGTTAAATGATAATTTTGTTCCCTCTTTAGCAGTTAGTAATAATTGTGTTTTTGCCGGGACAATTGGAAATGGCTTCTACTTATCAACTAATTCCGGTTCAAGTTGGACAGTAACTGGATTTAATATGAAAATTGTTACTACTTTTGCAGCACTTGGGGATAATATTTTCGCGGCAACAAGTTATAATTATGATTCCTCAAGCCTTTATATTTCCACTAATAACGGAGCAACTTGGGCAGAAGCTACATTACATAATACAACAGTTACCTCTCTTGCAACACTTGGAAATATTATTTTTGCAGGTACAGCGGACAATGGTGTATATATTTCTACTAATAACGGAACAAATTGGTCACAAACCTCTTTAAATTATGCAAGAATAAAATCTCTTGCTGTCAGCGGAAATAACATCCTTGCAGGAGTGTTAACTCAACAATTTGGTCCCGGATCACTTATTTACTCCTCAAATAACGGTGTTAATTGGGCATCAACAACTTTGCTTAATAATGATGTTTATTCTCTCGCAGTAAAGGGTAACATTGTATTTGCCGGGACAACCGGAAATGGTGTTTACCGCTCAACAGATAACGGTTTAACATGGACTCAAACTGTTTTAAATAAATTTGCAAACTCAATTACCATCAGTGGAAATACTATATATGCAGGATGCAATTCCGGGTTTGGTTATACAGGCGGTGTTTATTTATCAACAGATGATGGTATAAGCTGGACTCAAACTGCATTAAGTAGCCAATCAGTTAATTCTATTGTTGCAAAAGAAAATAATTTAATCGCAGGAACCGATGATGGTATATATCTCTCCACAAATAATGGAATAAATTGGACGCAGAAAAATCAAGGATTCAATCCTGCGCAAAGAATCCTGTCCTTACTAATATCAAATAATTATGTATTGGCAGGAACACTTGGCTATTCTGTCTGGCGAAGAGAGCTATCAGAAATAGTTGGAGTGCAAAATCTAAGCACGGAAACACCTTCAGTATTTTCGCTGTCTCAAAACTATCCGAATCCGTTTAATCCTGTGACGAAGATAAGATTTGACGTGATGAGATCCCCGACAGGAACATTCGGGGATGACAAATTAGTGGTGATAAAGGTTTTTGATGTGCGAGGAAGAGAGGTGGAAACACTTGTGAATGAGAGGCTGCAGGCGGGTACGTACAGTACGCAATGGGATGCGAGTGCTTATCCGAGCGGAGTTTATTTTTGCAGGATGGTTGTCCGCAACGGCGGATCTTCGACGGGGGATTATAGTGAGACGAGGAGGATGATTCTGGTTCGTTGATGGTTTATAGATAGGCAGTAAAACACCCTTTTTATTTCATTGTTTGAAACTTATTTCGCTTCTCACTTTATTGTAATACTATGTAATATCAGTTATTTGTGTGCGTAAGATGTCTCAATTTCGGTTGAATATGTGAAACTTTTGTGTATTAGTATAAGGGGTAAGATTATTAAAATTGGAAATAATGACGTTCTCGATTGTTTGTCGATTGTTTGTCGATTGTTTGTCGATTGTTTGTCGATTGTTTGCCGATCGTTTGCCGATTGTTTGCCGATGGGTTGTCCATGAAGGCTCCATGAAGGCTCCATGAAAGCTCGATGGGGTGATAAGGGAAAAGATTTTTAACCACTAAGAGAACAAAGATTTTAACCGCAGGGGACGCAGAGAAGAGATTTAATATATTGCTAAGAACATTTTACCACCAAAACACGAAAGCACTAAATAGATAA
>CAZVCC010000010.1:26523-69371 GCA_964626015.1 uncultured Ignavibacteriaceae bacterium
TATGTAAGTCTTTTGCTGAGAGGTAACGTCCACATAGAAATGAGAATTTGAAAATTATGTTGCTGGATTCCATCTAAGAGCTTGATGGAATGACAGAGATAAAAGTGATTGATTTATTGCTAAGAACATTATACCACCAAAACACGAAAGCACTAAATAGATAATATGTAAGTCTTTTGCTGAGAGGTAACGTCCACATAGAAATGAGAATTTGAAAATAATGTTACTGGATTCCCTGCCTGCGGTAGGCAGGCATCTAAGAGCGTGATGGAATGACAGGTATAAAAGGAATGACAGAGAAAAGTTAATGATGGAGAAAAGGGACTGGAGGAAGAAAAATCGGAAGGGCTGATAACTAATAATTACATTTTTTTGATGGTATAAAAGCATTATTTTATCTTTTTATAGTATAAAATTTTATATGGCAAAAACTAAAACTCCGGTCACAAAAGGCAAACCGACGGTGACAAAAAGTACACAAGAAAAAACAGGCTTTGCTTTTTTCGATGACAATAAACCCTTGGTTATTCTTACGCTTATTGGCATTATTCTGATTGCAATTCTTATGTTCTTTAATAAAGGTGTATTTGATGGCAAGATATTTGCATCGGCTGATAATCTTTCCCCACTGACGTTCAGGACTTTTCTGAATGACGCAAAGGAGCAGGGGATAATTCCGTTATGGATTCCGTATATTTTCATGGGGATGCCTTCGCTTGCATCGATGACAGCGGCTGTTCCTTCACTGCATAATATATATTCGTTTATCTGGGACAAAGCTTTTGAAATATTCTCGGGCGGGAACATGTTTGCGCTGACACTGCCATATTATTTCATTTTCGGTCTGACGCTGTTTTTGTATGCGAGGTATAAATTTAAGAATAATCTCATATCGCTTTTTGTGTCGCTTCTCGGAGTTTTTGCAACAGGTATAATACAGTTGATTATCGTAGGGCATCACACGAAGATGATGACATTTGCTTTTTACCCGCTTGTACTTTTAATACTCGAAAAGGCAGCTGATGATGAAGAAAAAAGCTGGTACAATTTGTTCTTCTTATTTGCCGTACTGACTATAACTCTTTACCTGCAGGTACATTTCCATCATATTCAGATGCTTTTCTATTCGTTTATGATGATTGGTCTTTATATGCTTTACCTTTTAATCTATGCTTTTGTGAAGAAGCTTCAGAAAGCCAACATCGTAAAATCTTTTTTGATGCTCGTGGCGGGTCTTATAATAGCATTTGCCATGGATGCTGATATTATTCTGTCGATAAAGGAATACAACCAGTATTCAATGCGCGGACAGCCGAGCATAACTGCGGTTTCAGAGGGCAAGGGTGACCAAAAACCGCTCAGCTATGAATATGCTACTAACTGGTCATTCAGTCCGGGTGAGGTACTTACATTTGTGCTTCCTTATTACTATGGTTTTGGCGGTGTTGAAGTAAAAGGGCAGAGGGCAAACCTTTACTGGGGACAGATGCCGTTTACTGATTCACCTGTTTACTTCGGGGTGATTGTACTGGTGCTTGCTGCGATAGGTGTGTTTTATAACTTTAAGAAGAATCCGTTTGTTCAGGCTACTACATTTATAATTATATTCTTTCTCTTTCTATCATTCGGAAGAACTTTCCCATTGATTTATGATTTATTCTATAACTACATGCCATTCTTCAGCAGCTTCAGAGCGCCTGTGATGATACACTACTACATTGACCTTGCATTTGTGATACTTGCGGGTTACGGACTTGTATCGATTATATCTTTCCTGAAAAACACAAAGGATGAGAATAAGTTATTGAAGACATCTTATGTTGTGGGCGGTATTGCTTTGCTGATGTTCTTTTTATCTCTTGTTGGTTTTGAATCCTCATACACTAATTCTGTTCTGAACGGACCGATGGCACAGAAGCTTGCTGCACAGGGCTATCCAGCACAGCAGGTATCAGGATATCTGAAACAGCAGGTTGCACCGATAGCATACGAAAATGTTATTTCCGATTTACGCTTGCACGGATTCTTAATTTTAATAGTTGCGGTGCTTATATATCTTTACGCAAAGAGAAATATTGCACGCAATTTAATGCTGCTGGGAATAATTGTAGTAGGACTATTTGATTTGCTTGGAGTTAGCGCAAAAACTCTGCACTGGGACGATAAGAAACAGCGTGATGATACTTTTGCGGAAACCGATTATACGAAATGGCTGCTGAACAAAGAGCCCGAGACGTACAACTACAGAGTCGCTGTAATGAACAAGGGAAAATTATTTACCTCGAACGACCTAGCATATTTCAGGCTGCATCAGTTCAACGGGTATCAGGGCGCAAAGATAAGAATTTATCAGGATGCTGTTGACGTTGCGGGAGGCGAGAATCCTTTCCTACTGGGGCTTGCGAACGTGAAGTATGTAATATCGGACAGTCCTTTTAACGATACCACAGCATACACGGAGGTTTACAGAGGAAGCAGTATTATTTATCAGAATAAAATGGTTATGCCAAGAGCTTACTTTGTGAATGAATATAAAGTAGAGAAGGGTATTGATATTCTAAACAGCATAAGAGCTGTTAATTTCAACCCTCGCAACACTGCATTTCTTGAGAAGAAGCTTGATGTAAATGTAGATAAGGCGGATTCGACAAACACAGCTAGCATTACTAAGTTCGGAATACACGATATTGAGTATGAAGTCAGCGCTTCGGGAAATAACCTGTTGGTACTGAACGAAATATACTATCCTGCGGGATGGAAGGCTTTTATAGACGGGAAAGAAACGGAAATTTATAAAACTAATTATTTTCAGAGGTCGATTGTTGTACCCGCGGGAAAACACAAAGTAGAGCTAAAGTTTTATCCTGAAACATATTATACAGGAAAGAAGATTAGTATTGCTGCAAACATACTTGTAACAATAATTCTTATTGGCGGTGTTGCGGGAATATTCATTTCACGGAAGAAGAAGAAAACGGAAGAAACAAAATAAATTAACTTATTATGTTTAAGAAAATATTAATTGCTAACAGGGGAGAAATTGCCGTGAGGATAATAAACACGGCAAGAGAAATGGGTATAAAGACAGCTGCGGTTTATTCAGATTTTGATAAGTACTCGCTTTATACAAAACTTGCCGATGAGGCTTATTATATAGGGCAGTCACCAGCAGCACAAAGTTATCTGCTCGCGGATAAAATTATAGAAACAGCAAAGAAATGCGGAGCAGAGGCAATTCATCCGGGTTACGGATTTTTATCAGAGCGTGCAGTTTTTGCAAAGGCATGCGAGGATAACGGAATAAAGTTTATAGGTCCGCCTCATCAGGCGATAGAAGACCTCGGAAGCAAGACAAAGGCAAAGCAGCTTGCAATAAAAAACAAGGTGCCTGTTGTTTCGGGTACCGACTCAGCAATAACCGATATAGAGGAAGCGAAGAAAGTAGCGAAGAAGATAGGCTTTCCTATCATGATAAAAGCAAGTGCAGGCGGCGGCGGTAAAGGAATGAGAGTAGTACGTGCAGAGGAAGAGCTTGAAGCTGCAATCCGCATGGCACAGAACGAGGCAAGGTCTTCATTTGGAGATGAGAGCGTCTTTATTGAGAAATATGTTGATTCACCAAAGCACATTGAGTTTCAGGTGCTTGCTGATGAACACGGGAATGCAGTGCATCTCGGCGAGAGGGAATGCTCAATGCAGAGACGTCATCAGAAAATTATAGAAGAGACTCCTTGTTCAATAATGGATGATGACCTAAGGCACAGGATGGGAGAGTGTGCAAAGACGATAGTACTTGCGGCAGGGTACACGAATGCAGGAACGGTAGAATTTATGGTAGATAAGGATAAGAATTTTTACTTCCTTGAAGTTAATACACGTTTGCAGGTTGAGCATCCAATAACAGAAATGAGGACAGGGCTTGACCTTGTTGAGCAGCAGTTAAGGATTGCTTCGGGCGAGAAACTTAAATTTAAACAGGAAGATATAAAGTTTAAAGGTGCAGCAATAGAGTGCCGTATATGTGCTGAAGACCCGGATAATAATTTTATGCCATCTATCGGCAAGATTAAATACATGAGCCGCAACCTTGGCAACGGTATGAGAGAAGATACGGGGATAGAGCAGGGAAATGAAATATCAGTTTATTACGACTCGATGATAACAAAGCTGATAGCATATGCTCCCGACAGGAAGAGTGTTATAGACAAGATGGAGCGGGCTCTGCTGAACTACACAATTATTGGAGTTAAAACAAACATAAGTTTTCTTCTGAAACTTCTTAAATGCCCTGAGTACTTTGAGGGTGCATACAACACTCAGTTTGTTGAAAGAACATTCATGCCAAGACTTGAGAAGGAGAAAAATGAAATCAGCGATGAACTTAAAAAAGCTCTTGCAATAGGTTCTATTATTATGAAGGAAAAACATGAAAGTGCTTCTTCGGTTAGCACAGGAGGCAACAACAAGCACAAAACCAAAGGCGGCTGGCTAAAGAGAAAGGAGCTGTATTAATATGAAGAAGTATTTTATCAGCATTAACGGGAATGAAACCCCTATGGACGTAATGCTTTCGGGGAATAGCGTAAAGTTTGCGGACAACGACACTGAAGAATTTGAATATAAATTTCTTACAGATGAACTGCTCCTTGTAAGGCTTGACCATAAGAATTATATATTCAAAGCAGATGAAACGGTAGAGAGCGAATTGAAGCACACTGAGTTTATGCTCGAGTACAATTCGCGATACTATCACACAATTTGTAAGAATGAAATGGAAGTACTTATGGAAAAATTCGCAAAGAGCCACGGAACGGTAAAGATAAAGAACGAATTACTTTCGCCAATGCCGGGTGCTATAGTGAAGATAAACGTTAAAGAAGGCGACGCGGTCAAGAAAGGACAGGTGCTGGTTGTGCTTGAAGCTATGAAGATGGAAAATGAACTTAAAGCAGCAGGAGACTGCAAAATAGCAAAGATATTCGTCGAGGAGAAAGAATCAGTTGACAAGAATCATTTGCTGATTAAATTTGATGTTTAAATAAAGAATAATATATGTTAGCGTTTGCTTCAATATTTGCTGCAATAATACCAATGGTAACGTATCTGTTTATCATCTGGTGGATGGACAGGAATGAAAGAGACCCGTTCTGGATAGTATTTCTTAATTTCTTCTGGGGTGCTACAGGTGCGATAATACTGGGTATTATCGGAAGTTTGATTTTTCAGATACCATTATCATTGGGGCTCTGGGCTTTCTTTGGTGAAAACGCAGGAGGACTGACAGACCTCTCGGGAGCAGTGATAACAGCACCGCTTGTTGAAGAGCTGACAAAGGGATTATTCTTGGTAATAATTTCAACTTCGAAAAGGTTTGACGGAGTTGTTGACGGAGTCGTTTACGGTGGTGCTATAGGTCTTGGGTTCGGGATGACAGAAAACTTTTTATACTTTCTGGCTTATGGAGAGGAACCTGTTTCATGGCTCGTTCTCGTAATTATAAGAACGCTGTTTTCAGCAGTAATGCACTGTATGGCAACGGCAACACTCGGCGGATTTATTGGAATGGCAAAATTTAAACCTGCAGGATACAAGCTGCTGCTGATACCTGTGGGATACATAGTAGCAGTATTTTTACATTTTTCATGGAATCTGACAGTAAGTTTTGAGAGCACTGCTATACTCGGATTCATTTTTCTTTTTATGTATTTTGTAGCGTGGATTGCGATATTTCAAGTTGCAGTTTACATGGAAGGAAAAACAATAACAAAAGAACTGCAGGAAGAGTCAGCAAGCGGTTTGATTCCCTCAGAACACATGAACTATCTGCCTTATGTGTTCAGGCGCAATAAATACGGATGGTGTCCGCAAGGAGTGAATCAAAAGGATTATGTAAGTACAGCAATAACACTTGCATTAAGAAAGTATCAAGTAAAGAACTTTAAAGGTTCAAAACGTACTTCATACGAACAGGATATTGAAAAACTCCGTTACGATATTAAGATGATGTTTTACAATGCGCACGTGCAGTATTATTACAATAATAATAAAGCCTGAGTATTTACTCCATGAACGATAATGCAGAATTATCAGTCGTAATAGCTACATGGAATTCAAGAAAACAAACAGAAGAATGCATTCATTCAATAATAAACCTTCCTGAATACAGCTGCAGTATTGAAATCATAATTATTGATAACAATTCTAATGACGGCACAGCGGGATTAATAGGTAAAAAATTCCCGCAGGTAAAACTAATAATTAACAAAGAGAACATCGGATATGCACCTGCGTGCAATCAGGGAATACGTGAGTCGAGTGGCAAGTATATATTGCTTTTAGGAAGCGATACGATTCTCAAGCCCGGCAGTATAAGAAAGACTATCGACTATCTTGATGCTAATCCGGATGTTGGAGCAGCTGGCTGCAAGCTTTTATATCCAGACGGAACGCTGCAGGGCAACTGCAAGAAATTTCCGAAATTATCGAATGCTTTCTTAACATATACATCTTTAAACAGGTTTAATTATGAATATGATATGAGGGATTTTGGATACGATGAGACATTTCAGGTTGACCAGATTGCAACAACCTTTCTTATGGTACGCGGAGACCTTATTAAAAAGCTAAAAGGATTTAACGAAAGCTACAGAATTATGTATAATGATGTTAACCTTTGCAAGCGCATTTACGCAGAAGGAAAAAAGATAATGTTTATACATGATGCTGAAGTATATCATCACGGAAGTCTTTCGACTAACAAAGCCGATTATAAACTAAGGAAGATTATGTACGAAGATATTTACCGCTATTACAGAATGAATCATGGTGTAAAAGCATTTTTTCTCTCACCTGTCTTAAAAACGAGATTGTTGTTTACAAAATTATTTAAGAGACAATAGTAAATTTGCAAAAACTTTTTAAATACATACAGGATAATATCATTTCTAATAAGACCGGTATAAGGGATATGGCAGTATCTTTTGCACCGCAGATTGCTTCTGCAGTATTTGGTTTTGCAATGTCCATATTTCTTGCACGTGGACTTGGTGCTGAGAGCCTTGGAAAATATGCGCTTATAACAAGCTTCGCTGCTTTAATAACAGGGTTCTCTGACCTTGGCATAAACCAGACTGCTATAAGGTTTGCATCAAGAGCAGTGTCGAAGAATGATGATGAGCTTCAGTATGCAGTGCTTCGCTGGGCGTTACGAATAAGGTTTTCACTTGTCTTAATGCTTTTTGCAATCTCTTACTTTGTTGCAGAAGTAGTTGCAACAGATTTCTGGGGCAGTTCCGAACTTGCTGTTCTAATCAGGATAAATCTTTTAATCGTCCTTTTTAATGTATTCTCATCAATACCTATTATTTACTTTCAATCTAAAAGGTTATTCGGCAAGAATGCGTTTGTAGCAGTGGGGCAGTCTGTAATTAACTTTTCGGGAATAACGTTTATTGCGATTACGGGAATGTGGTCAATTTACAACGTTATAATTGTAACGGTAATATCAAACCTTATTGGCATGCTTGTGTTTCTTGTAATAGTACCCCGACATGCAATATTCAGAATGCAGGATTTTAAAAACGGTTTCAAGGAAATATTCCGTGCACCAAAAGAACATTACTTACACGAGACGACAGTTGATAAGTCCTCAGCAGAGTCATTCGCTTTCTTCATGGTAATCACATCAATAATTGTGATACTGACGATGCAGGCTGATGTATGGCTTATGGGGCGCTATCTAACAAAAGACCAGATAGGCATTTACAATGTTGCCACAAAGCTCGCATTGCCGCTGATGATGTTTCTGAATGCATTTAACACAGTTCTTTGGCCGAGAGCTTCTTCGGCGACGAGCAGAGAAGAAACAATGTTACTGCTTAAAAAAACTGTTAAGGTTAGTTCGATTGTATTTTTGTTTGTACTCATATATTCTTTCTTCGCCCCTATGCTCATCACGTATATATACGGACTTGCTTATGACAGTTCAATCATGCTCAGCCGTATTCTATGTTTCCGATACAGCATATCAATACTTGTTTGTCCTATTGGAATTATCGGGTATAATCTTGGCTTTATACGTATATACTGGAAAGTTAACCTCATACAGTTGATATTTGTTGTTCTTATAAATGTCTTTTTGCTTCCTGTGATCGGAGTCTACGCATCAGCACTGGCACTTATTATTAATGAGCTTACCGGATTTGCTGCTTCTGTACTTATAATAAGGCATAAAATAAAGCAAGCGAATGTATAAACAAGAAAATATATTGTTTGTAACAGACAGTTTCTATCCGTATGCAGGCGGGGTAGAAAAGCATGTGCTTGAGCTATCTAAGAAGATTATTGAGGACGGACATAAAATTACAGTGCTGACTTATAAAAAGAATACGAACGATGCTGATACAGATAACATATCAGGAATTAAAATATACCGGCTGTCAAAAACAAACAGCAAGTACTCAAACTTTGCAGGAATGTTGTATCAGATTTTTTCGAAGGACATATTAAAGAGTTCTTACGACATAATTCATTACCATGATTATTCGGTTTTCAATATAATATATCCTATTCTATCGCTTAATCGTGAGATAAGAAAGAAGAAAACTTATATAACTTTCCACGGATGGGAGGGAATATATCCTGTACCTGATTATATAAAAAATAAGAGAAAATATGCACCTGAAAAAGCGAACGGAAATATTTGTATAGGGCATTTCATAGAAAAGTGGTATGGAACAAGAGCGGATATAATAACATACGGTGCAGTAGAAGAGCGAAAATCAGATGCAGGTTCAGATAAAACAATTTTATACGCCGGAAGACTCGAAACCGATACAGGATTTCCGGTATTGCTTGAAGCATTCAGTGAAATTAATAAACTACATCCTGAATATAAATTTGTTATACTTGGGAAGGGCACACTTGCGGATACACTAAAGAATTATCCTAATGTAATTTATAAAGGGTGGGTAAAAGATACGGCAGAATACTTATCAAAAAGCGAAGTTGTTTTTGCATCGGGATATCTATCGATGCTGGAAGCTTTTATACAGAAGAAGAAAGTACTCGGATATTATAATAATGATTTAAAGAAAGATTACTTTGAGATGATACCACATTGTAAGGATTTAATGTGGACGGCAGGAAGCAAGGATGAAATTATCAGGATGTTTGAAGAGATGTTTTCAAATAGCGAAAAGGTAAATGCTGCATATAGCTTTGCAAAGAAATATTCATGGGATAGTTTAAAACAGGATTATTACAGACTTTGGAATTTATAAACAATAAATATATAAAGAATGTAAGTCTTATTACGGTCGTTTATAACGAGGCGGATAATATTAATAATTTTCTAAAGAGTTATACCGAGCAGGAGTTTTATGCGGAAGAGTTTATTGTTATTGACGGAGGTTCCGAAGACGGTACTATTGAGATTCTCAAAAAATACTCTGAATCTAATCCTGATTTAAATCTAAAAATTAAAAGTGATGTCAGGTTTTCAAAATCTTATTCGGATTCGCCAATAGCCGATGCACGCAATGCTGCGATAGAACTTGCACGTTGCGATTACGTAGCTGTTACCGACGCAGGTTGTCTGCTGAACAAAAGCTGGCTTTATGAAATAGTTAAACCCTTTGAGGATAATACCGTTGATGTTGTTTCCGGTTGGTATGAAGCGATATGCGATAATGGATTTCAAAGAAGATTTGCGGATATATTTTTGCCGAAGAAAGATTATACAAATTCAAAAGATTTTCTCCCTTCGTCGAGGAGCATTGCCTTTAAAAAATCATGCTGGAAAGCTATTAACGGTTATCCTAACAAAAGTCACTATGGTGAAGATACGATGTACGACATTTTGCTTAAAGAAAAGGGGTTTAAGTTTTACTTTGCACCGAAGTCAGTTGTGTACTGGCATGCACCTGCTAATCTGAATGATGCTTGCAGAAAGTACTTTAATTACGGAACGGGTGATGGATACTACAAGCTTCATAGAATGTATTATTTAAAACTAATAGTACACGCATTGATACCGGTTAAGTACTTAATGACAGGTGATTTTGTAATTAAGTACAGAATATACTTTTCACTACTTAGGGGATACTTTACAGGAATAGTGAGGCGGATAAAGAGTTGAAACGAATGCTTTACATAATGGGCGAGAGCTGGTACTGGATAAAACAGAGGCCTCATTTCTTTGCAGAATATCTGAGCGAAGACTATCATATCGATCTTGTGTTTGAAAAACGGTATACTAAAAGAGTAGATAATTCTATTCCGAAAAATATAATATGCCATGAGATATTTAAGTTACCTAAAACTCATAATTCAGTAATATTTCGTTTAAATAATGCACTACTTAAAAAATATCTTAAGAATATTATTAACAAAAATAAATATGATGTAATACTGATTAACAATTACAAACATTTTAACCTGATAAAAGATTATATTCGGGCAGACGATTACGTTATTTATGATTGCATGGACGACTTCGTTGAATTTAAGGGCTCAAAAAGAAACGAGGCGGTTCAAAAAGAAATATTTCATCAGGAAAAAATGCTGTATTCAAGAAGCAACCTTGTTATTTTTTCTTCTGAGTACCTGAAGCAAAAACTTGATACAAGATACTACAAGAAAGAAAATTTTCTTGTAATAAACAATGCAGTTGAATTAAGTTTTGATGAAACAGGGAACACTCTTCCGAAAACTATTTTACCTCTTTTTAAGGAAGGCATGAAGAACATATGCTATATAGGTGCTGTTTCAGATTGGTTAAATTTTAACCTTTTGATTAAAACCATCGAGAAGTTCAAGAATATTAATTTTATAATTGTGGGTCCTTCTGATACAGAAATGCCTCGTCACGAGCGTCTGCAGATACACACTCAGATACCTCACAGCAGCATCATGAATATTATGAAAAAAGCAGACTTACTTGTGATGCCTTTTGTCGTAGATGAGCTTGTACGTTCTGTGAATCCAGTAAAAGTTTATGAATATGTGTACAGCGGTACACCCTCGCTCATAGTTTGTTATGGCGAAACAGCAAAATTCGGCGATTATGTATATTTGTATAAATCGGAGGAAGAATTCTTTGGGTATATCAGCAGACTCATAAGTAATAATCTTCCTGCACTTGTTACTGACGAAAAGGCGATTATTTTTGCAAATGAAAACACATGGGAAAAAAGAGTAAGAGTTCTGAAAGATTATTTAAACAAACATTTGTTTAACTGATGGTTTCAATACTGATATTAAACTATAACGGGAAGGAGTATCTTTATAATTGTCTTACATCAGTACTTTCGCAAACATATCAGGATTTTGAAGTTATAATTTTTGATAATTGTTCAACTGATGGAAGTATTGATTATGTAACGGAAAAGATTAATGATAAGAGAGTAAAAGTAATATCTTCAGAAAGGAACCTCGGATTTGCAGGCGGAAATAACGAAGCATTGAAACACGCATCGGGTGATATGATAGTACTTCTGAACAACGATACAGTAGTAGAGAAGGAATGGCTTTCCGAGCTGGTAAAATGTCTTAGCGAGTCTAAAAATGCGGGTATGGTTCAGTCGCTTGTAATAACAGAGGGAATACCTTTACAGTATTATAAAAAGAACGGAACGATTAATCTGTTCGGTCACAATATAATGGAGGTATTTGAAATTAACGAGAATGGAGTAGGAGAAATATTTCAGGTTAACGGCTGTTCTTTAATTATTAAAAGGGAATTATTGATTAAACTTGGCGGACTTTTTCCTGAAGAATATTTTGCTTATGCTGAAGACACATATCTGTCATTTAAAGTGAAATTTGCAGGATATAAAATCTATCATAATGCAAAGTCAGTAGTACAGCATAAGGGAGGTGCAACTATGAGTAAATACAAGGGTGAACTTGTAACGTTTTATCAGGAGAGAAACAGGCTTTTAAATTTTCTCATATTCTTTTCTGATAATTTCAGGATGAAATATTATCCTTTGATGTTGTACAATTTATTGCTTAAATTGTTTTACGGTTTAATTTCGGGCAGGTATTCAGCAAAAGGTGTGATAAAGGCTTATGGGTGGATAATGAAAAACAGAAAATGGATTGAAGCAGAAAGCTCAAAACTTGAAACGATAAAGAAAATAAGAGAAGAAGAAGTTCTTCTGTATCTTAGCGGTAAAGCGACGAATGGAAATAATGCTATTGAAAAAGTGCTTAACAGCATTATGTTATGCTATTTAAAGTTAGTAAATATAAGTGTAATTGAACTAAGGTAAATGGATATTTCTGTAATCATAATTAATTACAAACAGAGGGACTTCACATTTAACTGCGTTAATTCAGTCAGGAAAAATCTGAAATGTTCGTTCGAGATTTTAGTAGTAAATAACTCGCCTGAGGATGATTTATCAAAGATTGAGGGGGTGACAATAATAAATAATCTGAACAAAGGATTTTCTCAGGCGAACAATTTAGCTGCAAAGTACGCTAAGGGGGAATATCTATTCTTTTTAAATGCTGATACAATATTGAAAAAGGATTTTTCGCAGGAATTTTTACATGTATTTAATAAAATGGAATTTGGTGCAGTAGGGCTTGGACTTGTTTATCCCGACGGAAGATACCAGCTTTCTTACTGGAAAGAAAATAAATTCATGAATGAAATAAAGAATAAAAATATTGAAACTGCATTTATTAAAAACGATATAGCAATTATATATGAATATACAAGCAGCAGCACAAAAAGAGAAGTTGAATGGGTCAGTGGGGCAGCGTTAATAATTAAGAAGGAAATATTTGAAAGGATTAACGGATTTGATGAAGAATTTTTTCTTTTCTATGAAGATGCTGATTTATGCAAACGACTGAATGATGCGGGACTCAAATCATATTATTTTCCCTTTGATGGACTTATTCATTACAAGGGTGAGAATGTTAACAAAAGATTTTTTCCGGAAACATATTATTTCTCGAAGAAATCACAGCTATTGTATTATAAAAAACACAACAGTTTGTATGAAAGGATATTGCTCAGGATATATCTTCTTGTGAAGTTTACCTACAGAAGAGTGACCGAGAAAGAGAAAATAAACATGAAAATATTAAAACTATTATTAGGGGTAGAAAAATGATAAAAGTAATGCACTTGATTGACGGAGGTTTTATTGGCGGCGGACAGATACATTCTCTTGCATTGTGCAGAAATCTGAATAAAGAGTTATTTCATTCTGTTGTGTGTGCATCTTCAAAAGGGGGATTTAAGGACTTAGTTCTTGAAAGCGGGTTCGAATTTATAGATATAAATCTTCCAAAATTATACCGTTCGAAGAATTTGAATGAACTCCTGAGAAAAGTTGAGAGAGAAAATGTGAACATAGTTCATGCTCATGGAGGAGTTGCTGGAATGTATGCAAGGTTTCTAAAGAAGAAGTTCGAATGCAGAGCAAAAATTATTCATACAATACACGGTATTCATTATATACATTCACATAATTTATTCAGAAGATATTCTTCCCTCTATATTGAACAGTACCTTGCAGGTTACAGCGATGCATATATTTGCGAAACAAAAAGTGATTTTAATGCTGCAACAAACATGAAGATAATAGACCCATCTAAAGCGACAATAATTAACAATGGAATTAATCTTTCAAGGTTTATGAATAAAACAAAGGATGAAGCTGTTGGGAACAAACTAAGAATCACTAATGATGATTTTGTCATAGGAAATGTTTCACGTTTTGATGAACAAAAAAATCAAAAACTTTTAATTAAAATAATGCCTGACCTGATAAAGGCAATACCAGAATTAAAGCTTCTTCTTGTCGGAGACGGTCGGCTGCTGAACTCTGCAAAGAGACTTGCCATGTCCCTGGGTGTAACGGATAGAGTTATCTTTGCAGGTACCAGAAAAGACCTTGAAAAAATATATCCCTTGATGGATGTGTTTATTTTTCCCTCTTTGTGGGAAGGATTATCGTTATCACTAATCGAAGCTCTTGCTTCTGGGAAATGCATTGTTGCGGGTAATATTCCTTCGAATGCAGAAGTTTTAGTTAATGATGAAAACGGAATGTTGTTTAATTTACATAATAAAAGCGAGCTTTTGGAACTGATAGTTTCGTTATTCAATGACAGAGAAAAGAGGGATTATTTATCTGACAATGCAATCAAGTCATCTATTTTGTATGACGAGAAAATCATGACAGAAAAAACAGAAAAAATTTACTTAAAACTAATGGATAAGAATTGATGAAAAGATACGGTATATTTGGCGGTAGTTTTAATCCGCCCCATATAGGGCATTCAATACTCGCAGAAAATGTGAGGGACCAACTTACGCTCGATAAAGTAATATTCATACCCTCGGGTAAACATCCTCTGAAAGATGATATATCTATTCGAGATGCTGAGCACAGATTAAACATGTCAAAACTTGCTTTCGAAAACGACCCTAATTTTGAGGTGTCAGATATTGAAATAGAAAAAGCCAAAAAGGGCATAACCAATTATACTGTAGATACTCTCATTGACCTTTACGAAAAGTTCAAGGAAGATTTCATTAAAATATATCTTATTATCGGAATAGATAATCTCATTGAATTTCCAAAATGGAAGAATCCAAACAAACTTTTTCTTATCTCAGAAGTAATAGTAATGAACAGACCGGGATATCTTATTCAGGATGTAAATGATGAGTACTCAAGAAAAGCTAGATATATTTCGGTTCCCATGCTGGAAATTTCTTCTACTGACATTAGGCATAGAATCATAGATAAAAAATCAGTAAAATACATGCTGAAACCTGAAGTCGAAGATTACGTAATAAAAAATAAACTTTATAAATCTTAATGCTATGGAAAATAACAACGAAACAAACATTGAAGAACAGGAAGGATCGAATGAACAACTCTCTTCTACGGATGCTTTAATAGGTGTTCTCTCGAGCCCGGGAGAGACATTTGAAACAATAGCTGTAACGAAGAAGAAGAATTATTGGTTCTTATCGGTTCTCATTACAATTATTATTAGTTTAATTGTAACCTTTATTTTTTTCAGAGATGAGCAGATAATGTCTGGAATGATGGATAAACAAAAAGCACAGCTTGAAAAGAGTATGGAGGAAAATGTAAAAAGCGGTAAAATGACACAGGAGCAGTCTCAGCAGGCAATAGAGCAGGCAGAAAAATTTATGGATCCGAAAGGAGTATTTTTCCAGATAATCGGATACGGTGGTTCTATTTTAATGCCGTTTTTAATGCTTCTTGTATTATCGCTTGTTTATATGCTTGTTTTAAAGATATTCAAAACAAATGCAGATTTCGGAAGCTTACTGAATGTTGTAGGTTTGCCGTTGATTATTGGCGGTATAGGCTCGATTGTCGCTCTTGTACTGTCGGTTGTTACAGGAAAAATGTCGTCAGCAAGTCTTGCTCTTTTTCTGACTGATGATATAGTCGGAGTGAAGTTGAACGAGCTGCTTTTTAAGATTGATTTATTTTCAATATGGTATTATGTTACAGTGGCAATAGGACTTTCGAAAATTACAAAGCTTCCAGCAGGTAAAGCATACATTACTGTTTTTGGGATTTGGGTCTTCTGGCTATTAATAACGACAGTATCAGGAATGATTTTTAGTTGATATAAAGGGGTGTCGAAAACACCCCTTTAATAATTTATAAGTTCAATCTTTAATGGAATTTCGGATATGCTTCGGGTGATGATTCGTGCATGATTTCATAAACCGATTTAACGACATCTTCAACATTTGGTTTCGAGAAATAATCTCCATCAACTCCATAAGGCGGTCTATGGGCTTTAGCGCTTAAACATTGCGGTTTTGAGTCCAGATATTTGTATCCACCCTGTTCGTCAACTATTTGCTGCATCATGAATGCTGTAGCACCCCCGGGAACATCTTCGTCCACAAACAACACCCTGTTTGTTTTTTCAATAGATTTAAGTATTACTCCGAACCTGTCAAACGGTAGTAGTGTTTGTACGTCAATGACTTCAATGCTGATGCCCATATCCCGAAGTTTTGCGGATGCTACTTTGACAATATCCACAGTTGCTCCGTATGTGACAACTGTTACATCGTCACCTTCTTCGAGCACTTCAGGCATTCCAAGCGGTACGCATATATCCGAAATGTTATCCGGTAACTTTTCTTTAAATCTATAAGCATTAAGCCTTTCAATTACCATTCCCGGATCATCTGATTTCATTAATGTATTGTAAAAACCAGCTGCCTGGGTCATATTTCTTGGAACGCAGATGTGAATACCTCTTAAGCAATTAATAATCGTTCCCATTGGAGAACCCGAATGAAATATACCAACAAGCCTATGCCCCCTTGTTCTGATTATCAGAGGAGCTTTCTGTCCTCCGTGAGTTCTGTAATGCAGGTTAGCAAGGTCGTCTGTTAAAATCTGGATTGCATAAAAAAGATAATCGAGATATTGTATTTCAACAATCGGTCTTAAGCCACGAAGAGCTGCCCCAATTCCCTGACCTACAATTGTCTGCTCTCTGATTCCTGTGTCGGTAACACGTATATCTCCATATTTTGCCTGGAGTCCTGCCATACCCTGGTTCACGTCACCAAGTTGCCCGACATCCTCGCCTATAGCAAACACACGCGGATCACGCTTGAAGAGATCGTCAAAGAATGCGAGTAGTACTTCTCTTCCTGCAACTTTGGGAGATTTTTCCGAATACACAGGTTTTACTTCTTTAACGAGCAACGGACTTTCATCAGATTGGCTGAATAGAAAGGTGTTAAATCTATTCTCATTAGATTTTAAATATTCGTTATACCAATCATTTAATTTTTGTCTTTCTTTTGTTTTCTCCTCCTTAGTTACTATTAAAACATCGAATACCGCTTCTGCCGTAACTTTTCTTTCTAATCTGGCATCATGAGAGTTGAGAGAGTTATTAATCGACTCTATTTTTTTGCTGTTACCGCTTGTTTTCGAAACTTCAAGTATTATTCTGCTTACATCCGCTCTTTCGCTGAGTATCGGATCGCAGTATTCTTTCCATACTTCCTGTTGTGTTTTCTTTACGTCTGCAATTATATCTTTTTCTATTTTATCGAGTTCTTCATTGGAAGAAATACCTTTTTCAATCATCCACCTCTTCATCTGTGCAATACAATCGTAATCTTTTTCCCACTGCAGCCTTTCCTTAGATTTATACCGCTCGTGTGAACCGCTTGTTGAATGTCCAAGAGGCTGCGTAACTTCATAAATATGAAAAATTGCAGGAATGTGTTTTTCTCTGGTTATTGATATTCCTTCTTTATATGTGTTTACAAGTTTTTCATAATCCCATCCCGGAATTCTGAAGATATTATAACCCTGTTCCTTCTTTTCATCGTAAGCAAAACCTCCAAGAATTTCGGAAATGTTTTCTTTCGTCATCTGATATATGTTCGGTACAGATATACCAAAACCATCATCCCAAATAGACATAGCCAGAGGTACCATAAGCACCCCCCCGGCATTGATTGCTTCATAGAAAACGCCCTCAGATGTACTGGCATTTCCTATAGTACCAAATGCAACTTCGTTACCGTTTACTGAGAACTCTTTTAAATATGCAAGGTCTGGATTCAGTCTGTATAATTTTGAAGCGTAAGCGAGTCCGAGGAGTCTATGCATTTGTGCAGCCGTCGGTGCAATATCTGAAGTGGTATTCTTTGTCTTAATCTGGTTCTTCCATTTGCCGTTTTCATCAAGGAGTCTTGTTGCGAAATGATTATTCATCGACCTTCCGCCGCAGGCATGTTCCTTATTAACATCTGTTTCACCGTATAACTGATAGAAAAAATGTCTTTTGTCAGACATTCCCGTGTAGAAAGCGAAGGTTTGGTCCCTATAATATCCTGAACGCCAGTCACCATTCTTAAAAGTTTTTGCAAGTGCAATCTGAGCAAGTTCTTTTCCGTCTCCGAATATACCAAACTGAGCACGCCCCATGAGTGTTTCTTTTCTTCCAAGTATGCTGCACTGTCTGCTTTCAAAAGCAATTTTGTAATCGGAAAGTACTTCCTTTTTATATTCGGCTGTGAGTTTTCCGTTTTTTGATACTGCAGTGTTTGTCTTTTCCATCTTTTTGTTTAAATTTTCTTCTCTGTACATTTATTCCCTTCATAATAATGCTGGGTCTATGGGTAAAAATTTGAATTGAAAAAAGACCCAATAACTAAATAATAACATAATTTACTCTAAAAACAATCCCGTTTTAAGGCATAAATGTTGTAAATATAAATCTTTTCATTTCTTGAAATACGGTAAGATAAAACATTAAGTTTAGCTGAAAAAAACCGATTTATCAATAATTTCATTTTTTCACTTGAAAGTATGATTAATTTCTAATAGATTGATGCGAATCTGGGTTATGTCTAAATCACACTCCAGTATTGAAACTTCAAGAAATAAATATTAATATTTCAATTTAATTATCCAAACATTTATCGGTTTGATAGTTTTTTCAAATATAATTAATCCCTTTTACTAAAATTGAAAGAAAGGTTATGATCTAATGGGGACGAATTCAAAAGATGATTTAATTGCTCAAAATTTTGAGAATTTAAAAACAAAGAAAGTAGCTGAGTTAGTTCAAATAGCTAAAGAGCTAAAATTAACAGGATACAGTGATCTGAAAAAGCAGGAACTTATTTTTAAAATAATTGAGGCGCAGACCCAAAAAGACGGATTTGCGTTCTCATCTGGTGTTTTAGAGGTCTTACCCGACGGGTATGGTTTTTTAAGGTCGGTTGACTATAATTATCTTCCTTCGCCGGACGATATTTATGTTTCACCTTCACAGATTAAGAAATTTTCACTTAAAACCGGTGATACGGTAAAAGGACAGGTCAGACCGCCTAAAGAGGGTGAAAGATTTTTTGCTCTACTAAAAGTAGAAGAGGTAAACTTTAGTGATCCCGAAAAAATTAGAGACAGGATACTGTTTGATAATCTTACACCGACTTACCCGGTTAGAAAATTTAATATTGAAACAACTCCTGGTGAATATTCAATGCGCGTTATGGATATGTTCATGCCGCTTGGATTTGGGCAGAGAGGATTGCTAGTCTCACCACCAAAAAGCGGTAAAACAATCTTACTTCAGACTATTGCAAACAGTCTCGCAAGAAATCACCCCGAAGTGACATTAATTGTTCTTCTAATTGATGAAAGACCTGAGGAAGTTACAGACATGCAGAGAAACGTCAAAGCCGAGGTTGTGAGTTCTACATTCGATGAACCACCTGAAAGGCACGTACAGGTCTCTGAAATAGTTATTCAGAAAGCAAGAAGA
Source organism: uncultured Ignavibacteriaceae bacterium (assembly GCA_964626015.1). Taxonomy (GTDB): domain Bacteria; phylum Bacteroidota; class Ignavibacteria; order Tepidaquicellales; family Tepidaquicellaceae; genus CAIKZJ01. Next base: position 45,853 of record CAZVCC010000010.1, read on the forward strand.
CTCGTAGAAGCAGGCAAAGATGTCGTTATACTACTTGACAGCATAACCCGTCTTGCAAGAGCGCACAACACAGTAATTCCTCACAGCGGCAAGATACTTTCGGGCGGCGTAGATGCTAACGCATTGCATAAACCTAAAAGATTTTTTGGTGCTGCAAGAAACATCGATGAAGGCGGAAGTCTTACAATTATCGCGACAGCGCTTGTCGAAACCGGCAGCAGGATGGACGAGGTTATTTTCGAAGAGTTTAAGGGCACGGGTAATATGGAAGGTGTTCTTGACAGAAAACTATCAGACCGAAGAGTATTCCCTGCACTCGATCTTAATCGCTCGGGTACAAGAAAAGAAGAGCTCTTATTATCACCAGATGTTCTTAACAGGGTATATCTCCTAAGGAAAATAACTTCTGACCTGAATCCGGTTGAAGCAATGGAGTTCATGCTTGATAAAATGAGAGGAACAAAATCAAATAAAGAGTTCCTGTCTTCTATGAATTCATAAATTGTTTTGAATGAATATATAAGTTCTTAATGAAAAAAGAGATTTTAATTAATTCTACTTCATACGAAGTAAGAATTGCAATAATTGAAGAAGGAAAACTTGTAGAATTATTTTATGAAAGCCCGGATTTAACCAGAAATGTTGGTGACCTTTACTGGGGCAAGGTTGCGAAAGTTATGCCGGGAATAAGAGCTGCATTTATAAATCTCGGATTCCAACAAGATGCTTTCCTTCATTTTTCCGATATTGATACATCAATTGATGATTATTCTTCAATACTCGGTGACGACAGTGACGTTGACGAGGACGATGAGGAGGAAGAAGTAACAACTGCTCCTGTTAAGACGGTATATAACAGGTCAAAAGCACCGGTCAACATAGAACGAGGTCAGGATATTATTGTCCAGATAATTAAAGAGCCCGTAGGCAATAAAGGTGTACGTGTAACCTCCAAGGTTTCACTTCCCGGCAGGTATCTTGTGCTGCTTCCTTTCAACAGAAGAATTGGTATTTCCAAGAAGATATATAATTACAAAGAAAGAAGACGTCTTAAACAGATAGTAAGACCTCTTCTTCCGGAAGGATTCGGTCTGATCATCAGGACTGTTGCAGCATCTCAGGACGAAAATCTTATAAAAGATGACCTGAAGAAGTTGGTTTCTACATGGAATGAAATGCAAGCCAAAGCAAAGACTTTAAAACCTCCCGCCATATTGTATAAAGATGTTTCAACAACAAATTCAGTTGTTCGTGATCTTTTTAGGGATGACGTAACGAGGGTATTAATTGATTCGAAAAAATTATACAAGGAAATAAAAGGCAATCTTGATATTAACTCTCCCGAATTTTCAGAAAAAGTCGAGTTATACTCAAACTCAGCACCTTTGTTCGATGTCTACAATGTTGAAAAACAGATTGAAGAATCATTAAGTAAGAAAGTTTGGCTTAAGAATTCCGGTTATATTGTTATTGAAACCACAGAAGCAATGACCGTGGTGGATGTTAACAGCGGGAAGTATGCCAAATCAAGAGACCAGGAACAGAATTCATTGAGGATGAATTTCGAGGCAGCAAAAGAGATCGCAAGACAGCTAAGGTTAAGAGATATTGGTGGAATAATTGTTGTTGATTTTATTGACCTGTATGAAGATTCGAACAAAAGGAAACTGCACGAAGAGCTTAAAAGAGAGTTCAGAAAAGACCGCGCTAAAATCACAGTTCTTCAAATGACAGATTTTGGACTGGTTCAGATAACAAGGCAGAGAATCAGACAAAACATTCTGAACAGGATGTCAGACAGCTGCCCAATGTGTATTGGGACAGGCAGAGTACAGTCTAAGATGGCATTTGTTACCGAGATTGAAACTTGGCTGCAAAGATTCAGGGGCGGCGGCGGGGATATGTTTCTGAGAATGCGCGTAAATCCGTTAATAAAACATTATTTAACGAGTGGATTTATAAATAAGATTCTTCGGTTATGTATTAAATACAGAACGATAATTAAGCTTGAAGTAGATGAAAAACTTCCATTATCAGATTTTCGCTTTCTAACTGTAAAGAGTAAGACTGATATTACCGAGGAATACAGTGTATAGTTTTTATTTTATTTATTAATATAAATATTTTAAGATTTGCCGAAATTAATTATAGATAACAAAGAGGTTGAATACAATACCGGGCAGACTGTAATCGAAGCTGCAAAGGCTGCCGGGATTGAAATACCGCATTTTTGCTGGCATCCGGGTTTATCTGTATCGGGTAACTGCAGAATTTGTCTTGTCGAAATAGAAAAGCTGCCGAAACTTGCCATTGCCTGCTCGACAGTAGCAACTGAAGGTATGATTGTTCATACTAAATCCCCGAAAGTAATAGAGGCACAAAATGCTGTTATGGAGTTCCTGCTCATTAATCATCCTCTGGATTGTCCTATTTGTGACGAAGCGGGCGAATGCAAACTTCAGGATTATTCTTTTAAGTACAGCAAAGGACTTTCACGTTTTGATGAAGAGAAGAATCATAAAGATAAAAGAATATCACTCGGACCTAATGTAATGTTTGATCAGGAAAGATGTATAAGCTGTTCACGCTGCATAAGATTCTGCGATGAAATAGCAAAAGAACCTCAACTTACATTTATCCAGAGAGGCGAGAAAGTCACAATAAGAACTTTCCCCGGGAAAGAACTTGACAATCCTTACTCAATGAACGTTATTGAAATTTGTCCAGTCGGTGCATTAACATCAAAGCATTTCAGATTCCGTTCCAGAGTGTGGGAGATGTCGTTTACTGATTCAATATGCCCTGGTTGTTCAAGGGGATGCAATAGTATTATTGGAGTAAGACAAAATGAGATACTTCGTATTGAACCAAGGGAGAACCTTGAAGTCAATAACTGGTGGCTTTGCGACTGGGGCAGACTGAATACTATAAAAGATTTAAGCAATATTGAGAAAAGATACAACCTGCCTATGATAAAACCTGAAGAGGAAGAATCAGAGGCTAATAAAATCATTGAAGTCTCATGGGAAGAAGCTGTCTCAAAAGCAGTATCTGTAATCAACGGGAAGAAGGGAGATTTTCTCTTTATCGCCTCTCCGTACTCAACGCTTGAAGATAATTATGCACTGATGAAATTTGCAAAAGAAGTTTTTAACAGCCGCGATGTATTTTACATCCCTCAAATTGATGATTCATTTGGAGATGATATACTAAGAAAATCAGATAAAACACCTAACTCAAACGGACTGGAAGCCCTCGGAATAAAGCAGTTGCAGGAAGAAACACTGAATGATATAAACTCAGGAAAATACATGGCATTATACGTGATAAATGATGATATTAGCAGGGATTCCAAACTCACAAAATTAATCTCAAGATTTGAAGTTTCAGTATTCCATCTCAACATTAAAAACAAATTTTCGGAATCTATTGCGGATATAGTATTTTCCGAATCTTCTTATGCTGAAATCAACGGTACGTTCATGAATTTTCAGGGGCGAATTCAGAGATTAAGACCTGCTTTAGCAACACTTGAGCAGGAAAGACTTCTAGGAGAATATTCGCTATCGAGACTTGATAAATTCGGTGCTCCAAATGACAGATGGACAAAAGACAACAGGTTTAATGCTAGACCAACATGGAAAATACTTAAACAGATTGCTAAAGTATTCGGAGTTAATTTTAAATTTGAAAACTCTGAAGAGGTATTTACAGAACTTTGCAATGAAGTATTCGGAATCAAAGACATGGATTACGATAAAGTTGGTGACAAAGGCTACATATTACAAACAAAATAGGTTTAAATTATAACGGCGCACTTATTTAATAAGTGCGCCTTAATATTAAGTTTGCTCTGCTTCCCTTTCTTTCTTCCTTTTAATAAAATCATTGATGTAAAAAATAAGTGATATCAAGGATACGGCTGCCATTATGATAATAATTGTGTTTCCTCTTATACCTCCAACAATGAAAAACATAATTGTAGTAAGACCTGTAAGCCCGACGCCGATATGTGCAGCAACCGAATTCTCTTTTTTAACCGGTATTACAAGTCCGAGAAGTATTACCCCGATTGCAGGAGCTATCAAAGCAGTTGGACTGCCAGAAGTTATGAAACCAAATATTCCAAGAGCTATTAACACAATAGAATGAAACGTCATTACTTGATAATTTTTCATATTATTTCGTTTAAAATTAGTTTATAATCATAAATTCAAACACATATTGTAAAGTTATCGTTCATTGGGAACATACTTTTTAAAACAATAGTATTAAACAAAAACAATCATATGAGAAAAATAAGTTTATATCTTGCGATACCTGTCTTGTTCGTTTTTATACTGTTTGGGTGTGAAACCGAATCAGACAAATTGCCGGTCAATGTTGAGAAATCATCTGATTTATTGCAGGAATCAGGGATTAGGAATAACGAATCCTCAACTAATAAATCGCGCAATATATCAGACAATAGAACTTCGACTGATGACAAACTTCCCGAGATAAAAGACCAGAGAATGATAATTAAAACAGGTTCTTTGAGCCTGGATATTGAGAAGTATGATGATGCAGAAGTGAAAATACTGGAGATTGTTAAATCACAAGGTGGATTCGTGTCGAAAAGCAATAACACAGTGAATGCAAGCGGAAGCAAGTCCGGTACAATTACTGTAAAAGTGCCTGCGGATAAGTTTGATTTGCTCGTTTCTGAAATCAGCAAAATCGGAAAAGTTGTAAACCAGAACATTCAGGCGAGTGATGTCACAGAAGAATATGTTGACCTTGAATCGCGTCTGAAAACACAGAAAGAACTTGAGCAAAGACTAATAAAACTGCTCGATGAAAAAGCTGTTAAACTTTCAGATGTAATAGAAATAGAAGAAAAACTTGCTTCTGTCAGGCAAAAGATTGAAAGTATCGAAGGCAAGATGAAACTTCTCAAATCACAGTCAGATTTATCAACGCTTACAATAAACGTGTATGAGCCTTCTATGCTGAGCACTTCCTCCGGCGGCGGTTTCTTCTACGAACTTAAACAAGCAATAAAGAAGGGATTGTCAGGATTTACAAAAGTAATTGCTGTATTAATAGTTTTTATAATTTCCGTAATACCAGTACTTTTATTGGCATACATCGTTTACCGCATTATTAAACTAATTCTAAAACGAAGAAAGCAGAATAAATCCGTAAAGCAATAAACAAAAATCCTTTCTTATGTTAATACATCAGGAAGGATTTTATTCTTTTTCCATTATGACAGCTGTACCGTATGCGAGGACCTCTGTTACTCCCGACATGACATCGTTTGCATCGTAGCGCATACCAACAATGGCATTAGCCCCCATTTCTTCGGCATGTTTTACCATGATTTCAAACGCCTCAACTCTTGTTTTCTCGCAAAGTTCTGTAAATAAAGTGATGTTTCCTCCGACTATTGTTTGCAAGGATGCACCTATGGTTGCAAACATATTTCTCGAGCGTACGGTAATTCCTCTGACAACGCCAAGGTTTTTGACTATTTTATAGCCGTCGATCGTAAAAGCTGTGGTAATTAATGAGTTATCCATTTTGATTTAATTTTAAGTCAATATTGATTATCTTTATTTCCCTTTGATTACGGGTCCTTTTATAAATTTAACGAAAAATATTGCTAAAAGTTAGAGTATTTTCATTCAGTTACCTTCACGGTGGAATCCCATCAGACGATTCAGGAAATGGAGGAGGTTTTGTCTTTGACTGCAGGTTTATCGACAATCCCGGAAGATTCTCTGAGTATAAGTCCAAAACCGGAAAAGATTTTGATGTGAAATTTTATATTGAAACGCAGACAAAGATGACCGGTTTCTTGAAGAATGTGTTTTTTATTGTGGATGAAGCGATTGAAAAATACTCTCAAAGGGATTTCACGAATTTAATGGTATCATTCGGATGCACGGGAGGACAGCATCGGTCAGTTTATGCAGCTGAGGCAATGGCAAAGCACATTTCTGAAAAATTTCCTAATGTTCTTTACGAAATAAATCATAATAATATATAAATAAATGTCTAAAAAATTGTTAGTTCTGCTTCTTATATTCTGTATTAAAGGAGCCTATGCACAGTTTACACCTTCGCTTGTTACAGTTGATACTACTGTTACAAAGAGTATTAAATCAAAATCATTCTTTGTGAAGAATCCAGTAAACAGAGTAATTCAAGTTACAAACATAAGAACATTGACCCAGCAGTTCACCTGTAATGCTGCGCCGTTTGTTATTAATCCATTCGATAGCGTACTAGTTACTTTAAATTTTTACACTAATCAGAATATCACTTACAGAGATTTTGTTATATTTGAGAATTACGGACTGAATTCTCCAATAGTGTACTATATTGTAGCAACAGCCAAATATCCCGATGCATTATATTCCTTTACTCAGGGACTTATCGATGAACCTTTAAAAACAGCACTCAGGACTTTTACAACGACAGGGTACATTACACTGGGGTACAATACAGCACGTGACCACATGTACGGAACGATAGACCATTACGAATCGCCCGATACTCTCGAATGTGTATACACAGGCAGGCGTGCATACGTGAAGACCAGAGCGCAAGCTACTGCACAAGGTTTTAATTGTGAGCATACTTATCCTCAGGGTTTTTTCAATTCAGCCGACCCGATGGTAAGCGACATATTTCATTTATATCCAACTGACGATGCCGCGAATAATGCAAGGGGTAATTATCCTTTCGGACTTCCTATTACTAATATAACTTATAATGTCGGAGGCTCAAAGCTCGGAAAAGATTCTCAGGGTGAAACCGTTTTTGAGCCGAGAGATGTGCACAAAGGTAATGTTGCCAGAAGTCTTTTTTATTTCAGCGTAAAATACTCAGCTAATTACGGAGGATTCATGACTGCAAAACAAGAAGGAATCCTTCGACAATGGAATGTGTCAGATACAGTTGACTCAAAAGAACGCCTACGTAATACAAGAATAAAAAGTTTTCAGAATGTATTTAATCCGTTCATCGACCATCCCGAGCTTGTTGAACGTATCAAAAGCACTTATTCCGTGATACCTGCTTTATCAAAGCCTGAAATTTCAGCATTACCCAATAATGTTGTCTATGATACACTTACGGTAAATGACACTATAAGCTATTATGTAGCAGTGATGAATTACGGTACTGGAAATCTTGCAATAAATTCTGTAACATCAAATCTCCCGCAATTCATAGTTGAAAATTTTCCACAAAGCATACCTCAGAATGAACTGAGATACATAAAAGTAAAGTTTAAACCTACGGCAATAAACCAAACTTATAACGGTGTATTATTTATACAAAATCCCGACAGCAATATATCAGTAAATCTTATTGGATTCAGCAATATGCAAACCGGTATTACAAAAATATCAACTCTAATACCTGAAGAACTGACTTTGATGCAAAATTATCCTAATCCTTTTAATCCTGTAACAAAAATCAGGTTTGCTGTTCCCGTAAAATTATCAGGTGTAATTATAATGCTTAGAATTTATGACCTAACGGGTAAAGAAGTAGCTAATCCGGTAAACGCCAGCATGAATGCAGGCTATTATGAAACTGACTTTAATGCTTCAGACCTCGCAAGCGGAGTCTATGTTTACAGGTTACAGGCAGGAAATTTCACGGTACAGAAAAAGTTTACACTAATTAAATAAAAAATATAAATATCTTCAATATAAAATTCAAAGTATAGTTAACATGAAAACATTATTAAACATTTTTTCAATTTTATTTATTTTTATTATGAATGTGTCTGCGGAGGATAATCCGTTTCTAAAACCTTACGGAACACCTTACAACGCACCTCCTTTTGACAAGATTAAAGTAGAGCATTATCTTCCTGCTTTTAAGGAGGGTATAAAACAGCAGGAACAAATCATTGAACGTATCGTTAGTGAAAAGTCAATTCCGGACTTTTCGAACACAATCGTTGAGCTTGAAAACAGTGATATTCTCCTGTCTGAAGTAGGAGGTGTTTTCTTCAATATGCGTTCCGCAAATACCAGTGAGGAATTGCAGGCAGTTGCTAAGGAAATTGCTCCATTGCTCTCGCGACACAACGATAACATCCTTTTAAATAAAAGGTTGTTCGATAAAGTAAAGTATGTTTATGAAAACAAAGAACCTCTAAATACCGAGCAGGCAAAACTGCTGAAGGATACATACGACAGGTTTATAAAAGGCGGAGCAGGACTCGATGATGTAAAGCAGGCAAGATTAAGAGAAATAAACGAAAAACTTTCATTGCTCGGATTAAAATTCGGCGACAACCTTCTTGCAGAAACAAACGGGTATAAACTTATACTCGAAAGTAAAGATGAGCTTGCAGGATTACCCCAGTCACTAATTGATGCAGGAGCTGAAACTGCAAAGAAATCAGGTATGGAAGGAAAATGGGTTTATACATTGCAGAATCCCAGCGTAATGCCTTTTCTTCAGTATTCAGCAAACAGAGAGTTAAGAGAGAAAATATGGCGTGCATACATGAGCAGAGGAAGTAACGGCAACGCTTACGATAACAATGAGATTATAAAAGAAATTGTTAACCTAAGAATGGAACGTGCAAATCTGCTCGGATACAAAACACATGCTGATTTTGTACTGGAAGATAATATGGCAAAAAATCCTGCAGGAGTGTATGACCTTTTGGATAAACTCTGGAAACCTTCCATTGAAACAGCCAAAAAAGAAGCGGCAGATATTCAGAATATAATCGATAAAAGCGGTGCCACGTTTAAAGTACAGCCATGGGACTGGAGATACTACACTGAACAAATCCGCAAAGAAAAATATGACCTTGACGAAGAAATGCTTAAACCATATTTTGAGCTGAATAATGTACGTAACGGAATATTTACACTTGCGAATAAATTGTTCGGTACTACATTTACCGAAATAACAGATGTACCTAAGTATCACGAAGAAGTAACCACTTATGAAGTAAAGGATGATGACGGCTCATACATAGGAATATTTTATCTTGATATGCATCCGCGTTCTACCAAAAGGGGCGGTGCATGGATGAATAATTACCGTGACCAGTATGTCTTAAACGGCAAAAACATTAATCCGATTATCGGTGTTGTGTGCAATTTTACAAAGCCGACCGGCGATATGCCCGCATTACTGACTTATGATGAAGTAGAGACTTTCTTTCACGAGTTCGGGCATGCTCTGCAGGGATTTCTTTCGAAGTGTTCTTACAAAAGCACCTCGGGTACTAACGTCTCAAGAGACTATGTTGAACTTCCTTCACAGATTATGGAAAACTGGGCAGGAGAACCCGAAGTAATGGCATTCTATGCAAAACATTACAAAACCGGTGAAATAATCCCGCAAGAACTTCTTGATAAGATGGATAAAAGTTCTAAGTTCAATCAGGGATTCACAACAACAGAGTATCTTGCGGCGTGCTATCTCGATATGGCTTACTATACACGAACTGAGACGCTCACACAAAATCCGATAGCATATGAAGACAAAGTACTATCAGATATTGGTTTAATTCCTGAAATTATTTCAAGATACAAGAGCACATACTTCAATCATATCTTTAACTCGGGTTATTCAGCGGGTTATTACAGTTATATATGGGCACAGGTACTCGATGCGGACGCTTTTCAGGCATTTGTTGAAAATGGAATCTTCGATAAGAAGACTGCAAAACTTTACAGAGATAACGTACTTGCAAAAGGTGCTAACGGAGACCCGATGGATAATTATGTTGCATTCAGGGGTAAGAAGCCGACTATCGATGCTTTGCTTAAAAGAAAAGGAATGCAGTAATTGTTAAGTTTATTCAAATATTTTCATCCCCGTGCGAGCGGGGATGGATTTATTTGTTTATCAAAAGATTACTGTTTCTGAAATCCTGAATGTTTCCGTTGTTTATTTTAACAGTAATCAGAAATGTATTCTCAAAGTTCTGGAGGTTTATATCGTTCAGTATTTTTTCGAACGCTGTATCCTTTTTGTCTTTATTGCCTGCTGAAGCAATTTTTGCCAGTCCGATAATCCCGTTAAACAGTTTATCAACGTAGAGCGTCGATTCCCTGTCAGCACACTCAAACTGCAGAACAAGGTCAACATCTTCCTTAATTTTACCATTAAGCGAAATTGAATTAACTTTCTCGTAAAGTCTGTTTAATACTACGTCATCTGTTTTGGACAAGGAATCTCCCGACTGCTGTGTTGCTAAAGTGTCTACTCCTTCTTTATCAAAGCCTTTTCCGGATTTCATGTCAATAAAGTTTGCAAATATTCCTCTTATAAACATCTTCTCCGCAGAAACGAGCCACATACTCTCTTTGTACATAATTGCATTAATTGCTTTCATCAGTTCATCATTTTTTGCAAGTCCCGTATTTGATGTGTCGGATATATCCTTCATTCTCGTCAGCTGCTCAGTATAATTGCTTGCACAGAGTGTAAAATTATCCTTTAAAAAGAATGCCGTGTTGCTGGGTTTATGCTTGTAATAGCTGAACCCGTTTGCACCATCAATCTTTTCGAAAAGGGAATCATTGCTCAAATAACCTGTCATTTTAGTCTTGTCGAAAGAACCTTTCATTACAATAGCATTTTCACCCGTCCATGAATTAGCGAAAAATATTTCATCAAGTCCGTCTGATATAGTAGCTCCTGTAGCTGTTTTGAAAACGTTTAAGATACTTCCGAATGTATTCTCGCTCGAAAGCATAGAATCAGCAATATTTTGTTTCCAGAAATCTGTGGTTCTTAAATACTTGAAGTTGACGTACATAACGAACTGCGGCTTTTCCGGCAGAAGGTTTAAGTTATTCTTAACCGATAGCGGAAGCTTTTCGGGTGTTGGATTTGAACCGCATGAGAAAAATATAATTGCAGCAATTAATACGATACAATGTTTTAAAATATTCTTTCCCATATAAATTTATTAATAATCCTTTTTATTAAAATACCAGATTGAAAGCACGAGCATAATGGTCATAAACAGCAGCGATGAAATCAAAGGCATGTAGTTGGCAACGGCATTCTGAGTAACAAAACTAACCGTCATGTCCTGCATATCCCACGGCTTCGGCAGTATTTGGTAAAAGAATTTTAGCAATGACTCGGCAACAGGACCAAAGACTATACTCTTCTCATCACTCTGAAAATAAGTGTTTGCAAGATACAGCAGAAAACTTAACGGAAAGAACAGCAGCATATTAATAATAATAGTTAATATAGTGCTTCTTGAAAGTACACCGATAAGCATTACGGCTGAATAAAGAACGCTAAATATAAGAGTAAACCAGAGTATCGAGTAAAGGAATGACGGGTTCCAGAAACCTGTTTTTGCCGATACGAGTATCCATATTGCACCCATGAGGAACGTGAATGCAACAAGTACTATTAATGCTGCTGCAAGAAAATGACCTATAATAATCTTTGTTCTTGATATCGGTTTTGACAGTAGTAAATCTATGTGTCCCTTTTTCAGCATATCGGGTATGAAAGAAGACGTAATAATGAGCATAGATGAAACGAGCATAAACATCGGTATGCCAGCAACAATGTATGACTGAAAAGTCAGCACTGCTTCTCTTAGACTGTTTCCGCCGCTCGATTCGAGCATCATCTGCATACCTTCTACCGTAGAATTTGTAAGCGCAAGAACAGACAGAATAATTAAAAGTGAAAAGAAACCGAAAATTGTGAGTAAGATTTTCTTTGCAAGTGCTTCTTTGAAAACGCCCTTTATAAATGCAGCTAATACCATATCGTCCTCCTAATTCTTTTGTTCAATTAAGTTAATAAACATGCTCTCAAGCGAATTCTTTTCCTTGTACACTCCGTGTATCAGTACGTTTGATGAGCGCAGATAGTCAATCACCTTGTTAACATCTTCCACCGAATTTATTACGCATTCAAATTCATTCTTTCCGTGAAGTGTTCCTTTGTATTCTGTAAGTATCTTATTCATAATATCCTCCGATAAATCACTTGTGTTAAATATGTACTTATTACTTGAACTCGTTATATCAGCAACGCTTCCGACTTCAATAAGCTCTCCTTTATTGAGAATAGCGACCTTATCGCAGATAAGTTCTATTTCACTCAATAGGTGTGAGTTGAGGAATATAGTTTTACCCTGGCTTTTTAATTCAAGCAGAACGTCTCTGATTTCTTTTCTTCCTATTGGGTCAACTCCGTCTGTGGGTTCATCAAGGAATATTAAGTCGGGATTGTTTATCATCGCTTGTGCAAGTCCGAGTCTTTGCAGCATACCTTTCGAGTATTTCTTAATCTTTGTCGTTCCCCACTGGTCCATGCCGACTATCTTGAGATATTTGTAAGTTGTTTTTTCAAGGTCTGCTTTTGTTAGTCCACTCAATCTTCCGAAATAATCAATCACTTGCTCGCCTGTTAAATAATTCGGAAACTTATGATTTTCAGGTAAATAACCGATTTTCTTCTTGTTGTTAACGTTAGTAACGGGTTTATCGAACAGTTTTGCATTTCCACTCGTTGCATACGTGATACCAAGGAGTACCTTTACCAGAGTAGTTTTACCCGCACCGTTCGGACCGAGTAAACCGAATATCTCTCCGCTTCCGACGTTAAAGGACACTTTCTCAAGAGCTTTTATTTTCTCGCCTGAAAATTTCTTTCCCGGGAAGTGTTTCGTGAGAGAATTTATTTCTATTACATTCATATCTGTTGTGAGTTGCTTTTCATTGCGTTAATAATGTTTGTTATGTGCTCTTCGAGCGAAAGACCAATTTCTTCGGAACCTTTTCTTATATCGTCCCTGCTTACATTTTTTGCAAATGCTTTATCTTTCATTTTCTTAATGACGCTTTTTGCCTGTACATCCTGAAGCCCGTTCTCTTTCATGAGGCTGTAAGCATGTACAAATCCAGTAACCTCATCGCATGCGAAAAGATACTTTGCCATTGCCGTTTCTCGCGGGACATCGGTTCTTTCGGGATATGCATGTCCGAGTATTGCGTTAATAATCTCCTCGCTGTAACCCTTATCTTTTAATACGGGAATCGCCGTGTTTGGATGCGTATCCGGGAATTTTTCCCAGTCAAGGTCGTGAAGCATTCCTGCTGTTCCCCATACATCAGCGTCTTCGCTTAGAATACCAGCGTAATATCTCATGCATTTTTCAACATGGTAGCAGTGATTCCTCAGGTTTTCATTTTCGATGTATTCTTCAAGAAGTTTTACTGAGTTCTCTCTTTCTATATTCATATCTCAACTAAAATGTTTTTTAAAAAAATCAAAGTCCTTTTTACTCATACCGTCGGGTTTCTCATCTTCCTTTTTTGGTAAATAATGGTTAATGTTATCCGTACTCTTAATCTTTCTTTCAACAATAAAATCATCTGCTTTAAGTATCTCGCAGCCGCATGCTCTTGCAATACTTAATATCTCATTATCTGATGAAACTACGGCTATTGATTTTTTATTGTAGTTTTCTTCTATATATCTTCTAATTACTTCGTCCGCTTTTTTCACGCCCGAGAACAAAATATTCGGTGATTTAATATTACTGAACCCGTCGAACACGAGTATCAGCTTATCATTTTTGTTTAATCTGCTCTTAATCGATTCATACAATGTAAGCTGCGCTGATTCAGGGTTTTCAGAAAACAACTTTCTGATTCCCTGCATCTTATGTATTACATTATTTCCGTCAATTATTATTGTTCTCATTCTATTGGTAAAAACATTTCATCTCTACCGCAAATAATAAATCTATCAACTATAAACTATCAACTATCAACTAATCTAAGGTCTAATCCTGTTTGGTCTTCTCGCAAACGGAATAGCTTCCCTTATGTGTTCGAGATTGCAAATCCAGCTAACCATTCTTTCGATACCGAGTCCGAAACCTGAATGAGGAACGCTGCCGTACCTTCTCAAATCAAGATACCAGCCAAATTCTTCCATTGGCAGATTGTGTTCTTTAATCCTCTCAAGAAGGAAATCAAGATTGTCTTCTCTCTGCGAGCCGCCTATGATTTCTCCGAATCCTTCGGGAGCAAGCACGTCAACACCGAGTGCAACTTTTGGATTTTCGGGGTCGCGTTTCATATAAAAAGCTTTTGCCTCCGAAGGCCAGCGGTGAACCATAACGGGTTTATCGTAATCTTCGACAATCGCCTCTTCATGCGGTGCGCCGAAATCCTCTCCCCACGGAAATGGACGTATATGCTCTTCACCGTTTTCAGTTTTTCTGATTAATGGAATATCTTTCTTCCTCAGTATTTCAACTGCTTCATCATAAGTAACTCTCGGAAACGGTTTAATAACCTTCTCAAGTTTTGAAAGGTCTCTTCCGAGAAAATCAAGTTCCTGTTTCTTATTCTTAATAACTCTCTGCACGACATATGAAAGAAAGTCTTCTATCAGGTTCATGTTATCGTCTATATCAAAGTAAGCCATTTCGGGCTCCATCATCCAGAACTCTGTAATGTGTCTTCTCGTCATTGAGTTCTCCGCTCTGAACGTTGGACCAAGGGTATAAACTTTACCTAAAGCAAGTGCGCCCGACTCTGCATAAAGCTGTCCCGACTGTGAAAGATACGCCTTGCCAAGGTCAAAGTAATCAGTCGAGAAAAGCGTTGACGTTCCCTCGCAGGCATTCGGTGTAAAAATCGGTGCATCAAAAAGTATAAACCCGTTATTGTACATATAGTCACGTATAGACTGTATAATCTCATTCCTTACCCTCATAATAGCAGCCTGCTTTGGCGACCTCAGCCAGAGGTGCCTTCTGTCAGCAAGAAAATCAACTCCATGCTCTTTCGGAGTTATCGGATAAGGTTCGGCAATTGAAACTATCTCAAGACCGCTTACATGCAGCTCAAAAACATTTTCTTTCTTCGGATGCTTTGAAACAACACCTGTAACGATTACTGAAGATTCCTGCGTCAGCTTTCCGAAATCTTCCCATATCTTTTCGCTCACGCCGTTCTTGGCAACCACGCCCTGTATAAGCCCCGTACCGTCCCTGAACTCAGGAAACATAAGCTTTCCCGAAGAACGGATATTGTAAAGCCATCCTTTGATTGTAACTTCTTTGTCAACAAAGTCCGCTATCTTGTCTATGTAAACCCACATAATATTATATTATAAATTAATTTTTAAATTCATCAGGCTGGAGCTGCTTCCGATTCCCTGAACCTTAATCTTATCGCTTACATCAAAATCAAATAAATGAGCATCAACATAAGCATCAACAAGATTTATCAGGTAAACCAGCCCTGCGTATAAATAAAACTGATCTCTCTGGTCTCTGTAAAATTCTCTCAGATTCTTATACCTCACATCACCGTTTGGGTTCTCGGGCGTCTGCGAGCTTGCGTATAAATCCCTGTAATCTATGTAACTGTTATTATTCTTAATAATCTCGTAAGCAAAATATCCGCCAACTCCCCAGATAATCGGTATCTTCCAGTACGACTCATTGTAAAATTGACCTGCACCCGGCAGCACTGCCGAAAAAAGCATTGCCTTCGTAGGCGACCTTGTCATCTTAAACGTGTATACCGTATCCTTCTTCTTAATCGTATCCTTCAGTAAAAAATCATTCAGTTCATATCTTGATTCGGGAAGAGTGCTCTTAAACAATCGCTCCTGCTGTGCAAACCCTGAACTACAGCTGAGTGTGAATACAAACAAACACCCCCAAATGAAAAAAGCATCCTGCGTCTGCAAGATGCTTTTAACAGGTTTCCCAAACTTTAGTCTATACTTCAAGTTTCAATTCTATGGCGTATTTTGATTTTGCTGCTGATTCTGTTGTTCAACAGGCATTTGCTGCTGCTGATTCGGAACGTTTGGCGGCGGCAAGGTCTGTGACCCTGCATTCCTCTGAATTATACTCTCACTCGTACCACTTCCGCCCTTACTGATATAAAGATTCAGCAATAATGAACCTGCCAGAAAAATAACAGCCATTATAATCGTTGCCTTCGATAAAAAGTCTGAAGTCCTTCTTGCACCGAACATTGTTGTTACACCCGTTCCTGCAATCGGTCCCACAAGACCGCTGCCCTTTGATGATTGTAAAAGCACCGCTATTGTCATAAAGATGCATACAAGCACCAGAAATATTATAAGTATTGTAATCATAATCAATAAAGATATAACTAAAATACGATTTTTTCAAGCCATAATTGCAATATCCGCCCGGCTAAAAAGCAACATATTAGTTTTCAATAAGTATCATAAAAAACATGCTGTTATCCCTCACACTGTTATCCCTTCTTAAGCTCTACTTGGCAATTAGTAATTTAGTGGTAAAAACTTTTGTCCTTCACAAGTTACGAGTCACAGTTCACGAATCACTGTTATTATCCCACTGCGCTCTCTGCGCCCGAGTTGCAGATCCGCCGTCTCATTGGGCGGACGGTTAAATGTTCTTGCTCTTAGCAATAGATCAAATCTTTTCTTAGTGTTCTTGTGAACTTAGTGGTGAAAGTCTTTTGCTCTTATCAATAAAATAAATCTTATCTCTGTGTTCTCCGTGAACCAATTCTTAAAAATCTCTGTGAACTCTGTGCATTCTGTGGTTAAAAGCTCTTGCTCTTATAAATAAATTAATCTCAGTAGTGAAAAACTCTTGCTCTTATCAATATCATTTTCATTTCAAAATTCTTTTATTTGCATTAATTTTACACAAACAAACTTGATTGGATATGAAAAAGTTAATTTTCCCCAAAGTAATTTTAATACTCTTATCATTACTATTATTCTCATGCGAAAGCACTGTCGTTAATACAGGCAATCCAAATTACGACAAGGTGTTCAGAGCGGTTGACAGCATCCGCCAGTCGCTCCAGTCTTCTACAGGCAAAACCATTCATTCGTTAAATCTTCTTATTAGTACTCCTGCTGAGGAAATATTCGTTTCTTCCGTGCCCGCAGGCGGTACGCCGATTACAAAGAACACATACTTCCGCTTTGCGAGCAATACGAAGAATATGACTGCCGCCGCTGTACTGAACATGCAGGAAGACGGCTGGCTGAACATTTCTGACCATATTGTTGATATGATTCCCGGCAGCACTTCACCATACGTACCTGCTCTTCCCTCATGGAATATCCCTTATAAAAATCAAATAACAATCGAACAGCTCCTTAAGCACAGCGCCGGTGTTTATGACCTTTCGAATGATACAGTTCCCGGCTTGGGTGGAATGTCTTATGTCGATTACGTCGAAAGTCTCGACCCGAACCATCAGTTTGCAGTAGGCGAATTTGCAAACCAGCTGAGGGTGAACAATCTTTCATCCTTTCCTCCGGGCACAAATCACAGCTACTCCAATACAGGCTTTGCAATACTGAGCGAAATAATTGCTCGTGTTTATTCGGTTCGCAAAGGTACGGCAAAAGTCTATTCAGATTACTTGTACGATTATTTATTCGGCGGCTCTTCGCCCGTTCCTCTTCCTGTAACATTTCCCTATCTGGCAACTCATCAGTCCATGCCTCCGCCCTTTGTTTCAAGCACTGAATACCTGCAAAGCGGTGGTGTAAAAACTTTCACAAACTGCAACATGAGCGCTAACGTCGGAGAGGGAAATGGATATGGTACCATGAACCACCTGAACATCTACATACGCTCATTAATGACAGGTTCAAATATACTGACGCCCGCAAGCCTGAATTTAATGAAAACAGATATCTCTCCCGGCTCAACTAACTATGCACTCGGCTGCGCTTTAATACAAAACCTCGGATACGGACATACAGGCTCAACCCACGGATACCTCTCTGCAATGTTCTACGACCCTCAGACAGGCGTTTCCGTTATATGCATGATACCTGTATGGGATTTTTCAAACGGAATGGTTTCATACACAAATGTTAACACAGCAATGTTCATGGCGTGTTATGCAGCCCGTTCCGCACTCGGCTATCCGGGTCTGCCGTAAACGATAAGCAAATTCTAATATTAACTTTGTGTGCTCAGTAATTTTCTCAGTGCTCTCAGAAAACCAATTCCGAAAAAATCTCTGCGCTCTTTGCGCCCTGCGGTTTAATGCTCTTAGAAATAATACAAATCTTTCCTCTGTGGCCTCAGTGAACTCAGTATTGAAAAATCTTAGTGGTGAAAAATCTCTTGTTCTTAACAATATAAAAAGCAGGTCTGCCCTTCACGAACAGACCCGCTCTTCTCTACTCCTTAGGCATTAAAACCCTTGGAATAATGCACCGCCTTACCGTTCTCGTCAAGTGTAACAAGAGCAAGATAAGTCAGATGTGTATCAAACAATGAATATACTTCACTGTCCTGATCGGCAAGTGTAATCGAAAAACTCAGCGGATTAGCTAAGTTCAAAACTACATTCCCCGACTTCAACGGAATAAATACCATCTTCGGAAGCGTATCCATCGTCGCATCAGTATTCTTTATAACCGCAGCAAGCTGAATGTACTTCTCAACCGCTGTGTCAATATTTGCATTCGTGCCTATTGGATCTATCGCAACGCTTACCGATGTCCCGTCAACCGTTACACTGGTAGTTGTCACGTCAAACCCGAAAAGCTGTGGTACAAGCTTAGCAGTTGCCGTCACGTCAGTTGATGTAACGTACGGATAGCTTGCTTTAAATATACCATTGAAAGGCGACATGGTTTCTGGTGTTGATTCATCCCATAAGCTCTTCAATGATGGTATTGCGTTTACTGCCTGCGAGTACTTTGCAGTTATACCGAATCTGTTTCTGCGGTTAACTGAATTTGTGTCCGTGCCGGGCATATACGAAACAGGTCTTGTTCCGATTATTACCCTGCCGTCTTTATAACGAAACAGTATATCACCGACTGCTCCGCTCGGTAGTCCTAAGACTGCTTTATTTAGTATTCCCATGATTTCACTGTTTTAATTTACTGATTTCACTGTTTTATTTTTGCCGTCTAAAAAGGCTTTTTTTCTGAAACCATGCTTATCATTTTCCATGGTCATGAGTCAGCATTTTCTCATCCCTTACCTTTCATCCGGCTTAGCTTTTGCCTCATTTTCCGAAGCAAAAATCCTTCTTTTAGCTAAAGAATAGCCTCATCGTAAAGTAAGCCATAAGCATTGCAATCCAGAGCCAGGCAAGTACAAAATACGTGTTGCCTATTAAGTCTGTCCAGTTTATCCCTGGCTTATCGCTTATTTTCTTAGCTGTTAATCCCCCTGTATCAGAGGATATTTCGTTGTTGTTTTTCATTCTTTTCTCCTGATAAATGAGATATAATTTTTATTTAATACCCCTTATTTCTTGGGAAAAAGGAGCTGTTATCATTCTTCACTTCCATTTTTGTATCCTTAAAATACCTTATAAAATTATGGTATATATTTTCAAAAGTCAAGTCATATTTTCGTAAACCCTTATTCTCTTCCCGAATTTCTAACTGTTAATTTAAATCTAAATTGCTGATTTTTGATAAATCTATAAACTTTATCTGTTATGAAAGAGAATTACGAGAAAAACATCAAGGGATATATGAGTTTTGATAAGATGATCCAGAAATTTGAAAAATATAGAAAGAATGGTGCAGATGACAAATCATACAATGAGTTTTTATTACAGGAAATATTTCACAATAAAACCAAGCTATTCGAAAAGTATTTGAAGCATAAATTAAAAAAGGAAAAAGAAAATTATAAAATAAATGCTTATAATAACCTTCTTGACCTTTGTAAAGGTGAATATTCTGATGATACGTTTTCTAAATATACAACATATACATATAATAAAGCTAAAGATGTTTTGATCGATTTTCACTCTTATAAGGATAGGCATTATGCAAGATATATAGGAATCCTCCTCAAAGATATCAAAAAACACGATTCCTTAATTAAAATCGCAGAATATTTCTACGAGTATCTTTCATTCCCTTCCAAAGATTTCAAAAAAATGTGCACTCTTAAGTTTACTAATAAATTTGTTACTGAAAACATCCTTAAAATCTTTAATAGCTTGCATACTTTCTACTATAAGCAAAACAATAAGTTAATAAAAGAATTTACTCGTGTAAACTCAAAGTATGCAAAGACACCTGAGGAAGAGGGTGATATGATGGATAATTTTATTGATTTGAAAGATGAATTACATTCCCTTGATGCTAAAAACAAAAATCTTAAAGTAATTATTAAACAAAAGCATGAAGCATTGCTAAAAAGAAATCGTGGTAAATGGAAAGAAGAAATTGATTTGGCCAATGAAATGTACTATAACAAAGTAACAAAATCATACATTGCTGCAATCCGAAAACTTGTAAATACCAGAGCTACCGAAACAATCAGAACAACTCTTGATGATGGTACCTCACCTAAATCCGTTATTGAAGATATAAATCAAGCCCGTAAAAGAGAAAACCGCAAAAAACTTAATAAAAGAAACTAAAAAAGGGACACTTTTGTCCCTTCAAAAATGAATCCATCCCTTTATTTCCTGTTTTTCCATCTATAAATTACCGCAGTTTTTTGACAATGTTGTCTGAATGATATAGGCAGATATGAAGAGTTTGTGTTGCCGGCAAAAAACATGATGTACAAATCCTTCATCAAATCTTCAGCGCATTGGCTCAAAGACATTTTAAAAATTAATTAAACAAAATGAAATCAAAGAAGCAAAAGAAAGTAATTAAGTCAAAAGAATTAGACTTAGACCTGTATGAAGCAATATCTCATGCAAGAGGTTTTATAGATTTGTTTTATCTTTATGATTTATACAAATCTTATATAGAGGATGATTGGGAACTTAAAGACAAATATGAAGATATGCGTTATTTGTTCCTTCGTCGTGAACACGAAAAGGGTCGAAAGGACCCGATTAGAGAGTTTGAAATAACTTCAAGGGTTTTTATTTCAAACATGCCAATGAATATTTCAAACAAGAAAGGAGTTATTGATGAAAAATGACAATGAAGTTAACTTGTCAGATGAAGAAATGGTAAAGTTCTTCAAAAGCGATGAATTTATACCGCTTGTTCCTGAAAACCCGGTATCTCCAAAAATATTTGAAGATATTGCAAATTTAAAATCCTTGGTAGAGCTGGAAAGATTCTACGAGGATAACAAAAACATCTTTGATCGCTTTGAAACACCTCGTTTGTTTCTCGAAAACCAGCGTAAAATATTGTTGGAAAATCGTGAAATCGGGGAATAGTTAATCCTAAGTCTTAATTGCATCGGTGCACAGGTGCAGTTAATGCTCTGGGGTAGATACACTATGTGTCTTGTACTGGTTACACTAAGCGTAACAGTAATAAGATAATTAATAACATAAATAAACTAAAATGAATATTAAACAAAATGAAAAAGTCTTCGAACGGATAAAAACAGTCCTTGAAGATCCCGAGTTAAAAAACTTAGATAAGCTCGTGTTCTGTGCATTAATTACCTTTAACGGAAGAGGTAAAATGTTTCCTTCTCGTAATAAAATAGCAGAACGTTTGCGTATGAAACGTGTTGGCAGCATATCTAAATCTGTTTCCGCTCTCAGCAAAAAACACATTGATGTGTTTAAAGAGCAGGGCAAAAGTAATAAATATAGATTTAAGCAAAGTCTTTTTAGCATTGAGGAAAATTCAGAAACTAAAGTCCTCTATGATAAAAGCGGAATACCTTTTATTAAACATAAACGTAAACCTAAATTAAAATAAAATGACAAATAACAAAAGACCTAATATTGAATTCCGGAATTTCGATGAAAGAGTGGAAATATATGATGATTACGCTAAAAATTCGCAGCGTAAAAGAATCGAGCTCGGCTTTCCGCTTCTGGATGAGAATATTCGTGGCTTGCGCCCCGGAAATATTCTGACTCTCTTGGCTGGTACGGGTGTTGGCAAATCGGCTATCGCTCAGAATATTCTTCAGAATTATACTCGTAATACTGGTGAACTTACAATCTTCTTTTCTCTTGAAATGTCAACGGAAGAGATTTTCGAGCGTGAATTGCAGATGGAATTTGACCTGAAAGGTGATGAAATAGAATCTAACTTCTTGTATGATTCTAAAAATATAAAACAGAAATGCAGTGCAATTGCTCAGCTGCAAAACAATTTCATAACTGTTACTCAAAGAATAGACATAAGCCACTTGCTTCTCTATGTTGAAGCTGTCGAAAAGGAAGTGGGTAGAAAAGTCGGTCTGCTTTGTGTTGATTACCTTGCTCTTCTTAAGAATAATCTATTTGAAAAAGAAGAGTACTTGAGGATAACTGATAACATGCTAAAGCTGAAAGAATACGCTAAATTGCTCGACATACCTATAATCGTATTAAGCCAGGTCTCTCGTTATGATATAAAGACTTCCGAGAACCTTTCCTTGCATAGCGGAAAAGGAAGCGGTGAGGTTGAAAATACAAGCGATATTCTTCTTACTCTTGAAAAAACAGATATAAAATCTTCTAAAAGCAATATTGAGCTGTTAAAACTCAGTATTCAAAAGAATAGACGTGGGAAAAAATGTTTTATTTTAGTAGAATTCAATCACTATAATCTAAAAATGAGTGAAAGTGATTTAAACTACGAATCTGATTAATTCTGTTCACTCGTTGCTTGTTAAAAAGCAGTAAGGATACAGCGGGAAATTGTTCTTTTCTTCGTCGCTTTGTTTGGTAGAGTTCATTCTGTAATTCTGTCATATCTTCTAAGCAAACCGGGGAAAGAACTTTTCTCGCTGTCCTTCCTGTTTTATATTGAAAGTTTCCTGATTTAATAAATCACAATTTCCCATTTGCATTAATTCTAATCCAAATCAGTTTTTATGTTTCAAAAATATTGTACTAATCCATTAAGTGACCTTCTAAATACTGTTTGACCTGCAGTCCCTGCAAATATATATCCATTTCCTATAATTAATGATGTTATTTGAGGAATTGCATTTGCGTCAAATCCTTCATTTATCTTCTTCCAGTTTATTCCATTATTAGGTGAATGATAAACTCCTCCCCTGTTTGTGCCTGCAAATATATTATCACCAAACGTTGTAAGTGACAAAACATCATTCGAATCTAAATTAGTTGTGCTCCAGTTTAATCCATTATTTGATGTCTTATATATACTCCCTTTGATATTTACACTCCCATAGTTTTTGCCTACAAATACTGAGTTTCCATTTGTTGTAATTGAATTACATTTTAAAAACCCATGTCCAAACCAACCAGTTCCATTATTTAATGTAAACCAAATAAAATCATCTGTTCCAAAATATACATTGTTTTGATTTACGGCTACACAATTTACTTTATCACTACTCAAACTATATTTGTTCCAGGAACTTCCAGTAAATGATGAATAATAAACACCATAATCGGTCCCAGCATACACTGTTGTTCCATTTATTGCTAATGCTCTTGTCACCTTGTTTAGACTGGTTAAATTCCAATTGTTTCCACTATTGGATGAACGGTATAATCCCTGTGATGTGCCGGCAAATAGATAGTTTGTGTTTTTTTCGCCTGAAAACTGACCACTTTTTCGCCTGAAAACTGACCACCCAA
>CAZVCC010000011.1:0-62497 GCA_964626015.1 uncultured Ignavibacteriaceae bacterium
TAATGTTCTGCTCTTAGTGTAAGACAAGTCCACGATCCCGGCTTGTCGGGACTTCCAGCTTGTTGCTCTAAAGACCCTAATGCTCTGTTCTAATTGATCCTTTTATTCTGTTCTTAGGGTAAAACAAGTCCACGATCCCGGCTTTTCGGGACTTCCGTTTTGTTATTTTTTAAATCAGCTCTTATCATAATCCATCTGCTCTTTCTGTGTGCGTTCTTTCCTTCTTTTATCTTGAATACTTAAAAATCTCTATCCGTGAAAATCAGTCTAATCCGTGCCCATCCGCGTTCTATAATCATTTCAACAATATCATCCTCTTCGTCTCACTAAATCCCTCCGTAACCATCCTATAAAAATACACCCCGCTATTCATCCCGCTCCCGTCAAACCTCACCTCATACCTCCCCGCCTGCATCCTCTCATTCACCAGCGTCTTCACCTCCCTTCCCTGCACATCATAAATTTTTAATGTCACATCACTAACAACTGGCAACTGAAAACTAACAACTGTTCTCGGATTGAACGGATTCGGATAATTCTGCCCCAGCGAATAAGAATCAGGAATAATTGTATTTGCATTATTTATATCTACTAATATACCCGCTGTATCCCCATAAGCAATTCCGTTTATAATACAACCTCTTAATGTATAGCTTTCACTTCCCCCTGATGTTCCATAGTCAAATGAAGATGAGTAATCTTTAAACCCGAACATTCTATGATAATATCTGTGTGTTTGTGATGTCAGTATATTATTCTGATTCATTACAAATCTGCTAAAATGTATCTGGCTGCTGATTACATTAAAAAACGAAACGGGACTGACTCCGTAACAATAATAGCCATGGCAGGAATTTTCCCCACCCGAACCCGTCATACCAAGACTGTCTACAAGTGTCTCATAATAATAGTAAGGACAGTTGTTTGCCGGATTATAAGCATATAAACTTTTTGTAACAGTATCAACTCTCACCCAACCCGATGCAATAGCCGGAATTCCGGAGCATTGATAATATTTTTTCCCGTAATATGTTGTAGTATCAGTTATTGACAAAACCCTTTTTCCTGATGTGTTCGAACTTCCCCCGCCTGTCCAGTAATAAGACCCGTTAAACTGATATACAAATTTATTCCCGATATTAAGCGGAAAAAAATCTCCTTTTGTTGTATCCTGAAATGCGGATTGATACAATGCTCCGTTTAAACCTCCGCTCCATCCATTATAACTGTCAATAAAATAAAGACAGCCTAACTGTGATGTCGGAGTAACAGGATTAAGCGTCCAGTTTATTCCTCCGTTTTCTGACCTGAAAATCTGGTTCCCGACTGCCCATCCCATCGATTCGCTCGGGAAAGTTGATGACAAATGTCCGGTGTGTCCGCTGCTCAATAAAAACCACGTATTACCCGCATCCGTTGTTTTATAATAACTGCTAATGGCAGAATAACTCGAATCCGCTTGAAGAAATCCTGTATTCTGATTTATGAATACTATATTTTTAAAAGTATGAAATTGTTTTCTGAAAGAGGTACTCCAGTTTTGTCCCATGTCTGTTGTTTTATAAACTATAGCTGTATCAATGTTATTGTAATCTTCCCATCTCTTAGAAATAGTATAAGCTGTGTTTGTATTTGTAAACACAATCTTTGAAGCAGGCTTTGAACCGCTTATCATCACCCAGTTGGTTCCTCCGTTTGTCGTTTTCAAAACACCGCCTGTTGTTCCTCCTCCGTTATTTCCTTGGCAGGCGGCAAAGCCGTAACTTTCATTTAAAAAATATATGCTTGTCGGATAGTAAAAATCAGTAGGCTCGTCCTTTTGTACAATCCAGTTAGTTCCTCCGTTCGTTGTTTTTAAAATTATCATATGTCCCCATAAGTTGTTTTCAATATACCCGCCTGCCGCCCATCCGATGTTCCAGTTCTGAAAATAAATGGCATGTAAATCGTATGTCGTTTGTGAATGTTGTAATACCCAGTTAATTCCCGAATTTGTTGTCTTGCCTATTACACCGTTCTTTCCGCAATAAAAACCGTAGATACCTTCATAACTAAAACCAAAACTAAAAGCAGTTATTGTCTCTGTTGTACCGCTTTGCCGCGGACTCCATACTACCAACTGTGTATGAGAATCCAAATACAAAACAAAAAATATTGCCATCGCCAATAGTAGAATCTGCTTTTTCATATATTAAATTTTTAATTATTCTTAAACCTCTGCTCTCTTATTTTATCTGTCACTCCGTCGCTTCATCACTCCGTTACTCCGTCACCCCGTCACTCTGTCACTCCGTCACCCTGTCACTCTGTCACTCCATCACTTTAAAAGAATCATTTTCCTCGTCTCTGCATAATCCCCAACCCTCATCTGATAAAAATAAACACCGCTATTCTGCCCCGCACCATCAAACGTTGTTTCATACCTCCCCGCCTGCATCCTCTCATTCACCAGCGTCTTCACTTCTCGCCCCATTACATCATAAACTTTCAGCACAACATCACTAACAACTGGCAACTTAAAACTAATAACTGTTCTCGGATTGAACGGATTCGGATAGTTCTGCCCCAGCTTATATCCTTTCGGTACTTCATTGCCTATCGCCTGAACAAACACCGAACCTCCGTTAGTTGTTTTCATAATCGTTCCCTCAGTTCCTACAACATAACCCGTATGTGAATTCACAAAATGCAATGAATTAAATGCACCCAAAATCATCATCTGCTCTGCATTCCAGTTCGTTCCGCCGTTTGTTGATTTATATATACTACCATTTTGTCCTGCATACCATCCATTCATAACGTCCGTGAATTGAATAGATTTCACCGGAATTCCTGTATAATAACTATTCCAGTTTGCTCCTCCGTTTGTTGTTTTCATTATTGTTTCCTGCGTTCCAATCCAGCCTGTCTGTGCATTTACAAAATATATAGAATAAAGTGCCACAGGATCCGTTTGTATGTAATCCCAGTTGTTTCCTGAGTTTGTTGTTTTGAATATTGTTCCAAGTCCTCCAACTGAATATCCTGTTTGTACATCAAGGAAATATACTGAGTAAAGCATTGGATAGTTAGAGTTTAGCTGAGTAAACCAGTTTACTCCCGCATTCGTTGTTTTTAGAATTATACTATTGTAATAAGCACTGCCTCTGCCCGCAGCCCAGCCTGTTTGCTCATTAACAAAATATATTGAATTAATCTGGTCAGCAATTCCGCTTGCTGCTGAATCCCATATTATTCCTCCGTTCGTGCTTTTATAAATCATGCTTGAATAACCCGCTGTAAATCCTGTCTGACCATTAACAAAGTTTATAGTTAAAAGATACTTTGACGAGGGAATAATATTAATGCTGTAACTTGCACCGCCATTTGTTGTTTTAAGCGTTGTGCCGCTGCTCGC
The DNA here is from genome assembly GCA_964626015.1 of uncultured Ignavibacteriaceae bacterium. Taxonomy (GTDB): domain Bacteria; phylum Bacteroidota; class Ignavibacteria; order Tepidaquicellales; family Tepidaquicellaceae; genus CAIKZJ01. The sequence continues at coordinate 3,398 of CAZVCC010000011.1, forward strand.
GCATATCCATCCTGTTTCAGGATTTATAAAGCGAACTGAATTTAAGTTTTTCTTGGTTATATGAGAATACTGGAAAATCCATTCGTTGCCGCCGTTTGTTGTTTTTAATATATACCCGCTGTATCCGACTGCCCACCCCGTCTGATTGTTTACAAAACTTAGTGACCTTAATCCCGATAAACTCACAGGAATTTGTTCTGTCCAGGTTACACCGCCGTTAGTTGTTTTGCATAGTGTGTTTTCACCTGAAATCCAACCTGTCATTGAATTATCAAAATGTAAATCAAAAAGATTTAATGAATTGGGACCTGTAAGCGATATCCAGTTCGTGCCGCCGTTGGTCGTCTTTTGAAAATAACCCGTAGGTCCAGTTATATATCCTGTGTTTTCATCAGGGAAATGAAAACCGTACACGGGAATCCCTGTAGCATGAATCTCAAACCAGTTTGTTCCGCCGTTGGTTGTCTTTAAAACATTTCCGTTATCACCGGCTGTCCACCCTGTTTCTGAATTCATAAACTGAATTGCGTAGCAATTCGTAGTGACAGTCGTTTCAGACCAGTTAATTCCCGAGTTAGTTGTTTTGCATACCATTCCTCCGTATCCCGTTCCCCACCCGGTTTGGTTGTTTATGAAAAATAATGAAAGAACACCGAATGATAATGCAGGTCCTTGAACCCAGTTTTCCCCGCCGTCTGTTGTTCTGTATATTTTCCCGTTCTCTGCACCTGCCCATCCGTATTGAGCATCCGTAAAATATATCCCTCTGAAGTATGCAGTGGTCTTCGGATTCTGCATTATCCAATTTGTTCCGCCATTTGTTGTTTTCATAATCGTTCCGATTATACCCGCAACCCATCCTGTTGATGAATTAATAAAACAAGAACTGTACAAAGAGTTTCCCTGTGGATACGGGTTCTGCCATACCCATTGCGCGTTCGCATTTAAAGCAAACATCATTAATAATATCTTTATTAATATTTTCATCTATTGAAATTAAAAATCACTTTATAAAACCACTCTCTTTTTCTATAAAATCCTTCTTCCTATGTTCTTAGAGTAAAACAAGTCCACGATCCCGGCTTGTCGGGACTTCCAGCTTGTTGCTCTATAAATCAGCTCTTATCATAATCCATCTGCTCTTTCTGTGTGCGTTCTTTCCTTCTTTTATCTTGAATACTTAAAAATCTCTATCCGTGAAGATCTGTCTAATCCGTGCCCATCAGCGTTCTAAATTTATTTAATCAATATCATCCTCTTCGTCTCTGCATAATCCCCAACCCTCATCTGATAAAAATAAACCCCGCTATTCAGACCCGCGCCGTCAAACGTTGTTTCATACACCCCCGCACCCATCCTCTCATTAACCAGCGTCTGCACCTCTCTTCCCTGCACATCATACACCTTAATCGATACTCTACTATCAACTGGCAACGAAAAACTAATAACTGTACTAGGATTAAACGGATTCGGGTAGTTCTGACTTAAGATATATTTTTCGGGAATAGTTGCATTTTGTTTTGTTATTAATGTATAACCGCCGTTTGTCGTTTTAAAAATAGTGCCGTTACTTCCTGCCACCCATCCCGTTTGTGAATCTATGAAAAAAATGCTGTTGAGCGGATTTGGTGTTATGATGTTATTTTGCACAATCCAGTTTAAACCGCTATTAGTTGTGTTAAATATTGTACTGCTATTACTACTGCTGCCATAATTCTCTCCAACAGCCCAACCTGTTTGTGAATCAACAAATCTTATATCTATTAAATTATATGAGAAATTAAAATTAAATTGTAAATGCCAGTTTTCCCCTCCATCTGTAGTTTTATAGATTAATTTATGTTCAATGGCCCACCCGGTTTCTGAATTAATGAAATAGCTTCCTGAATATTGATGATATGTGCCTAAAATAACCCAGTTTATACCGCCATTAGTAGTTTTTATAAGAGAGCCGTATCCTGTAATCCAGCCCGTTTGAGGATTTATGAATTGAACATCCTTCGGATATCCATTGCCCCCGGTCTGATAATTCCAGTTTGCTCCCCCATTTGAAGTATGCCAGATAACGCCCTCCATACCAACAGCCCATCCCGTTTGATTATTGACAAAATAAACTGCATCTTAAAATTGTGAAGAGGGCAAAATAATTTGTGTATCCCAGTTCTGTCCACCATCCGTTGTTTTGAATATTTTTTGATCACCCACTGTCCATCCGGTCTGTGCATCTGTAAAATAAACAGAATTAAGACCGTTTGTTGGCAAGTTTGCTAATGAATCCCAGTTTGTACCGCCGTTTGTTGTTTTATAAAGATTTGGTATACCACTTCCTACAATCCAACCAGTTTGCGAGTTTACAAAATTTATGGAAGATATGATTAACCTCGTTCCACTTGATATTGAAACCCAGTTCAATCCTCCGTTTGTAGTTTTAAACGTCGCACCATCCTTTCCTGCACACCATCCTGTACTTGAATCGGTAAAATAAATGGAACATAATTGTGTACTTGTTGTACTCGTTTGTTGAACCCATGAAATCCCTCCATTTGTGGTTTTAATGATATTGCCTCCGTTGCCTGCAATATATCCGTTTTGTGAATCAGTAAAGAAAACTGAGTTGGATATTGAATGACCTGTAATCTGAACATTCCAGTTTACACCTCCGTTAGTTGTCTTTAATACAACTCCTTCGAAGTATAGTCCTGCAGAGCCTCCGCCAACAGCCCATCCGTTTTGCGAATCAGTGAAACATATGGAATAAAGGGGATAAGTTGTAATCTTTGAACAGGAGTCCCAGTTCACACCGCCGTTTGTTGTTTTTATTATCGTTCCATTTGCTCCCGCAATCCAGCCTCTTAAAGAGTCTATAAAATGAACCGAGTTGAAAGTTGCATATATGTTAAAACTTTGATATTCCCAATTATCTCCTCCATCGGTGGTTTTCCGGAAAGTGTTACTTGGTCCAACTAACCATCCTGTTTTAGAATCTATAAAATGAACATCATTAAATGTCCCATGTATCTTTAGAATCCAGTTTGTACCCCCATTCGTTGTTTTAAGTAATATATCATTCCCCACTACCCATCCTGTTTGTGAATCTGAAAAATGTACAGCATTAAGATTATTTATGGTTCTGCTGACTTGATTTTCCCAGCTGGCACCGCCGTTGGTTGTCTTTATAATTGTTCCGTAATCTCCGACTGCATATCCTGTATTTGAGTCAACAAATTTAATTGACTTTATCATGTTCCCCTGCGGCAATGGATTCTGCCACACCCATTGTGCGCTCGCATTAACCGCTGCCAGCATTAATAATATCTTTAATAATATTTTCATATACTGAAATTAAAAATCACTTTATAAAACCTCTCTCTTTTTCTATAAAATCCTTCTTCCCATGCTCTTAGTGTAAAACAAGTCCACGATCCCGGCTTGTCGGGACTTCCAGCTTGTTGCTCTTTTCTAAATCAGCTCTTACCTGACTGTCAAGGACAGTTCATAATCCATCTGCTCTTTGTTGTGCGTTCTTTTGTCTCTCTATCCGTGTTAACTTGTCTGCTTTGGCAGATCCGTCTAATCCTTGCTCCTCCGTGTTCTATTATCATTTCAACAATATCATCCTCTTCGTCTCCGAAAAACCCTCCGTAGTCAATCTATAAAAATAAACCCCGCTATTCTGCCCCGCGCCATCAAACGTTGTTTCATACACCCCCGCATTCATCCTCCCATTCACCAGCGTCTTCACCTCTCTTCCCTGCACATCATACACCTTTATCGATACTCTACTATCAACTGGCAACTGAAAACTAATAACTGTTCTCGGATTAAACGGATTCGGATAATTCTGACTCAATGAATACGCTTGAGGTATTTCACTCTTTATTAAATTCGTACCGGAAATAACTAATATTTTACCTAGTGCATTCAATGATGAATATCCACCCGAATCTTTGTCATATATCAACCAGACCGTATAAGAATAATAATTATTACTTCTGCATACGCCGTTTCCGAGTGTAATTACAGTTTTTGATGAAGAATCGCCTACATATATTGAATCGTAAAAATTTGTGAAAGATGTTCCGGCTGTCATTATCTTTGTAGAGCTTATGCTTTGCCTTACATAACAATTCATGCCTCCCATATAGTCTGTAAAAATACTGTGTAGAAGAAAATTCGTTACATTTCTATAGTTGTACATAGGACTTTGCACTATCACGCTTGATTGATATACTGTACCATAAAAATTAGAATAATCTGTAGCATATAACCCCCATTTACCGCTTTTATTGGATTCATACGCTATTCCTATGGTATTAACCGACCCGTTAGCAATGTAAGAACCTTTGCTGTTTCCTGTTGTTGTGATAGTATCTCCGCTCCAGATGTACGAACTTGTAGTTCTCTTATAATTTATTCCATAGTCACCATTAGGTTTTTGTTTTTCATACGTTACTAAATGCGGCAATATCCAATATAAATCCGAAACGACTTTTGGGTTTCTGCAATTTTCTGTTTCGGTAGAGGTAAGGTTAAATTCATTCCATGTTTCTTTTAAAACAGATTCAAAATTTTTGTAAATTATATCACCGTCTTTTTCATAAACAATAGAATAAAGGAAATAACTCGTCAGAACACTGTTGTACGAAATATACGGATTTGTTTTATTGCCCGAAGATGTATCAATCGGGTATGGTTCAGACCAGACATTATTATTATATGTTGCACCATAAATATTCGTTCTCGAATTCTCATAGACTTCCCAAACAGCCATTGCGTTCGTAAAAGTATTCCCGTAACCTCCTAACATCTTAAAAGAAATCTTAGGATTCTTTTTCATTCTGTTGTCATTAGTTAAATATTGAACACCTCCGTAAGCACTATCGTATCCGAATTTCATCACACATATATCAGACGAGTTTGAAGATGACCACCTTTCAAAAATAAGGAAAGAAAAATCAGCCGAACCCCAGTTATATGGCCTTTTTGTATCGAACGATGGATTCTTATCTACGAATCCTGATGTTACTGTTTGTGCTTTATCCCAGAAACCTGTTTGTGAAATCCCTGCATTGCAAATCAACATTAGAAGTATTGCAATAAACTTTTTCATTCCTCTAAATTTTATGTTTTATAATTCCCCACAGCTTTCTTTGTGGTTTTGTTTTATTTTAATAATATCATCCGCTTCGTCTCGCTGTATCCCTCCGCCTTAAGTCTATAAAAATACACCCCGCTATTCATCCCCGAACCATCGAATGATGTCTCATACTTTCCGGGCTTCAATCTTTCATTCACCAGCGTCTGCACCTCTTTTCCCGTAACATCAAACACCTTAATCGATACTCTACTATCAACTGGTAACGAAAAACTAATAACTGTTCTTGGGTTGAACGGATTCGGATAATTTTGCCCCAAAGAAAATGCAGACGGGATTTCCGTGCTGATATTATGAATTCCTGTAAAATCTGAAAGAGGCCTCCTCCACACGGATTGACCATATGTTCCCGCAAAGATGTAATCGTTTACGATTAGTAATGAACTAACCCCTGGAATATATTTAAAGCCCTCATTTTTTTGTACCCAGCTTTGTCCATTATTTGTAGAGAAAAATATACCATCTGTGCCTGCAAAAATATTATTCCCACTTGTGGCAAGTGACCAAACAGTTTTATTATTGAAAGCAGTTTGTGTCCAGCTTGTACCATTATCCGTGGATAAATAAACACCATTTTCATACGTGCCGGCAAATATTTTACTTCCGATTATTGCAAGGGACCATACCGATCGATTATTTAAAGTCGTTTGAGTCCATGTTTGTCCATTATCAGTTGAGATATATACTCCGCTGCCCCCGGTTCCTGCATACATATTATTTCCGCTTATAGCAAAGCAATGTATTGCTTCATTATTCAGATTAGTTTGTACCCAGTTCTGTCCGAGATTAGTTGAAAACCGAATCCCAATATATCCATCAGTACCTGCATAAATATAATTTTCCTTTGCAGCAAGTGCACTCACAGAATAAGTAATAAAATTTACTTGACTCCAGTTTTGTCCGAAATCTGATGTGTGTAGTATTCCGCCTGTATATAAAGGAATATTCTCTATACCTGCAAAAATATTATTCTCAATAGCAGTCATGGAGAGAACACTTTTGCCGTTTAATCCGGCTGGCAACCAATTAAGACCGGAATTTGTAGTAGACCAGGTACCCACAGTAGATGCACCTGCAAAAATATTATTTCCTATTTGAGAAAGAGAATAAACTACTTGTGAATTTAGCCCTGTGTTTTTAAATGTTATGCCGTTATTTGATGATATAAAGACACCGTTATATTCTGTCCCTGCAATTAAAATATTTTGTCCTAAAATTATGCTATAAATACTATAACTACTTAAAGCAGTTTGTGTCCAGCTTTGTCCGTTATTTGTGGAGAGATAGATTCCACCGCCGGTTGTTCCTGCAAATATATTATCTCCATTTACTGCAAGGGAACGTACATTTTGATTATTCAAAGCTGTTTGCGTCCAGTTTTGCCCGCTATTTGTAGAAAGATAGACACCGCTGCCGTTTGTCCCTGCGAAGACATTATCTCCGCTTATGGAAAGGGAACCAACAGATTTATTATTCAAAGCGGTTTGCGTCCAATATTGTCCGTTATTTGTAGAAAGATAGACACCATTAGATGTTCCGGCAAAGATATTATCACCGCTTATGGAAAGGGAATAGACATTTTGATTATTCAAACTTGTTTGAGTCCATGATTGTCCGTCATTTGTGGAGAGCCTTACACCGCTGCCCCATATCCCGGCAAAGATATTATTTCCGTTTTTTGCAATTGAATAAACAGTTCCACCATTCAATGCGGTTTGTGTCCAGTTAAGTCCATTATTTGTGGAAAGATAAACACCAGAACTAAGTGTTCCGGCAAAAATATTATTCATGCTTATTGCTAGTGATAAAACGTACAAATTATTCAAACCCGTTTGCGTCCAGCTTTGTCCGTTATTTGTGGAGAGATAGACAACGCTTGCATTAGAATAATTTTTATCTATTCCTGCACAGATCGTATTTCCTTCAACGGCAAGTGCATTAACTGTTCCGCCATAAATACCTTCGCATTGCTCCCACTGGCATACACCATAATTAATACTAACTGAAAATTGTATTACGACAATTAAAACGAAACATGTAATTAGTTTTTTCATAAAATATCTCTATATAATTAATACCCCCCGCGAAATGCAAAAGGGAATCATTTCGTTCAATTTCTATTTGATTAACACCATCCGCTTCGTCTCGCTGTATCCCTCCGCCTTAAGTCTATAAAAATACACCCCGCTATTCAGACCCGCACCATCAAACTTTGTTTCATACGTCCCCGCTTGTAATCTCTCATTCACCAGCGTCTGCACCTCTCTTCCCTGCACATCATACACCTTTATCGATACTTTACTATCAACTGGTAACGAAAAACTAATAACTGTACTTGCGTTAAACGGATTCGGATAATTCTGCCCCAACGAATAACCGCTCAGAGCTTCAGTCGAAACGTTCTCAACCCCCGTCAGCAGTGTGTCTCCGTATGTTATTCCGTTAATCCTGCACCCGACAAGAAATGTAGTAGAACCGGTAATTTCCCACGTATAAACACTCGTAATTCCAAAATATTTTGAAAATGTTCTTTCCACTAATATAAGCCCGTCCTCTCGGAATATCTTTTGTTTCGTTGGGATTCCCAGCACGGATAAATTTGAAGTGTCTTTGCAAATTGATTTTTGAGGTCCGTCGCATTTTCTTAGAGTATCACCTTTTCTTGAATACAGCGAATCCGCCCTTCTTTCATTTGCCAGATTATTGCAGCTGTAACCCGACTGATATCCTGTCAAAAGCCCCGTCTGACTGTCCACTCTGTACCAGTTCCCGTAGTTCCACATTCCCGGCAAGGGATTCGAAAAATAGTAGAACTTCTTCCCGTACATTATGCTGTCTTTTAATATCGTAATCTTATTTCTGTTGTAATATGGAGGATATGTAGTAGGCGTTTCATAAACGTAAATATTCCCCGCGCTCATTGGGAAAAAATCCAATGCTTCGTTTACAACTCCTCCTGTATTTGTTTTATAAATCTTTCCGTTAAACCCGCAAGCCCAGCCCGTAAGGTCATTTATGAAATACATCGAAAATAAATTATCGATGCCTTTCTTTTGTACAAACCAGTTTGTCCCGCCGTTTGTGGTTTTCATAATCATTATCGAATCAGGATAGTAATATCCCGAAACCCAGCCTGTGTTCGCATTCGCAAAGTTTAACGATAAATGCTTGTTGTAGGGAAATGCCGCCGTATCCCATGAAACCCCGCCGTTCGTGGTCTTTGCAAACTTTGTGTAAGTCCCTCTGTTGTATAAAGCAAATCCGTTGTTTGCGTCAGTAAACATCATGTTCAGGTCTCCTTGCGCAAAAACGTTCAACATTGATGTATCCCTGAATGATATGCTCCAGTTTGAACCTCCATTCGTTGTCTTGAATATATGCCTTTTCATATAGGGTATATCCGTGCTGTACGTTGTACTCACATATCCTGTCATCTCATTTATAAAACTAAGCTTGTCATGGCTTGACCCAAACGCAGGAGTTATTGAATTAAAACTTGCTCCGGCATTCGTAGAAACAAGCAATCCGCCTGCCGTACTCATTGAACCCGTGCCTCCAACACATAAATAAATCCTGTTCTCTGCAGAAAAAACATCTTTAAAATTTTCATGAGTCATTAGTCCCGATGCTTGGAACAGCAGCGTCCAGCTCTCGCCGCAGTTTGTTGTCTTAAAAAGGTACTGCCTCGATTCATACTGATTAATATACCTGCCGCCGCAGGCAAATCCTGTTAGTGAATTTAGAAATCGTATGGCTTGTATGCTTGATGTATCCGGCAAAGCCTTTTGCTGCCATGTGTTCCCGCCGTCTGTTGTTTTATAAATTACCGTTCCGCCGGATACAAATCCTGTTTGCTCGTTTAGGAAATTTAATGCATTAAGAGGAGAAGTCGTCCCTGAATTCTGTTGAAACCAGTCCGACTGTGGTATTACATTACTGCTTAACATTATTAAAAACAAAACTAAGGGGAAAATCCTTTTCATAATATTTTGTTTTATCTTTATGTCCTGTAATATAATAATAAATTTATATCAAATGAAACATCAATTTCTTGGTACAACAAGTAAAAATCCTGCAAAAAAATTCTCTTTTTGACTTGACAAATCCAAAAAAGATATTTATATTGCAACAATGAAAAATATAGTGATATATGTGGTTTATTTTACTAATTCAATTATCAATATTTTATTAGTATTATTTAAATTATTGACAAATCAAATTTATTTAATAAAATACAATAATCCTACGGTAATAATACAGTATTCTCACAGTAATATTACGTTATACTCAGTCATTTATATGGTTTCTCGATGGTTTCTCGATGGTTTCTCGATGGTTTCTCGATGGTTCTCGATGGTTTCTCGATGAAGGCTCGATGTAAGCTCAATCACGCCTCGATCGGGTCTCGATTACCAAACTTTGCAGTCTGAGTACCCGTTCATTCACCATCTCTCACCCATATCTCGCCCGGATTGATTATCCGAATTACCCCTTAGATTTAATCATTTTTTGAGTTCTCTTTGCGAACTTTGCTCTTCTTTGCGAACTCTGCGTTTAAAATCATTTGTTTTGATTTCTCTTTCTTTATATGTCAGCCGAGGCGGATTTGCCGCGGAGAATAGCCGAATACTGCCCCGTGCACTTGCATGTTAGCGTTAAGCTTATCTCCTTCTCAACTAAATGAATTTAACTTCCATTCCTTTTTCCTGTTTTCACCTTTAATTTATTTTTTAAAATGAACATCTTCCTCACTCCTTCCCAAACTCCAGTTTGGGAAGGCATCACTGCTTAGTCTTTTACTTCCATTCCTTTTTCCTGTTTTCACCTTTAATTTATTTTTTAAAATGAACATCTTTCAAATTGTTTAAATAATGATAATATAAATATGAAATTAGCTGCCGTTATCATGGCTGCAGGAAAAGGCAAAAGGATGAGGAATCCCGAAAAATCAAAGGTTATGTTCGAACTTAAAAACAAACCTATGATTGAGTATGTGATTGACCTTTCTTTAAAAATAAATTCCAACCTGATTATCCCTATCGTCGGACATCAGAAGCAGGCTGTGATTGATTTTCTTTCCTCACGGTTCTCACAAAGCATTGAAAGAATCAAGTTCGCTCATCAGGACGAACAGCTCGGTACAGGTCATGCCCTAATGCAGACCAAAGATATTCTAAGCGATTTCGATGGAGATGTGCTTATTCTCTCAGGCGACGTACCCCTGCTTAAATATGATACCGTCGTAAAATTCCTGAACTACCACTACGACAATCACTTTCAGGCAAGTTTGCTCTCCGCTATATTTGAAAACCCTTTCGGTTACGGCAGGGTTATTCGCAGCTCCGACGGCACGTTTATTGACATTGTTGAAGAAAAAGATGCAGCGGAAGCACAGAAAAAGATTAAAGAAATTAATTCAGGAATTTATTTAGTAAACTGTAAACTTCTTTTCGAAGCTCTGCAAACCTTGAAAACTGACAACGCTCAGGGCGAATATTACCTCACCGATATTTTTAAATATTTCAGGGATAAGAAATTCAAAATCGGTGCTATTCCAGTCGAGAACAACATTGAAATCACCGGCATCAACACAGTTGAACAACTTGAAGAATTAGAAAAATTAATTAACTAAATTATGTCAGAGATTATTTTTAGTGTTTCGGGAGTAAGAGGAATTTATGGAGATTCTCTTACCCTGCCCGTAGTCGTCCATTACACTCTTGCCTTTGCAAAGTTTTGCAGGGATAATAAAAAGAGCAGGAAAATTGTTGTCGGACGAGATGGTAGGCTCATGGGCGATGAAGTCTCAGCCGTTGCTGTTTACACGCTCTCAATAGCAGGTTTCGAAGTTATCGATATCGGCGTTGCTCCCACGCCCACCGTCCAGCTCGCAGTTGAAAAACTAAAAGCTGCTGGAGGCATTGCTGTAACAGCTTCTCACAACCCTCAGCAGTGGAATGGACTGAAGTTTCTCGATTCAGACGGAACGTTCCTTAAAAGCAAGCAGATTGATGCCGTCAAAAAGAATATTAAGCTGAAAAAGTTTAACTTCGTCAATGTTGATAAACCGGCAAAGGTAAAAGGCGATAAAACCTGGCTCGACAAGCATATTGACTTAGTTCTAAAACTGAAAAACCTGAACATCAGAAAAATAAGAAGCAGAAAATTCAAAGTCGTTGTAGATGCCGTTAATGCGTCTGGCTCAGTTATCGTTCCGAAACTTCTTAAAAAACTCAGCTGCAATGTTATAGAGCTTTATTGCACTGGCTCCGGAAAATTCCCGCATACACCCGAACCACTGCCCCATAACCTGAAACTGCTTTCAAAAGCAGTCGTTAAGCATAAAGCTGATATCGGTTTTGCAATCGACCCGGACGGCGACAGACTCGTTCTGATTTGCGATGACGGTAAACCGTTCATCGAAGAAAATTCAATAGTAACCGTTGTTCGTAACATCCTGAAAACCACGACTACAAAGGGACAAAAGGTTTGTGTGAATATGTCAACAACTCGTGCAGTAGAAGATGTTGCAAAAGAGTATGGAGCTAAGGTTTACAGAACTCCCGTCGGAGAGATTAACGTAGTAAACCAGATGAAGAAAGTAAAAGCTGTCGTCGGCGGTGAGGGCAGCGGGGGAATCATCGTTCCCAAAGTTCATTACGGCCGCGATGCAAGCGTTGGTGTAGCACTTGTTCTGAACGAGCTTGCCGATTTCAAAGGCAAAGTTTCAGAATACAAAAAGACTATTCCGCAGTACCATATCGAAAAGGCAAAGATTGAAACTAAAGGAGATCCTTCAAAACTCTTAAAGAGAATTGAAAAGGAATACAGAAAGAAAAAGTGTAAGGTATCAACAATAGACGGTGTAAAGCTCGACTTCCCGGAATACTGGATTCATTTGAGAAAATCAAACACCGAACCGATTATAAGAATAATAACAGAAGCAAAGAGCAAAGCAGAAGCAGTAAAAATTCAAACAGCATTCTTAATGAGTTTAAAATATTGATTTGAAAAACATTCTCTCAATTAAAAACTTACGCACATATTTTCATACCGACGACGGAATCGCAAAAGCCGTTGACGGCGTAAGTTTTGATTTAAAAGAAGGTGAAACCCTCGGCATAGTGGGAGAATCGGGCTGCGGAAAGAGTGTTACTGCACTTTCAATACTACGGCTGCTTCCGAAGGACGTGGGCGTAATCGAAGGCGGAGAAATTTTATTCGAAGGCAAAGATATTGTGAAAATGTCGGACAAAGAAATTAGAACCATACGCGGTAATAAGATAAGCATGATTTTTCAGGAGCCAATGACATCACTAAATCCTGCATACACATGCGGCAACCAGATTGTTGAAGTTATTAAAACTCATCAGAATGTTAACGGCAGCGAAGCAAAATCTAACGCAATCGACATCCTGAAGAGTGTGGGAATCCCTTCCCCGGAGCAGAGGTTTAACGAATATCCTCATCAGCTGTCAGGCGGACTCAGGCAAAGAGTTATGATTGCCATAGCACTTGCATGCGAACCTAAAGTGCTGATTGCAGACGAGCCGACAACCGCTCTGGACGTGACAGTTCAGGCACAGATACTTGAATTGATCAAATCACTGCAGGTGAAATATAATATGAGTGTAATACTAATTACTCATGACCTCGGCGTTGTTGCCGATACTTGCAGCCGGGTGATAGTTATGTATGCATCGAAAATAGTTGAAGAGGGTCTGGTCTCTGAGGTTTTTAAAGAACCAAAACATCCCTATACTTTGGCTCTGATGGAATCAATTCCCAAATTGAATGAGAAAAGAGAAAGACTGCAAACCATTGAAGGTACCGTTCCGTCATCCTTGGAGTATAATACAGGTTGTCATTTTGCAAACAGATGCAGTCTTGCTGATAACAGGTGTCATAACGAAGAGTCGCTGCTGACAAGGCTTTCGGAGACTCACAGCGCCTCATGTTTTAAAATAAAGGAGTCAATATCATGATATTACTTAAGAACATTTCAAACCTCGTTACCTGTGCAAATCCCGAAGGCAAAGCAAAGCGCGGTAAAACACAGGGCGATATATACAACATTAAAAACGGTTTCCTGCTGTTCAACGGTACAATTAAATATTCGGGAAATGAACTCGGATTGCGTAAGTACCTGAAAGAAAACAAAATTATTAAGTATAAAGAAATTGACTGCACGGGTAAAACAGTAATGCCCGGCTTTGTTGATTCGCACACTCACCTCGTTCATGCAGGCTCAAGAGCAAATGAATACGAGATGAAGATACAGGGAAAATCTTACGAAGAAATCGCAAAAGCAGGCGGCGGTATTGCAAATACAGTTAAAGCAGTCAGAAAGTCATCTAAAAGTGAACTCAAAAAGATTTCGGAAAAGCGCCTGCACAATTTCATAAAATACGGCACCACTACACTCGAAGCAAAATCAGGCTACGGACTCGATGTTAAGAACGAAATTAAGTTGCTTGAAGTTATTAATGAACTAAGCAAAAAGAATAAGTACGGTGCAGATATTCTGCCCACTTTTCTTGGAGCACATTCAATCCCTCCGGGCATCAGCAAGAAAGATTACATCGATATCGTCTGCTATGAAATGATTCCTCTTGTCGCAAAAAAGCGCCTCGCAGTTTTTATAGATATCTTCTGCGAGAAAGGTTATTTTGATGCTCAGGATACAGAGCGCATTCTCTCACAGGGCGCAAAGTTCGGAATGATTCCTAAGGTGCACACAGACCAGTTTTACTCTATCGGAGGTATCACTGCAGCCAAGCGGGTGAATGCAATTTCAGTTGACCATCTCGAAGTATTAAACAGTAAAGGCATCAGTCAGTTAAAAGATACGAATATAATCGCAACTCTTCTTCCCGGCTGCTCATACTTTCTGAATATGGTATATCCCCCCGCAAGGAAGCTAATCGAAAACGCAGTCCCCGTAGCCCTTGCCACTGATTTCAACCCGGGAAGCTGCAACACTGAAAACATTCAGATGATTATGTCGCTCGCCTCACTAAAGATGAAAATGTCAGCTGAGGAAATTATTAATGCAGTTACGATAAACGGTGCTTTTGCATTGAATATCCAAAATAAAACAGGTAGTCTTACACCTGGAAAATTAAGCGATATACTCGTTTTTGATTTTCCTGATTATAAGGATTTGATTTATCATTTTGGTGTAAATCAACTGGTGAAAGTATTTAAAAAAGGGAAAAGCATCCTTTAAGACTAATTTAATTATCGTTAATTTATCATTTAACTTTTAATGGAACACATGGTACATAGTGAATCAGAAAAGTATAAATCTGATTTGCATGATGCACTTAAGCAGAGATTCGCGGATAAACTGAACGATGAAGACCTTGATTTTATTACAAGGTCTTACGATAAGTATATTTTCGAAATGATAAAGCTGATGAGAGAGGGCAAGAGCGCTCACGAAAAGTTCTTTTCTGATATTATTCTGAAATCTATAGACGCAATCATCGGTTTCAACAAGGAAAGACAGATTTTCCTCTGGAACGAGGGGGCGGAAAAGATTTTTCAGTACACGAAGGATGAAATTACGGATAGGGATATCGTTATGCTTATTCCCGATAGAAGAAAAGCTGAAGCAGAGCTGAACTCTCTTCAGAAAGAAATAGATGAAAAGGGTTTTGTCACAAACTACGAAACACACGGTCTCGCTAAAGATGGTAGAATAATAAATATCAGCTTATCGCAGTTCCCGATATTCGGAGAGAAAGAAGAGTTTCTTGGAAATGTATCCATCATCAGAGATATAACTGTCGTTAAAGAATTAGAAAAGGAATTAAGAGAATCAGAGAACCTGGCTCTAATTGGTCAAGTTGTATCTTCGATTGCGCACAACCTTTCTAATCCTCTTAACATTATTTCTGGTAATGCCGACTATCTGCTTCTTGAAAAGAAAGAAGGAGACCCTGATTATGATGAGCTTAAGGTTATAGTTTCCGAAGCAACACGTATTACAAAATCAATACGTTCAATACTTAACTTTGCAAAGCCTATTACTCCAATGAGAGAGGAGGTGAGGCTTAATGACCTTCTGTCTGAGACGCTGAGCAGTTTCAAGTTTTTAAAGGGTCAAAAAGAGATTGAGCTAAAAAAGAATTTTTGCAACGTAAGCCCGGCAGTAAGGATTGATAAGGAACTTTTCAAGGATGTGTTTCTTAATATTATAGGTAATTCAATTCAGGCAATTCCCGCTAATAAAAAAGGTCTCATTGAAGTTGTAACGTATACGGATGATAAATTTGCTTTTACAGAAATCTCCGATAATGGTATCGGTATTCCCGAAAGCGATATTGAAAATGTTTTTAAACCATTCTTTAGCACTAAGGGGTATGGAAAGGGTACTGGGCTCGGACTTGCGTTTACTGATAGAGTTGTAAAAGAACATGGCGGGATTATTAAGCTAAATTCTATTAAAGATAATAAAACAACATTTCTTATAGGCATTCCTCTGATGTGATTTCATTCTGCTAATGTGTGGAAAAATTCCCTGATTTTAAGTAATATTCATTTTAATTAATTCGCAAAATGCCATATAGTATAAAAGTACTTCTAGTTGACGATGAGGTGAACCAATCTGCACTGCTAAGAAAAGTTTTGCAGAAAAAAGGTCTTAACGTTTTTGAGGAGAATGACAGTGTTAAGGCAAGAGAGCTTATTGAAAAAGATTTCTTTGATTTGATTGTCTCGGATTTGCAGATGCCGGAGGTTTCCGGGATGGACTTGCTCTTGGCAAAGCCGAAGGATACGCTTTTTATTATGATTACGGGGTATGGTTCGATTACGACTGCGGTTGATTCGATGAAGAACGGTGCCTATGATTACGTTAATAAACCGTTTAATCTTGAGGAGTTCATGCTTAAGATTGATAAGGCTATTGAGAAGATTAAGATTACAAGAGAACTGAACGGTTTTAAGGCGCTTGTCACGGAGAGAGAGCCATTTCCTGGGATTATTGGCACAAGCAAAAGGATGCTTGAAGTGTATGACTTTATTGAGAAGACTTCTAAGATAAACGTGAATGTGCTTATTTGCGGGCAGAGCGGTACGGGTAAGGAGCTCGTTGCAAGAGCACTTCATTTCAGCAGTGAGAGGAAGAATAATGCTTTTGTTGCGGTAAACTGCAGCGCTATTCCGGAGAATCTGCTTGAGAGCGAGCTTTTCGGGCATACTAAGGGGGCTTTTACGGGTGCTATTGAAAATCAGAAAGGTGTTTTTGAGCAGGCTAACGGAGGTACTTTGTTTCTGGATGAGATTGCAGAGATGCCATATCAGCTTCAGGCTAAACTGCTGAGAGTTCTTGAAAACTGGGAGTTTAAACCTATCGGCAGCGATAAGTTGAAAAGGGTTGACGTGAGGCTAATTTCTGCTACTAACCAGAATCTGCAGGAAATGATTGCTGCGAAACGTTTTCGCGAAGACCTCTATTACAGAATTTCGACTATTTCGCTAAACCTGCCTACACTTAACGACAGGCTTTCAGACATCCCTGCTTTAGCATATTACATTCTTAAAAATGTGAGCAAGAAATTCGGTAAAGATATAAAGATTACTTCCGAGGCTATATCCCTGCTTTCCAAGCATAACTACAAGGGGAATATTCGTGAATTGGAAAATATTCTTGAGCAGGCTGCGGTTACTGCGGCTAACAATAGGATTGATGTGAAGAATCTTTCAATTTCAGAGGATAACAATTTTCTTGACGATTGTCTGAGCAATGCACAAGGACTTAGCCTTAAAGACCTTGAAAGAAAGTATATTTTAAAGGTGCTTGAGCTGACGAAAGGAAATAAAAAGAAAGCAGCCGAAAAGCTTGGGATTGATAGGAAAACACTTTATAATAAATTGGGGGAATTTGGCCTAACGAGAAGCTAAGAGCTCGTCCCAATTCCAAATATGGAATTTGAAGGAGCTTAGGCTAAAATTAAAAATCAAGAATATCGAATTTTGGAATTGCTCTTTCCAATCAGTATCAATTCCTGCTCTTCTTGTTTTATATATCAGATTTTAGATTTTGATCTGTTTTTCACGTCACATCTTTTGCTCGCCTCTATTCTCTACAGAGCGCTGAACGCTATCTTAAAGGGGAGTAAATATTCCACACTGTAAGTCCGTTTTTTCTACACGGTACTATTCGGCTGCCAAGAAAATAAAAGTGTGAATAATCGCCACTATTTTGGAACAATAATTCATACATTAAGTCCTTTATATCCACATTTTCTTTTTAATCTCATTTTATAACTATTTCTAATCACACAAATCATGGTACAATATTTGCTGTTAATTATTGTATATTTAACATTAGTGGAGAAAAGAGTAAAAATATATTGCATTACAGATGAGATTTGCTGCCTGATTAATAAAGTTCTTAATAAGCATAATATTGTTTCAAAGTGCGAAAATTATAAAGAATTATCGGTCACCAAATCTATTGACGATATTGTTTCTGAATGCAGAAACTCTGCTGATGTCGTAGTACTGGACCAGGAACTCGATAAGGAATTTAAACAACGTATAGTTACGGCTCTTAAAGATTTGACTTTTATATGTTTGCCGTCTTTGAATGATAACGACATTCCTGATGTACCAGAAAATGTGTATCAGATTTCAGAACCATTTAAACTCAGCGAGTTCGAAGAAGTTCTTTTGAAAATATTGAATAAAAAACTTTTTAAAGATGTATAATAGAAAATTAACAATTTTCACGCTTTCAGCTTTTCTTGTTTTAAGTGTTTTTATAGCAGCATTTAATTACACTGTTATTAAAGCAAAAAATTCTGATGAGTGTTTTGCCTGTCATGAAGATAAAGACCTGACAATGGATGTTAACGGTAAGAAAAAATCATTGTACGTTGACGCATCATTGTACAAGAAATCTTCTCATGGAGGTTCTGATTGCAAGGATTGTCATGAAGGTTATAATCCCGAAGAAATACCGCACAGCAGTAAAAAAGTTGATATAAAATGCCAGAATTGCCATGATAAATTTCCGCCGATTGAAAAAAGTGTACATGCAAAGAATGACTGCAATTCATGCCACTCTCCGCATTACCAGAAACCCGTAAAGGAAATGAAAGCAAACCAGACGGATGATTGCATGAAATGTCATAACAATAAAAACGTAAAAGACTATAACACAAGCATTCACTCCAAAAGAAATGTTGGCTGCAACGGATGTCATAACGGCGGACATGAAGTGAAGAAGATTTCAAAAAGTGAAATAAATTCCTCATGCGGTAAATGCCACGGAAAACACCAGTCGGATTTTAATAATAGTATTCATCAGACCGTTATGCGTGAGGGGAACAAGAATACACCGACATGCGTTGACTGTCACGGTGCACACAAGATTGTATCAAGCAAACTTTCAATTGAATCGCAGGCGTGCCTTAAATGCCATCTGGACGAAAAGCTTTTCCCGGGTGAAGAAAAAGGTTCTGCTAAGTTTGTCGCTAGGTATAAAACAAGTATTCACTCATCTATTCAGAAAGACGGTAAGCAGGCAGCGGGATGCGTTGACTGCCACGGCGACCACATGATAGAATCTACATCAGACCCGACGAAGTCCACCGTAAAAGCAAAGATGATGGAAACCTGCGGAAAGTGTCATACAAATGAAGTAGAACACTACAATAAATCATCGCACGGCGTTTCGTTTAAAAACGGTGACCCGAATGCACCAACATGTTCTACCTGTCACGGGGAACATAGCATTAATGCGGTTCTGCAGTCAGATGAATTTTCAAAGATAAATCAGACTGAAATGTGTTTGGGCTGTCATAAAGACAATAAGGTAAACCCGAACAAGAATACTCACCTTGATGATTATAAAAGCAGTTTCCATTATTTAGCCCTAAAGAATGGAAATTTAAAGGCAGCAACTTGCAGCAACTGCCATGGTCCGCATGAAATGAAAAAGGCATCTGATCCTGAATCACAGATTAATAAAAAGAATATAGATAAAACTTGCGGGCAGTCCGAATGCCATGTTCAGCAAAAAGCAGATTACGATGGAAGCATTCATCACGTCAGTTTGATGACGAAGGAAAATTCAGATTCTCCCACTTGCAATACATGCCACGGGGCGCATCAGGTGGTTACTACAGATTCTCTCGGAAACAAGGAAGGATCAAAGCAAAGAGGAATTGTTAAATTGTGCTCGAGCTGTCATGCATCAGTTGAGATTATCAGCAATAATGACCTTAAGAATGTTACGAAGAACTATAACGATAGCTTTCACGGTCTTGCAGTGCGTGGAGGTTCGAACAGAGCCGCTTCATGCGAAAGCTGCCACGGTAACCATAACATAAGACCTTCGACAGATTCTTTGTCGTCGATACATCCAAATAATCTTGGTAAGACGTGCGGCTCGTGTCATCCGGGAGCTGACAAGGTATTCATTAACACAAAGATCCACGTACTTGACGCAGAAGTTGAAAACCCGCTTCTATACTGGATTACAAGATTCTATATCATTCTAATTGTAGCGGTAATAGGCGGAATGGTTTTGCACAACATTCTGGATTACAGAAGAAAAACTAAAGATAAAAAGGCGGTTTAGCAAATATATGAAACACGAGGAAAAATATTTAAGAATGACTTTTAATGAAAGAGTACAGCATTTTCTGCTGCTCTCTTCATTTATAACACTCGTTATTACAGGTTTTGCACTGAAGTACCCTGAAGCATGGTGGGTGGCATGGGGTCCAAAAGTTTTTGGTCAGTATGCATTTGAATTAAGAGGAATTATCCACAGGATAGCTGCCGTTGTTATGGTCGCAGCATCTTTCTACCATCTCTTTTATATAATTTTTACAAAGCGCGGCAGAAAGCTCGTGGCAGACTTGTGGTTTTACAGACAGGATATTACGGATTTAATGGATAATCTTGGATATATAATCGGGAAGAAAAATGATAGACCCAAACTCGGCAGGTTCAGCTATATTGAAAAAGCTGAATACTGGGCTGTGGTTTGGGGCACGGTTGTGATGGGAGCTACAGGAGCAGTTCTATGGTTTCAGAATTTCTTCCTGCCGATTATAAACGTTTCGGGAATGGATATCGCAACTGCGATTCATTGGTATGAAGCTATACTTGCGTCATTGGCAATACTTGTCTGGCATTTTTATTTCATATTTCTGAATCCTGACGTAAGGCCGATGAACAAGGCATGGTACACAGGATACTTAACAAGACATCAGATGGAAAATGAACACCCGAGGGAGCTGGAAGAGATTGAAGATCAGAATATAGAATCTAGAAGCTAGAATCTTATATTATTTAATAACAAAATTATGGAAGAAAACAAAGAAGTTAACAAGGAAGAAAATAAAAAAGTTAAAAAGAATAAAAGATTCTTTAAGAATGTAACAGGATTCAGAAGGTTTCTTCTTTTTACAGGTATTTACTTTTTTATTTTCGTTGTATTCTTTGCCGTATCTGCAGAATATACATCAAGACCTTCTTTCTGTCCGACTTGTCATTATATGGAGCCGTTTTATAACAGCTGGAAATCTTCAACCCATAATAATATCCAATGTGTTGAGTGTCATTTTGAACCTGGTCTTGAAGGTACTATTAAAGGGAAGTTAAACGGTCTCGTTCAGATTGTTAACTATGTTTCAACTTCTTACAAGAAAAGAAAACCATGGGCTGATATTCCCGACAATACTTGCTCGCGTTCCGACTGTCACGCTAAACAAAGCATTCAGGATACAACTTATGAAACAAAAGGAATTTTATTCAATCATAAACATCATCTTTCAGAGCTTCGGAGAGGGAAAAAACTAAAATGCACAAGTTGTCATTCTCAGATAGTACAGGGTTCTCACATGCAGGTAACTTACGCAACTTGTTTCAACTGTCACTTCCATAAGTCCGATGACCCTGAGCATAAATTCGACAAACTTGCTGACTGCAGAACATGCCATGAGCTTGAGAATAAGTCAAAAGAACAACTTGCGTCAATGAAATACAACCATAATATGGTTGTTGAAACTAAAACTGAATGTTCGAGCTGTCATACGAATATTATAAAGGGTAAGGGCGAAGTGGGTAAGGAAAGATGTTTCCAATGCCACTTTGAAGATAATAAGCTTGATAAATATTCTGATACTGAGTTTATGCATAGCACACACATTGCAAAGCACAGCATGAGCTGCGGTTACTGTCATTCGCCGATTAAACATAAGGTAGAGAAGATGGATGTGAATACTCCTCCTGATTGTCAATCATGCCATTCTGGTGCTCATTCATCTATGGTTAATCTTTATGCGGGTGAAAAAGGGTTTAACACTGAGTCTTCTCCGAGCTCTATGTTTTTAAGCGGAATAGACTGCAAAGGTTGTCATGTATTACACGAAACTACGAGTAAGAATGTGAACGCCGATAAATCACGTAAGGATGCCTGTGATAATTGTCATGGTAAAGGTTATGGTAATTTGATAAAGCAATGGGAAGCGTCTTCATTAAAAAGACTTGCGGTTATTAAGTCAATCTACAACACAACAAACAGTTTAATTAAGAACTCGTCAAGCAACAGAAAAAACGAAGCTTTGTTAAAACTTGATGAAGCTATGCACAACATTAAAACCGTGGATGTGGGAAAGAGTGTTCATAATATTCAGTTCGCGGATAAGCTTCTTGTGGGAGCGTACGGAATTATGAAGGAAGCACTTGAAATGGTTGGTTCAAAAACACAACTTCCAAAGTTTGAAGCAAGCACGGAGTATGTTCCGAATGAATGTTACAACTGCCACGGCGGTATTCAGGAGGTTAAAGTAAATGCTTTTGGAAAATCATTTTCTCATAATACACACATCGTAAAACAAAGACTGCAATGCGACAGGTGTCATTCAAACTCTAAGAAACACGGTGAGCTTATTTTAAACAAGGAATCCTGCAATGCATGTCATCATACTAACGGTAAAAAGAATGAATCATGCAGCGGATGCCATAATATACAGTCACAGGTTTATAACGGCTCTTTCGAGGGTAAGAACGAACCCGATATTATGAAACAGGCGGGAGTAAACTGTACGGATTGCCACCTTGATAAAGATAAGATTTATAAGCCGGGTACTGAAAACTGTGCAAAATGCCATGACGCAGAATATTCTAAAATGATGGATGAATGGAAAACAGATGTTAATAAATCCGCAGGAACCATAAGAGAAATTATTAGTAACATAAATATGGATAATGATGCAGAAGTGATAGCAGCGAAAAATTTAATTAATAAGATTTCAGCATACAGAAGTCTTTATGTACACAATTACGGTTTGATTTCGGATTTACTAAGTCAGAAGAAAAAAGCACTTGAAAAATACACAAAATAAAATTGATTTTGATTTACCTAAAAAATATATATATTTATAAACTTAACTAAACCAAAAATTATGAAAAGAAAAATTTTCATTACTGTAAGTGTGACGTTGTTTGTTGGTTTGTTTTTATTCTCATTCTCAACCGTTCCGTCCCACGAAACAGGTTCGTTTAAGTACGTTGGTGCAGTAAAATGCGCGGGAGCCTGCCACAAGTCAGATGCCCAGGGCAAACAGCTTGATATTTGGCAGAACTCCAAACACGCCAATGCATGGAAAACTCTCGAAACTCCCGAAGCAGATAAGATTGCAAAAGACAAGGGTTTTGAGACTAAAGCAGTTGAAACTCCGGCTTGCGTTAAATGTCATGTCCTCGGTAAAGATCTCGACCCCGCTGAGTTTACCGAATCATTCGACAAAACACAGGGAGTACAGTGTGAAAGCTGCCATGGTCCCGGCTCGGAGTACAAAGCAATGTCTATCATGAAAGATAAACAGAAAGCTATTGAAAACGGGTTGGTTGTTGTCGAGGGTGAAGCTGCCTGTACCGGCTGCCATAACGACGAAAGCCCCACTTTTAAAGGATTTAACTATGCTGAAATGTATGCAAAGATTCAGCATAAAAAACCTTAAGTTTTAGGTATTTTAAATTCAGAACTGGTCAAAATTTAAGATTGACCAGTTCTGTATATTTTTTCGAGAGGAATTTTTTAATAATTTACTTCATATTATGAGGAAGTTTACAGTTTTTACGCTTGTTATGTTTTTTGCATTATTGGCGTCCGGTTTATCACAAACTTTGAATTTAAGGTTTAATAACGCTTTTTACACTTGGAAGCGTGTTGATTCACTTACCGGCTCCAACGCGGATGCAACTTACACAACACACCTCAAAGGTTATCAGAATTTAGCATTCGACCTGAATTTCGGGAAATGGACGCTAAGTTCATTCGTTCAGACCGATGAGGATATCATTAATAAAATTGACAGGGGATTTTCATTCAGATTTTATGACGCGTACCTGAAGGGAAATAACCTGTTTAATGTGCTCGACTTGAAGCTGGGAAGGCAGTACGTCTCAGCAGGTTCGGGAAGAGGAACGATTGACGGAGCACATTTCAAGCTTAAACTCGGCGACAGGAAACAGTATCAGATAGTAGGATACGGCGGATATCTTACTCCGCTTGCGTATGATTTTCAGGGATATAAACAACTGAAGGATAATTTTCTTGCGGGAGGGCAGTTTCTGTATTACGGGGTGAAGGACCTTTCTGTTGGTTTAAGTTATGCGATGAAGAGAAGGGGCATGGACCCTTATTATACAATACGTCCGGATGAGCTGTTTAATCCCAAAGTTGTTTATATAGAGACCGAATCAAAGTCAGAGCAGATAGCGGGTGCTGATGTTTCATATAGAATTAATAAAAAGCATAATGTTTTCGGACGTGCTTATTATGATATCAACATGAAGAAGCTTTATAAAGCTGAGATAAACGGGAATTTTGCACTTACTGATAAAGTGAAGTTTTCTGTAGGTTACTATTATAAACAGCCGCAAATTAGCTATAACACAATTTTCTGGGTGTTCAATTACAAGAAGTATCAGGAAGTTGAGGCAGGGATTGATTATGCAGCGAGAATTTTCGGGACTGATGCGAATGTTTACGGCAGGTTCGGGGGTGTTTTTTACGAATCGGATAATTCTTTGAAGTTTCAGTTTGGAGTCTCAAATCCATGGTACGGGCTTGGTGTTGTGAAATACACAGGATATGCGGGAGAGACTGAGGGTGCATTCGGGTATTTTAATCATGACCTTTACAAGAATCAGTTTGTGCTGACTTCAAACCTTAGTTATTCAAGATATAATCTTGGAAATTACAACGCTGACAAAGTGGATGTATTCAGTGGGGCTCTCGGTCTTACTTACAGGCCTGTAAATCATTTTTCTATTGATGCTCAGGGTCAGTTCATGACGAATGAAATCTATAAGTTCGACACAAGATTCCTTCTGGGATTCAATCTCTGGCTCTTTACGAATTTTAATAAATAAACATAAGCATAAATTATGAATCTAAAAAAGTTTTATATAGTATTTTTAACATGTGCATTTTTATTCATTTCGCTCACGGCTTATGTTTCAAAGAATAAAAGTTTAACAAGGGTATTCGGTGAATCCGACATTGTTAAAGTGAGCGGTGAAAGCAATAAAGATGTAATTAAGTTCAACCACCAGCTGCATGCCTCGAAAGATGTAGGTTTAGTTTGCAAGGATTGCCACGGGGCAGCATACGAATCTGGAAGGGTTACGGACAATCTTAACCCAAATCATGACAACTGTGTTGCATGCCATAATGTCAAAGATGATAAAGAGTGTAAGCTCTGTCATTACGACGGCGTTTATAAGAAAATAGGTTCTGCTCCGAAAGAACTTGTTTTCGCACACAAAAAACATGTAGCTAAAAAAATGAATTGTGATTATTGCCACTCCGGAATTGAAAACGTTAAGTATGCAAGCGATGCACCGAGCGGCGGATTTCCTAATATGGAAACCTGCTACACTTGCCATGACAATAATCAGCAGACTAATTCATGCGAAGCTTGTCATACTAACTTGACAAACCTTAAGCCAATGAATCACATGAATTCTAATTTCCTGAACGAGCACAAGATAATCTATGATGCATCCTCAAATACAGCTTTGAACAACAATTGTATGATGTGTCATTCGAATTTCTTCTGCGAAAACTGCCACCAGCCGGTGAAGTATCAGGGATTAAATACTCCTAAGAATTTCTATGCTCCGTATTACAACAAAGATCAGGTAACAAGAACTGACAGGGCATCTCTGCAAAAACTAACAGCAGCTCATGACCTGAATTATATATACTCTCATGGACTTGATGCACGGCAGAAATCGTTTGAATGTAAAACATGTCATGACCCTGTCGATTTCTGTGCCGCATGTCACCAGAACGGCGGAAATCTACCTACTGGTTTAATGCCAAAGAGCCATCTTGTTGCGAACTTCACGACTTTTGGAGTTGGAACGGGAGGCGGTATTCATGCAGACCTTGCAAAACGTGACATGGAATCATGCGAAGCCTGTCACAGTGTTAATGGTGCTGACCCAACATGCGTACAGTGTCACGTTGACAACGACGGCATAAAGGGTACAAATCCAAGAACACACGAATCAGGATTTATGAAAGATGATAAAGGTAACTGGCACAGTACTAAAGGTTCGATATGTTATACATGTCATTCCGATGCCAATGCCCGTCCGGACGGAATGTCCGGAGTCGGTTTCTGCGGTTACTGTCATACAAAACTAAAGTAAATAATAAAGATTATGAAAAAAATATTTATATTGTATTCATTAGTCCTGTTTGGGTTTATGGTACTCGTCTACGGCTGCAGTGAGGTAAAGAAAGACCTTGCGGTTTCTCCGTCTCCGGAACTTCATCCAAGCGGATGGATTGACCCGTCTTCAGCTGATTTTCACGGAGCATGGTTTTCGGGTAATGACTGGAATCTGAATGGCTGTAAGTCATGCCATGGCGGCGATTACAGCGGCGGTACATCCGGAGTTTCCTGTAATACTTGTCATACTGGAGGTCCGGAGGCATGCAACACATGCCACGGAAATAACAGCCATATATACCCGCCGCTGGCTTTAAACGGTGCATCACAGAATACTGACAGAGGTGTAGGTTCGCACGTAAAGCATATGATTACCGATTCTACTAAAAGGTTTTCTAAGGTTGTTCCTTGCATTGAGTGCCATCTGGCTGTGAGTTCATTCTCAGATCCTAACCATATCATAAAGGACAGGAAGAATGCTGCGGGAGTTGTATTTGGAACTCTTGCAAATACTGTAACAGAAGGAATAACACCGAATCCGCAATGGGACCAGAATCAGCAGACATGCTCAAGCGTTTATTGCCACGGTATGTTTAAGAATGGTAACAATAGTGCTGCTCCTGTGTTTAATGACCCATCTTCAGTAGTCTGCGGTTCATGTCATGGAAATCCAACGACAGGCAGTGCATTACCGGGCGGAACACATCCATCATTGTATCCGAGTATTACTCAATGCTGGCTATGCCACGGAGGAGTTATGAACTCAAACGGAACGTTTAAGGACAGAACAAGACACGTAAATGGAATAGTTGATATTGGTATAAAATAGAATTATTCAGCATTTCTGATATTAACCCCGCTTGCTTTCAAGCGGGGTTTCTAAAACTGCTTAGGAAAGTCAAAAATCACGCATTAGGAGAATAAAATTAAGGTTTTTAGGTTATAAATAAATGTAACTTAATTACTATTTATGGTGTTATTATTTACAGAAATTAAATTTCGTTTTAACTATATTTGCAAAATTAAAAATTAAAATAAACCAATACATAAAAATGAAAAAACTACTTTTATTGTCAATATTTGCACTACTTATAGCCGGATGTTCAAAAATGGAGGAGAAGAAACCGGGTATGGATAATAATAAGACTACTACTCAGAATCAAATGGATCCCAACGCAAAAATGCCGCCTAACCATCCAGACATAAGCCAGAACACACAGGGTAATATGACCGATGCGGCAGGCGATGACGCTCAGGATCCAAAAGCCGATGAGCTTTCAAAGGGTGCATACGATTTTGAAAATAATTTTAAAAAAGACAATAATTTAAAGAAAGAGCTTATTCAGAAACACATGACTGCGGGCAACTATTTAATGTTTGAAGCAAACCTGAGTCCGAAGAAGAAATATAAACCTGCTTTAAAGCATTACCGCAGAGTTTTAGAGCTTGACCCGTCGAATGCAGAAGCAGAGAGGAATAAAGCGCAGATTGAAGAGATTTACACAAGTATGGGTAGACCTATTCCTCAGGATTAAATCTAAACTATGAGCAGTATTTATAAGTATAGTGTTTTTGTTTTAATATCTCTGGTTTTAGTCGGCACATTTATCGTACCGATTCCTACGATTCCCGGATTGTACGACAAAGCAAGGATTATTTATCTGCACGTTCCTCTTTCGTGGATAGCTGTGGTTTCATTTTTATTGTCGATGATAAACTCCGTGCTGTACTTGAGGAGACGCGACCTTGTTCATGATATACGATCGTATTCAGCAGCAGAAGTTGGATTTCTATTCACAATACTCGCAACAGTAACTGGTGCACTTTGGGCAAAATTTAACTGGGGAACATACTGGAACTGGGACCCGAGGCAGACGTCTATATTTATACTTTTGCTGATTTACGGTGCTTACTTTGCGCTTCGTTCGGCAATAGATAATTACGAGCAGAAAGCAAAACTTGCGTCAGTTTATGCTATTATAGCATTTGTTACTGTGCCGTTCTTTATATTTATTATGCCGAGAATAGTTGAATCGCTTCATCCGGCTGATACCATTATTGATTCGCAGGGTAAGATTTCAATGAACCCTGTTATGTTTTCGATTTTTATGTTTTCGCTGTTTAGTTTTACGCTTTTATTTTTCTGGATTCTAAACGTGAAAATCCGAATTGAGAAGCTGAAATTACAAAGAATTCAAAATAT
Source organism: uncultured Ignavibacteriaceae bacterium (assembly GCA_964626015.1). Lineage (GTDB taxonomy): Bacteria > Bacteroidota > Ignavibacteria > Tepidaquicellales > Tepidaquicellaceae > CAIKZJ01. Next base: position 31,473 of record CAZVCC010000011.1, read on the forward strand.
TAATAACTAATAATATGTACGATTTTTTAGAGCAGAACGCAATGTACTTAGTCCTTATAATAGCTCTTGTTACCTGGGCAGGACTTTTCATTTACTTATTTTCAATTGACAGAAATTTAAAGAAACTTGAAGGAGCAGAAAATGACAAGTAAAATAAAAATAATAATTGCTTCATTGATAGTAATCATTTTTGTTGTTGTGGGATTCTATTCTTTCATGGACAACAAGATAGAATATGCTTCTTTTAAAGAGGCACAGAAGAAGATGAAAATGGTTGAGGTGAAAGGAGTCTGGCAGCAGAATAAGGAAACAAAATACGATGCAGATAAAGGTACGTTTTCTTTCTACATGAAGGATGATGACAGTACAGAAATGAAGGTTGTACTGGACGGCGCAAAGCCGAATAACTTTGATATAGCGACGATGGTTGTTGCTAAAGGAAAAGTAAAAGACGATGTTTTTTACGCAAAGGAAATTTTGACAAAATGTCCTTCGAAGTACGAGGGCAAGGGTGAGGACGTGATGAAGTCTTCAAATGTTAACTAAATTAAATAACTATGGTTGGTAAACTTCTTATCTATACAGCTTTTATAGCTTCTGTTATCTCTATCGTAGGTTTCTTTCTTGCACATAGCGGGAAAGAGAATTTCCTGAAAATGGGAAGGATATTTTTTCACATAACATCTATCAGTATTATTACTGCAGCGTTATATCTGCTGTACAATATACTTACGCATAACTTTCAGCTTTCTTATGTTTGGGAACAAAGCTCAACAGACTTGCAGCTTCCTCTGCTAATTTCTACATTCTGGGCAGGACAGGAAGGCAGTTTTATGCTGTGGGCATTGCTGACTGCCGTAATCGGGGTCTTTTTGCTTAACTATGTTTCAAAAGGCGAGCGAATGGAACCTCAGGTGATGGCAATGTTTACGCTGGTTCTGAGTTTTATTACACTGATTCTTATACTTAAATCACCGTTCCATTATCTCTGGGAATCATTTCCGAAGGAAGTAGATTATGGTTTTATGCCGCCAGAAGGACGGGGATTGAATCCTCTACTGCAGAATTTCTGGATGGCAATCCATCCGCCTACACTTTTTGTGGGGTTTGCAGCATTAACTGTACCGTTTGCATTTGCAATGGGTGCGCTTCTAAAGAATGATTTTGAAAGCTGGACTTCTTTTTCTGTTCCTTGGATTCTTTTTGCCGGTGGTATACTCGGACTAGGAATTATGATGGGCGGTTACTGGGCTTACAGCATACTCGGTTGGGGCGGTTACTGGGCATGGGACCCTGTTGAAAACTCATCGCTGATTCCATGGATTATAAACGTTGCAAGTCTTCACACAATAATTGCTCAAAGGAAGACGGGGGGATACAAGAAAACAAATCTGCTTCTAAGCATACTTGCATTTTTACTTGTACTTTATTCCACTTTCTTAACCAGAAGCGGAATACTCGGAGATTCATCCGTACATTCATTCGTTGACCCGGGTGCGGAAGTTTATCTTGCACTCGTTGTGTTTATATCAACGTTTACGCTCATTTCACTTGGAATGATACTCGTTCGCTGGAAGAGTCTGAAAGATATCAGAATCGAGAGTTCGAAATTGATGACAAAAGAGTCATTTCTCTTTATAGGTGCATTGCTGCTTTGTGCATCAGCGCTTGTCATTTTTGTCGGGACAAGTTTACCAATAGTATCGCAGTCTAAAGTTGACCAGAATTTTTATAACAACATGAACCTGCCCGTTGCAATCTTTCTTATGTTAACGATGGGAATAAGTCTTTACATTGAATGGAAAGATACGGATATCAGCAAGTTCTGGAAGAACATGATATTACCCGCGGGTTTGTCATTAATAGCTCTTGTTGTACTTATTACGATAGGTTTAAGAGACCCATTATACATTGTGTTTGCTTTTGTATCACTGGTAGCATTCTTTGTTAATGCCAGGTTTGCAATACGAATTATCAAAAGCGGTACGATGAACTTTGGCGGAATGTTTGCGCATATTGGAATTGCACTTTTCTTTCTGGGAGTAATTGGTTCTGCACGTTACAGCCAGGACGTTGACCTATCGCTTGAAGAGGGAAAATCTCAGGAAGCGTTTGGATATCAGTTTACATACGTTGGTGCGAGTACATTTATGGACCCGAATAACAAGAGAGATACGATGTATGCCTTCAACATAAAGGTTGAAAAGGATAACAAGGAAATGACTTTGAGACCTGTAATGTTCTACAGTCAGTTCTCACAGGGTGTGATGAAAAGTCCTGATATTGCATACTTCTCATATAAAGATTTATATTTATCCCCAATGAGTCTTGAAGCTCCAAATCCATACCCGAAAGAATCAATGTACGACCTGAAAAAAGGCACGAAAACAAAGGTCAACGAACTTGAAGTTGAGTTCGTGGACTTTGATTTCGGCAATATGCAAAAGGGCGGCAAGGAAATGGGTTCGGGAAATTACACTCTCGGAGCAATTATAAAAGTTACTGACGGTGCTGTTACTGAAACGCTGAATGTTAAAACAAAGTTTGTTGACGGAGTACCTCAGCCGAATCCGATAATGATGGAGAGCAGCAAGAAATACGCATTTTATTTCTTAAACATGTCTGTCAGAGGCGAAGAAGAAGGCGGAACGACTGCTGTATTTTCAATCATGAATTCTGAGACCACTACTCATCAGCACGGCGGGGAAACGCTCGTTGTTAACGCAGCGATTAAGCCGTTTATAAGTGTGTTATGGACGGGCATTGTTATTCTCTTTGCAGGATTCATAGTCTCAATCGTTAGAAGAAGAAAAGAACTGCTTGTCAAATATCCCGAAAAACATGAAGAGCATAGCAAAGGAAACGGCAGCAAACCAAAGACTAAGAAGAAATAAAGTAATACAATAATTGTTATACAAAAGCCTCCGCTTCAGCGGGGGCTTTTTCATTTCCAACCTAAGTATGCGATCCGTGTTAGAGATATATTACTCCATTTTAAAAATCGTGTAATCTACCTTAAATATTTAAAAGTTGAGAATTTGCTGTATTTCCTGATGGGGAAGTCCCCAATAGCATAATCTTTTCTTAACTGTATGATATTTCAATTGTTTGCTATCTAAGTAGAATAGAAAAGTTGTCCGTTTTGACGTACAGCCGGTACATTATTAAAACGCAGGCATATCGCAGGCATATCGCAGGCATATCGCAGGCATACATAAAAAAGATACTTTTGGGAAGTTTTTTGACATATTATTGGGGATTTTGGGTTTTAGGGGTTTTTTAATATAGTTTCCCTATATTTGGGGTATTTCTTTAACTTTTTGGAGAGAAATGCAATATATTTATTTAATTAAGAGCATTTTTCGTGTTTTTGTAAATCTTGTTTTGTTTGAATACATATCGCGTGAATCTATTGTGTAAAAATAAACGCCGCTTGCGAGGTTCAGCTTGCCGAAGCCGTTTATCGTGAATTTATGAGTACCTGCTCTCAGGGGCATTTCATAAAGCACACGGAACACTGTTTTGCCCGTCAGGTCGGTTATTTTCAGCGAAACATAGGAATCCTTTGGTACAGACAGTTCAATCGCTGTTGATGAGTTGAAAGGGTTTGGGTAGTTCTGCATAAGTTCATACCCTGTTGCATTTTCCCCGTTATTGGGAATATACGTCGGCATTATAATCGGTCCGCCGCCGTTGTTGGTGCGGATTCCGCTGCTCCAGCCCGTGTCTTTGTTTGCGAATTCGATTCCATAATATTTTCCTTGATGTATACTTGTATCAGGCTGCTGAAATCCCCAATTTACACCACCGTTTGTTGATATCCAAATGATTCCACGCAAAGTAGAACCAAACAATCTATTTCCATCATCACCATAAATAGTATCTTTATTAATTAATTTTAAATTATTAATAGTATTGAAAAATATATTATAATTTGTCGGCATAGAATAAGTACTCCAATTCATACCTCCATTGGTTGTTTTCTTAAATTTATTACCCGCCGAAACATAGCCTATATTCTCTTCTGAAAAATACAACTTTGATATTCCAAATGATTGTTGTATTTGCGTCCAACTCATACCGGAATTTGTAGTTTTCCATAAATCAGAATAATTCATAGACCAGCCGATATACTCCCCCTTCACTTTTTGTTTCAGGAAGAATATTATTCCGAATCCTGTATTGGTTGATTGAACTGTCCATGTAACACCCGCATTTGTTGTCCGCCACAGAAAAGGCAACGCGCCCGCAGTGCCTCCTACCCATCCGGTATCACGGTTTACAAAAGAGATGCCGTTAATTGTTTCCAAAACAGTAACCGCCATGCTATCCCATGTGAACCCTCTATCATAAGATCGAATTATTTGCTTACTACCATTTGCAAATGCACCAACACCATATACCGATGTTGAATCAATAACATCTATTAATGTTATGTATTGATTATGTATCGTTGAATCCCAATGGTAACCACCATTTGTTGTTCGATAGATTCTAAAAGGTTCGTTCATTAATATCAACCCCGTATTCGCGTCAAAAAACTTTAAGTCCTGCACCTGCCCATTCACCGGCAGAGGCTGTGAAAACCAGCCGGACTGAGAGTGTGCATTCACGGTTATAATAAATAACATTATAACGGCTATTGTTACAGGTATATTAAATTTAGAAATAAGGTTTGACAGCATGTCAATTATGCGGGAAAGAGGTTCTTTAATTTTCATAATATAATGAATAAATTAATCTTTGTAATAAGTATAATTAAATTAAATAAAAGCAGTGTTATATTAAATACAAATTCAGATATAGTGCGGATGTTCGCTGCGCTTAATAAATTGGAGTGTTACTTACGCATAAATATCTTAATTTTATACTTTATATTAACAAAAATACGTATAAATATTGAGAAAGCTGAGTCACGGCGAAATAAAATCTGTAAGAAAAGATTTAACTAACATAAAAGAGTTCAGCCGCAACCCAATATATCTGCTGTGCGACAGCATACGCAGCATTTTTAATGTCGGTGCGGTATTCAGAGCGTCTGACGGTGCTTTCATAGAAAAAATATTCCTTACAGGATATTCACCGTATCCGCCGCGCAAGGAGATAGAGAAGGTTGCGCTGGGGGCAACACTAAGCGTGCCGTGGGAATACGTAAAGGACCCTTTAGAAGTAGTGAAACGGCTGAAAGCAGATAACATAAAGATAGCAGCACTTGAGCTTACTGACGAGCCGAGGATGATATGGGATTTAAAGAAAGAAGATTTTCCGCTGTGCCTGATACTCGGCAATGAAATTACAGGAGTATCGAAAGAGCTAATTGATTCATCGGATTTTTCTCTAGAGCTGCCGATGCTCGGAATAAAGCAATCGCTGAACGTATCGGTAGCGACGGGAATTGCGTTGTATGAAATGGTACGCATATTAAAATACAGTTAAGAACTTGGAAACACGAATAATAAATAGCGTTGAGCTTGCGGCTGAGGAAATACTGAGCGGCAACGTTGTTGCATTGCCGACGGAGACTGTTTACGGTCTTGGAGCTGATGCACTAAACGAAGACGCTGTATTGAAGATTTATGAGACGAAGAAACGACCCGATTTTAATCCGCTGATAGTACATGTACCGGATATTTCAGAATTTGAAAAGTATGCAGAGAATATACATCCCGACGTTTACAAGCTTGCTGATTTCTTTTCACCCGGACCGATAACTTTTATACTGAAAAAGAAGAGCATCATTCCCGACATAGTAACGGCGGGTCTTGACACGGTTGCACTTCGAGTACCTTATCACGAGCTTTTTAAGTTTGTGCTCAGACTAACAAAAACACCAATAGCCGCACCGTCTGCGAATATGTTCGGAAGAATATCACCCACTGCGGCGGCTGAGGTGATGAAAGAATTAAGAGGGAAGATAAAATACATACTGGACGGAGGGAAGTCCACTATCGGGATTGAATCTACAGTCGTGAGTTTTGAGGGCGGCAGGGTTACGATACTAAGACACGGGTACATAACGAAAGAAGATATAGAAAAAGTAATAGGAAGAAAAGTTTATGAGTATGAAGAATCTGCTGAAGATAACAAAGTTACGTCACCCGGACTTCTAAAGAGCCACTACGCACCGCTGACGCCGCTTTATCTTGCTGAGCATACGTTTGATTTGAAGCGGCTCATAGACGAACTTGACGACGAGAAAATCGAGGGTCTTGAAAAAGACTCGATAGGAATAATGGACTTCAGTGTTTACGACGGATTCAGGGAGCTTTCCAAGAATTTGTTTTCTGATTTGAGAAACATAGACGAGCGGCATTACAAGATGATATTCGCGGCTAAGGTAAAGAACGTTAAGCTCGGACGGGCGATTAATGACAGGCTTGAAAAAGCATCTGTTGGTACGATAAAATACAACGGAAAAAAGATAGTATTTAAAGATAAATAAGTTTTAATACATGAAAAAGTTTTTTATAGCTGTAGTTTCATTAGCGGTAATAGCCGTATCTGCGTCATTGGTTAAGGCTCAGAACGAGCACGTATTTCTTATAGATAATTCGGGAAGTATGTCGGGGTATTACAGAGAGGCGAACAGCGCTTTTAAGATATTCTGCAAGGCGATGATAAAGAATGCGGTGAAGCAGGATGATTATGCGAGCGTATTCCTTTTCACGAAGACAGATTCAAAGCGTGCGCTTGTTTCACCGAAAAGCATATTCAGCGGGAATGGAAAAGAACTCGCTGTTGACCAGCTAACGGACAAGCTGAGTCTCATGCGAGCTAATGACGGGGGGTTCGGGACTACAGACCTTATTGAAGCACTCGATAAATCAATAGAAAAAATTAAGGGAGAGAGTGCCGTAATATGGCTTATTACGGATAACATAAACGATAACAGCGGAAGCGGAGACTCGTCATATTTCAACACACTTGAATACTATAAACGGCTCCGCAATGATGAAAATATACGCAAGGTTTTACTCTATCCAATACCTGAGAAAATAGTTGAAGCGGGGTATGAATCGAACGGGTACGTTGTATATGGGATTGTTTATTCAAAGAGGGAGCTGAACCAGACCCAGCTTGAGGGATACGATAAGCTTATACGCGGCATCGGTATTAAGCAGAAGCCGATAACACTTAAGCCGCTTGATATAGGAACGATTGTGCTGGTTCCAAAAGTTACTCAAAGTAAAATAGTACCCGGAAAGCTTTACTACGACGGAAAGGCGCTGCGGGGTTTTGATTTTCAGGAAAGCGAAAAAATTAAGGAAACATTCAGCGACCTTTCGCTTAAGTCGAATCTGTTTCCGTATATAATCAGAAGTGCAAAGCTGAACGTAAAACTTGATGATTTTAAATCGTCAGATTATTCCGTGAGGTCGCTGGGAACGCAGACCATTACTCCCTCGACCGTCAGCAACGTTTCGCCCGAAGGAGAGGTTAAAGGTTTCTCGGTGCTTTTTGACATGCCGGAAATATCGCCTAAGTTTTCTTTCAACACAATATTTAAGGAAGATTTCACGGTAGGGGGAAACCTTGTGCTTGAGGTAACTAACGTTGATATACTGCTCGATGAGAATTATATAAACAGTTTCAAACAGCTCTTTGCACTGCAGACTATTCCGGAAATATTTAAGCCCGTGCTGAAAGACAAGAAGATACAGACGTATATACCTCTTGAGATAAGGATTAAATACGGTGCATGGAGGCTTTTTGCACTCATCGGATTGATTGTACTTCTTGCGGGGGTTTTGTTTATACCTGCATTCCTTCTGCTTAAGAAGAAATGTTTCACAATAGTTGTTAACGACAGGGAAGAGCAGTCGCTGTGTCTGAATTCGCTTAGGTCTTATGATATTTACTCTGAAGATTCTGTCAATCTTGGAGCTTTGAAGAAATCCGTTGGCGGTGCGATAAGGTTCCACTGCTCGAAGTTTACAACGTCTGCGGGGAGGGTTATTACTCTTACCGAGGGTTTACCTGTTACGATAGAAACGGAAGATGATAACTTCAGAAAGAATTCTTACACGCTGCTTTTGAAAAAATCAGAGAACGTATCTCCTTCAGAGGAATCTGAAATATCAAAGTATCATTAATTATTTGGCTTCAGTTTATTGATAAAGCAAAAGATAATATTATTTCTGGTTATAATAATTGCTTTTGCTTTCACGGGCAGACTGCGCTCGCAGCAGGACCCTAACTATAAAGAGCTCAAACTTAAAATTACGTTTACAGATACTTTACTTGTAACGAATGAAAAGTTTGTTGTTCCCAATACTGATGTACTAATCCTTGACGGTAAAACTCTTACGAGGTATTCCGATTACGTATTCGATTACAAGAACGGAATTATATCAGTTTCAAAAGAACTTTTCAGCAAGTATTCATTCGATACACTAAGAATATATGACGTGTACGTCCGATACGACATTTTTCCTTACAACATCAAAAGCGAGTATTCCATATTCGATTTAAAAATAGAAACGGATACGTTAACTGGCGATACGATGCAGATTGCAACGCAGACGACAGATTTCATCGACAATATATTTGAGGGAACAGACCTGCAGAGGACGGGAAGTCTTTTCCGAGGTTTTACGCTCGGTACGAATAAAGACTTATCGCTCAACTCGGGATTCAGGCTACAGTTAAACGGGAAGCTTACGAGCGACATAGAGATAAACGCAGCGCTGAACGATGAAAACACACCGATTCAGCCCGAGGGTAACACGCTGAAACTTCAAGAGCTTGACAAAGTTTATATAGAAATAAAAAGCAGTAACCTTGGTGCAACGCTCGGAGATATAGACGTAAAACTACAAACATCTGAATTTCTTAACTTCAACAGGAAGATACAAGGAGCGAAAGGATTCGGGGAGTTTGAATTCGGAAACTTCCTCGTTACCGGTGCAGTCTCACGCGGAAAGTACAACAGCAATACTTTTAACGGAATAGACGGCGTACAGGGACCTTACAGACTGAGCGGTGCAACGAATGAAATCAACATACTCGTGCTATCGGGAACGGAGAGAGTTTACATTGACGGATTGCTTATGACACGAGGAGAGCAGGCTGACTACGTGATTGATTACGGACTCGGGCAGATTACGTTCACGAACAAACGCATCATAAACAACGCAACGCGTGTTGTTGTCGAGTTTGAGTATTCAGACAGGAAGTACAGCCGCTCATTAATAGTAGCTAACAGCGGATACAAGCTATTCGATAAAAAGCTTACGATTGGGGTTTCATACCTGAACGAAACTGACAATGAGGATAAGACGATTGATTTTACTCTCAGCGATTCAGACAAAGTAATACTAAAGAATGCGGGGAGCGACAGGCTGAAAGCATCACGTTCAGGTGTTGTGTATGTCGGATATGACTCGTTGAATAATCCCGTAGGCGCATACGTAAAAATTGATACACTAATAAACGGTTCAGCTTTTACTTTTTACAGATTTAAGCCGGGAGATTCGCTTGCCGTATATCAGGTTACTTTTTCATACGTAGGAGCCGGAAGCGGAGACTACAACAGCGTAAGCACATACCAGTACGATTTCGCGGGAATAGGGCGCGGTTCTTACGCGCCGATAGTGTATTTACCGGTGCCGACATCTTATCAGATAGCGGGAATAACGCTCGACTATGCAATTAACCGAACGCGGGATTTATACTTTAAGTTTGAGGGAGCGTATTCACTTTTCAATGCGAATAAGTTCGCGGAATCAGACTCAAAAAACGGCGGTGCTGCATTCAACGGCGAAATCGGATTCAGGAAGGTGAAGTTTAACATGTTCGGAATAAATTTCGATAATATAACCGCATCCTATAAAGAAAGGATGATTGACAGAAAATTCACGACGCTTGACAGGATAAATTCGGTAGAGTTTAACAGAAACTTTGACCTCTTCGATTCCACTACAGCGACAGAGCATTACCGAGATGCAAACCTCCTTATAGCACCCGGGCAGAACATGAAATTGGCGGGTAGCTTTGCGCAGTTGATACGCGGAGATTTTTTCAATTCAACAAGGTTCACGGGAGGGCTTGAGTTTAACACGACAGGTTCACCCGGATTCGATAAGAACCTGCCTGTTGTAAAGTACTATATCGAGAATATTTCGAGCAATAATGAAAACATAAACCGTTCGGGAAGCTGGTTAAAGCAGACGGCTTTTCTGGGGTACAAGAAATTTTTCGGAGATGAAACAAAACTAAGCTACATGGAAATCTCCGCGGGGCTGAACAATGAAAACAGAAAATCATCAATCAGCACGATGACAATAGGCGACAGTCTGCTGTATGACAGTTTCAGATTTCTTGAAATTGCTCCCCGTATATCATTCAACAATATAATAAACTTTAATTTTTTTGCCGAGTTCAGCTACAGAGATGACGATGTCCCGAGCGGAGGAACTTTAACTTCATTTTCAAGAGCATTTACTCAGAGGTACGGTTTACTTTATCAGGGAGTGCAGTGGTTCTATGCAGACATGGATTTCGCAATCAGAGACAGGAACTATTCGAGCGTTGCCATCGGACAGGGCAATGAAGACAACAAGTCAGTGCTAGTGAATTCAAGACTCCGTTTTACTCCTATAAACAGTGCGGTTACGGCAGACGTGCTATACTCAGTAACGAGCGAGCGCACGGCAAAGATACAAAAACTATACGTGCTTGTACCAGTCGGGCAGGGAAATTACATCTATCTTGGCGACCTTAACAACAACGGCATACAGGATGAAAACGAATTTCAGTTAACGAACTTTGACGGGAATTACATAAAGCTGAACGTACCTACAGACCAGTTTTTTCCGACGGTTGATTTGAAAACATCATTCAGGGTAACGCTAAAGCCATCGCGTTATTTTTTCTCAACGGGAAAGGGAATCTTTGCAGATATTTACAATAATTTTTCTGCTGAAACATACATAAGAATTGACGAGCGCAGCAAGGATCCTGTGACAGACAACATATATTTCATGAAGCTAAGCACTTTTCTAAACGATTCTAACACACTTGCCGGTGCACAGCTTTTACAGCAGGATGTGTACCTGTTCGAGAACAACCCGTCATATTCATTCAGATTCAGGTATCAACAGCTCACAAACTTCAGCCAGTACAGCAGCGGAAACGAAAGAGCTCTGAACATACAGCGTTCGATACGGGCAAGGCTTGGGCTTACGTCTGACATAACAGCCCAGCTTGATTACGTGATAAAGACAGACAGAAACATAGCACCCGTAAACTCAGTCCGCAACAGGAATATATCGGGATATAGCGTAAACACAGATCTTGCGTACAGACCAATATCGAGCATAGAAAGCGGATTCCAGTTCAACTACACAAAATCGGATGATATATATCCTGTAAAACCAATGACGGCAAACATAAACCAGCAGATACTCCGGTTTGTTTATTCATTCACTTCACTCGGAAGATTGCGGCTCGAAATAGAACGAGACGAAGTAATACTAAATACAAGCGACACAAGCTTTCCGTATGAGCTGACATCGGGAAGACCTGCGGGCAAAAGCTATTACTGGCGGGGCGTTTTCGATTACAGCATCAGCAAAAATATACAAGCAACGATAAACTACGACGGCAGAGTAGAAGGCAGTAAACAGGTCATCCACACTGGCAGGGCACAGGTTACAGCATTCTTCTAAGCGGGATTTTATTATCTGCGTTGTTGAATTTTTGCGAAAGGCTTCTTTTTTAATCTCAAATCATATCACTGTTTTTTTATTTTAATGCCGGTTTTATCTATCCCTTGCAGATTAAATATTAAGTTTACACTTGCATAAATAACAGCGAATTATTAAAATTGAACAACTAAAGGAACAAGTAACATTATATAAAGGAGAAAAAATGAAAAAACTTATACTAACTATTATTGCTGCGATAGTTATATATTCTGGATTAACAGCTCAGATAATACCCGAATCAGTAATAAAGAATAAAAACATAACATCAAGCTCAACATTCTTTGAAATTCAATCGGCAATGAACGATTACTTTTCGTCGCTTAACGTTAAAAACGGGTTCGTTACGGTAAACGGCGAGAAGTCGAAAGTACCGGGCTGGAAAATTTACAAACGCTGGGAATATTACTGGGAAAGCCGTATTGACAGAAAGACAGGGAAATTCCCAACCACAAATGCAGTTGAAGAAGTAATAAAACATTACGGCAGTAAAAGTAATTTCAAAGACAATCCCGACTTTTCTGCAGACTGGGTAAATCTGGGTACGAATTCATCTTCAGGTGGTTATGCCGGAATTGGAAGAGTAAACTGTATTGCTTTCCACCCTTCAGATGCAAACACCTTCTGGGTTGGAACACCTTCCGGCGGAATATGGAAAACAATAAACGGCGGAGCAAACTGGACGATATTAAACAACTCAATGTCCGTGCTTGGCGTCAGTGATATAATAATACCTTCCGATTACGCCACGTCAAACACTATATACATCGCTACAGGCGACAGAGACGTCGGAAGTATGTGGTCATTAAACGGCGGACAGGCTGCTGATAATAACAGCATCGGTGTTTATAAATCAATTGACGGCGGTTCAACATGGAATGCTACAGGTTTGACTTACACGATAAGTCAGAGGAAACTTGTGTTCAGATTATTAATCCATCCGGGTAATAACAACATACTTTTTGCATCAACATCTGACGGCATATACAAATCAGACAACGGCGGAACAACATGGACTTTAAAAACTCCGAATGCCTGTATAGACATGGAATTTAAACCCGGTGACCCGAGTGTTATTTATGCAACAAGCAGTGCTCCTGCGACAACGATGAATATAAGCGCAAACAACGGCGAAACATGGAATTCATACGAAGTGACCCCTGACGGAAGAAGGGGAGAAATTGCAGTATCGCCGAGCGATGCTAATGTAGTGTATCTATTTGCAGCGAATGAAGGCGGGGGAGTAGAAGGAGTTTATAAATCAGTAAACAGCGGTGCAAGTTTTACAAAAGTTAATAATAATTCCGTAACACAGCCGGGAATGGTTGGATATTATACGGACGGAAGCGGACCGGCAACGGGTCAAGGGTCTTACGATTGGTGCATAGCGGTATCGCCCGTAGATATAAACACAGTATTTATAGGCGGAATAACAACATGGAAATCAGTTGACGGCGGAGTAAGCTGGACAGCAAATACTTCCTAGACGCCTGACGGTTCATACAACACATCCGGCGCACCCGTAGTACATGCAGATAAACACGCATTAATATATCAAAGCAACACAGTACTCTTTGAAGGAAATGACGGGGGCGTATACAAGACTTTAAACGGCGGAACGACATGGACTGACCTTTCAAACGGATTTGTAATAAGCCAGCTTTACCGTATCGGAGTATCACAAACCTCGTCAAACCTTGTTCTTGCGGGTCTTCAGGACAACGGCTCTAAACTCAGGAATAACACAGCATGGTCGGATGTAACAGGCGGCGACGGAATGGAATGTATAATAGATCATACTAACAGCAACTACATGTATGCAACTTATGTAAAAGGTGAAATTTACAGAAATGAAGATGGTTTCTCTACAAGTACAACAACAACAATCTCTGCTAATATTCCGGGCGGTCAGCCTGCAGGTGCATGGGTAACTCCTTACGTAATATCACCTAACAACAGTGCAACACTATTTGCAGGATATGACAAAGTCTGGAAAACAGTTGACAGAGGCGATTCATGGACTTCAGCTTCACAGGTATTAAGTGCTGGTGATAAACTCCGCAGCCTTGCAATCGCACCGTCAAATCCAAACGTGCTTTATGCGGCTGATATGTCCAACATGTGGAAAACCAATGACGGAGGTGCAACTGCCTGGACGCCTGTAACGCTGCCTTCGACAACAACATCTATTACCTATATTACAGTGAAGCATAACGACCCGAATGTAGTTTGGATAACGTATGGAGGTTATGACACAGAAAGAATATTCGAATCAACAAACGGCGGAGCGACATGGACAAACATTTCATCAGGATTGCCGAGCATTCCTGCAATGTGCGTTGTTCAGTATAAATCAATCTCAGACAGAAATGTTCTTTACCTTGGTACGGATGCAGGTGTTTACGTAAAAGACGGCGCAAACAACTGGACTCAGTTCAGCAACGGACTTCCGAGCACAGTCGTTCCCGAACTTGAAATATACTATAACTCAACAGAAGGCGACAGATTAAGAGCTGCTACATTCGGCCGCGGACTCTGGGAAACACCTATATCAACAACGGGAATAAGTGTAGTATCAACAGAGCTTCCTATTGATTATTCACTTGGGCAGAACTATCCGAATCCGTTCAATCCCGTAACAAAGATAAACTTTCAGATACCGGCAAAAGGAAATGTAACGATGAAGGTTTACAATCAGCTTGGACAGGAAGTAGGAGTGCTGGTAAATAAAGTAATCGATGCAGGGTATTATTCAGCGGATTTTGATGCTTCAAAGCTTTCAAGCGGAATCTATTTCTACAAACTGACAGCGGGAAGTTTTACACAGAGCAAAAAAATGATGCTTATAAAATGAGAATCAGAAAAAAATATAACAACAATAAATGCCCGGAGTTCCCGGGCATTTTTTCAGGTAATTATTTATCACTAAATTATTACCGGAGTCAGGATAAGTAAAGGATATTTTTATTCGGCTGGATCTGTTGATAAGAGTAAAGGAAATTATAAGACTAATTTAAGACCAATTAGAGTGCAAGGAGAGAGCAAGGATGAATCGAGAATTCAGGATTTTATAGCCGATTCTGATATCATATTTTTTACTCCCTCTTCAGGTGAAATTGCTGAAATACCGAATCTTTTTTCAAATTTAGTACTGTCGAATATGTAATCCTGATTATACTGATACATCATTTCGGGGAATTCTTTCAGTGCCGGAACGAATAAACCCAACAGACTAACCATCCATACAGGAAATTTCTGAATCTTAGGTTCGCAGTTCAACTCTTCAGCTATAAGTTTTATCCATCCGAGACCTGTCAAATTTTCCTTTGTAGTCGGTACATGCCAGATTTGATTGTATGCATCGGATGTGTTGCCGAGTAAGGCAACTGCTTTTGCAGCGTCGGGTGTATAAGTGTAGGTATGAATGCAATCAGGGTTACCGAAGACCTGTGCCTTTTTACCTTTGACTAAATTGTCGGCTACCATGATTTTTAACGCACTACTTTTATTTTCCGGTCCATAAAAATCGGCAGCTCTTGCGATTAAAGCAGTGAGGTTTGTTTTTCCGATTTCGTTCATAATTAATTCGTGAATCTTAGCCCTTACTTCACCTTTTTTGCTTGGAGGGTTAATTGGCGATTCTTCATTCATAAACGGTACGGCATTTTTATCATACATATACACATTGTCAAAAAAAACGAGTTTAGCCTCGTGATTTTTACAAGATTTTATGACTTCTTTTATGAACGGTACCCATATATTTTGCCAGACTTTTAGTTTGTATTCAAATCCAATTGTAACATAAACCACACTGCTTCCTTCGATAGATTTTTCTATTCCCGCGAGGTCAAAGACATCGAGCGGGTAAAGCAGGTCAGTGTCGTTTATTTTTTGAGGATTCCGGGAGATTAGTCGAATATCGCAATCGTAGTTTTTCAATTCACGTGCGAGCGGCTTGCCTATTGCACCTCCAGAGCCTAATATTGTTTGAAGCATGTTGTTTTTTGAAATTTAATTGTATGATGACACAAATTTATGTTCTCTTTTTATATTTTTCAATCTAAAATGTAAAAGAGTTGTGAATCGTGTATTGGATTTTATTGTTTTTCTCCATTGATAATTTTTTGGAAGGCAGAGATACTATAATGGAATTGTTTTAACGAATGTGCTGAATTTCCATCACGTTCAATTGACGGTTTGGAGTAAATTAAATAAATATTGTAACTACCAAACCGTTGGATAAAATTGACGGTAATTATAAGTTCATTATCTGAAAATGAGGACTAACCTTTTCCCTCAACCTGGAAGGTTGAGTTACCTTAAAAGATAAGATTTTTTATGACGGAATCCGCTCGTTAATCTCCTCAAAAGAACGCCGCGGTGATAAGGGTATAACAAGAACGAAGAAAATATTAGGACTATTAAAGTATTTCCTGTTCTACTGCTTCGAGTGCGTCTTTTCCCGAAATGTTTTTCTTCTTTTTATCGAGTGCGTCTGTGATTTTACCGTAAATCAACAGAGCAATAGCCGCAACCACACCAATAGCAGCGAAATAAAACCAGATATAATATGCTTTATTGTAAGCAGTTGCAAGAAGTTCAGGAGCGACTGTGCTCGGGTCGGGACAGTATGCAGTTAACAGATAACCGGATATTCCAAATCCCAAGAGCGAAGACAAGAATGAATGGAGATGAGAGAAGCCGAGATATAATCCCTCTTCTCCTTTCGGCGCCTGCAATGAAAAATATTCAAGGTAACGCGGAGAGATGAAACATTCAGCAAGTCCCTGAAAAACAATGCCGACGATAAGCATAACAGTTATCGGATGTGCAGTGAATACACCAAAGAAAGAAACTGACGTTCCCGTGTATGTTTCAAGTAAATAGCTGGAAGCCATAGCAAGAGCTGAAAGCGGCATCAGAAACATACCCACTGACATAGAATAAACTGCTTTAACTTTCCTCATCAGGTTTGTGATGAAATAAACTGAAACTACTACCACGAACGGATTGACGTTTGCTATCCATTCGGGGGATGCAGCCTTACCGACTGTTCTAAGGATATACTTCGGCATGGTAGCATATAGCTGATGCTGAATTATCCAGAAACCCGTTACAATAAGTATTAAAATTATTAATCTTTTGTTTACTACGATTCTTAGAAAGCTGTCCCAAACTTCTTTCAGTTTTTTACCTTCGCCTGATATATCCGCATTCTTGTAAAGAAGAAATACAACAATGAGAGCAATCAGTGTCATAAGTCCTGCATAGAGATTTACGTACACAAGCCCGAGTTCCAGCCTGAGGGGGTATGCGAATGTTTTGCCAAGAAAGGCACCGACATTAACCATTCCGTAGAATATAGAAAACCCTTTTGCCCGGTTTTCTTCTGTTGTAGTCTTTGCAATTGTACCTGTAATGACTGATTTAATGAAAGACCCGCCAAACATAACAATAGCAAGAGCCGGCAGAACCATTACTTTAAAAGGAAAAAGTCCAAGAGCCGTATATCCGATGGTTAAAAGTGCAAATGCAAGAATTATTGATTTCCTGAATCCAATCTTATCTGCATAAGCACCAGCAAAAGGAGGCAGAAAATAAAGACCAGCTGAAAATACACCGCCTATCCATGCAGCCCAGATGTCGTCATATCCCACAACTGTTGTAAGGTACAAAGTGATTGCAATAAAAAATCCATAATATGCCGCTCTTTCAAACAGTTCGACTGTATTCGCGACCCAGAACTCTCTTGAATATTTTACTTTCGCCATTAATTAAGTTTAGTTGTACTAATATAACAAGTTTTACATAAAAAGCGTATTGAATTAAGACAACGAAATTGCTTTATGAATTTACTATTTTACTTAATAAGTTTATTTACAGAGCGAATGGATGATTTAAATATTATTCTTAGTAAAATAAAAGCAAACGGAAATCCTTCAAACCTAATAGGAATGCAGCGTTTCGGAATCCGTTTCGAAGAAGCTTTCGGATGCAGCATCCCGTTCCTCAGAAACCTTGCTAAAAGCTATAAGAATAATCATGAACTCGCGTATAAACTGTGGGAGACGGGCATACACGAAGCCCGTATAGTTGCTTTCCTTATCGAAAACCCGGAGATAGTCACAAAGAGTCAGATGGAAAAATGGCTTAAGGACGTTAGATCATGGGATATCTGCGACGGTCTTTGCAGTAATCTGTTCAGAAAAACGAAGTACGCTTTCGATAAAGCAATCGAATGGTCTTACAGAAAAATGGAGTTTGAAAAACGTGCAGGATTTGTTATGATGGCAGTAATGGCAGTACATGACAGGACTCTCTCAACGAGCGAATTTGATTTATTCCTGCAAAGAATAAAAGACGAATCCTACGATGAAAGGAACTTTGTGAAGAAGGCTGTAAACTGGGCGCTGAGGCAGATAGGAAAGAGGGATTATGAACTTTATGATAAAGCAAAAGCCTGTGCTAAAGAGATAAAAATGCTTGATTCGAAGTCTGCGAGATGGATAGCTACCGATGCATTGCGAGAATTTCGAACAGAGACGACTATGAAAGTTCTTGCAAGAAGAATGTTTAAGCAAATGTAAAAGAAAAATGAATAAATTTCTAAACAGGTTTGTTAATTTTTGGAATTCCGAAATCAGTCTCACGGTTTTCCTGATATCGATTATACTTTTTAACTTTTTGATTATTCCGATATCGCACAAATTTGATTCGGGGTCAATAATAGAAAAATCTCTTTATTTGTTTATCATAATTTCCGGTGCATCGGCTTTGACTGAAAACAAAGTATTCAAATTTCTAGTAACCGCATTTTCAGTAATAGCTTTCGGAGTATGGCTTTTCAACAGAAATCATAATATTCACCTTCTTAATATAGTTGATGCTTCATCTCAGATGTTATTTTTCCTAATACTCCTGATACTGATTTTGATTAGAGTGTTTAAAGGAGGAATATTTACGATTGAAAGATTGGGAGGTTCAATCGCGGGATTTCTGCTGACAGCAAACGTTTTCACGGCTGCTTATCTGATGATGAGTCTGATTTACGGAGAAGGTGTCTTTAATACCGGGAATATAAACATAGCGAGCTTGAACCATTTCAGTTTTATTACAATAACAACTGTCGGATACGGTGATATAACTCCCGTACACCCTTTTGTTCGTTCTTTGAGCAACCTCGAGGCAGTAATAGGTCAGCTTTATCCTGCGGTACTTATTGCAAGACTGATATCACTGAAACCTCAAAGAAAGCAGAATGATAAAAATATAAATATGTAATGATATTTTATACAATTGAATTATATTCAATATTTCTATAAGTTTGATAAAATAATGTTATTTCCCTATTAAACAATAATTAGGAGCAAAAATGATTTCAAGGATTTCCTTTTTTCTTTTGTTGTTAACAGCCATTCTAATTTCTTCCTGCGGGAAAAAGGAGGTTCCGGCACCGGTACCTCCAGAAATTAAATTCATTACGTCTATAGAAAAAGATGTTCCTGTTAAACAGGAATGGGTAGGACAAACGCTTGGTGCGGAGGACATTGAAGTACGTGCACGGGTTGACGGTTTTATAACCGGCATATATTTTACGGAAGGCACTCAGGTTTCGCAGGGTACGCTGCTGTACACAATCGATACACCAGACCTGCGGCAAAGAGTTGCTGAAGCGGAGGGTAATCTTACAGCAGCGCAAACGATGCTTGTTCAGGCTGAATCAGACGTTTTGCGTTATACACCACTTGCGGAAAAAGGTGCTGTAAGCGCCAGACAGCTTGAAATAGCAGTGGCAACAAGAGACGCACGTCTCGGGGATGTTGAATCTGCCGAAGCCTCTTTGAAGCTTGCGAAGATTAATCTCGGTTATTCAAGCATAACGGCGCCAATTTCAGGAATAATCGGCATTACGAATTTTAAAATAGGTGATTACGTCAGCAAACTTGCTACAGGACCGCTGAATACCGTATCGAACGTTGACCCGATTCTCGTCAGGTTTTCAATCAGTGAGCAGGAGTATCTTGCACTTGTGAAAAGATACATGGAAAAGGCAAAGAATCCCAGTATCAGCAGAGAGGAGTCCAAATCGATTCTTGAGATGATTCTGGCTGATGGTTCGACTTATAATTATACAGGTACGATAAATGTTTTACAAAGACAGATTGATCCTTCAACGGGAACGCTGATGCTGCAGGGGACTTTCCCAAATCCCGAAAAAGTTTTAAGACCCGGCCAGTATGCAAAGATAAGAACCATAGTAAGCGTGCTGAAGAATGCAGTAGTTATTCCAACTAAGTGTATTTTTGAGCTTCAGGGTATGAATCAGGCTTATGTGGTTAATGCACAGGGTTTAACCGAAATCAGAACATTGAAAATTATTACAAAGATTGGACAGCTGGCTGTAATTGAGTCCGGTATAAAAGTAAACGAAAAAGTTATTTCTGAGGGTATTTTGAAAGTCAAACCCGGCATACCAGTTAAGCCACTTGATGCAAACACAGAGCTCGATTCTTTAATCATGAAGGAAGGGCTTAAATAATGTCAAAATTTTTTGTTAACCGACCTATTGTAGCTATGGTTATTTCCATAGTTCTTGTGCTCGTGGGAATAATCGTTATGAAAAGTCTGCCGATTTCACAATATCCGGACATAGTACCGCCGAACATAAACGTTTCTACAACTTATACAGGCGCTTCATCTGTTGATATAGAACAGTCAGTTGCAACTCCGCTTGAGCAGCAGATAAACGGTGTAGAGAACATGATTTACCTGAAGTCGATAAATGCCGGCGACGGTACAATGACTCTACAGGTTACGTTTGATGTCGGTTCTGACCTTGATAATTCAAACGTTCTTACGCAGAACCGCGTATCGCAGGCAACATCATTCCTGCCGAATTCAGTGAAACAATACGGCGTAGTTGTAAAGAAATCTCTCGTGTTTCCTCTCTTGCTGTTTTCCTTGACTTCAAAGGAAGGAACATACGATAATGCATTTCTCTCAAACTATGCAGCAATAAATATAATCGATGAGCTAAGCCGTACGAACGGAGTTGGCGATGTTCGTGTATTCGGAGGGAGTGACTATTCGATGAGAATATGGCTTAAACCCGATATGCTCGGAAAGATGGGTATCACTATAACCGATATTGCAAATGCCATTCAGGAGCAGAATGTAATTTCACCTGCAGGGCAGATTGGTGCAGCACCCGCACCTCCGGGAACAGATTTTACTTATACAGTAAGGACTAAAGGAAGGCTTTTGAACGAAGAAGAATTTGGGAAAATAATTATTAAAACTCATCCTGACGGTTCCCAGCTTTTTCTGAAGGATATAGCACGCATTGAGCTTGGTTCTTTAATTTACAGCATGCAGGGAAGGAACAACGGAAACAATGCCGCTGTTATTGCTGTGTATCAGCTTCCCGGCTCGAATGCACTGCAGGTTGCCGAAGATGTGAAAAAGGTTGTGGAAGAAGCTGCGAAAATTTTTCCTCCCGGTTTAGAATACGATGTTTCGCTCGACACAACCCTGCCAGTTGAAGAAAGTATAACGGAAATAGTTCATACGCTTTTTGAGGCTGTTCTTCTTGTTATTTTAGTCGTGTTTGTGTTTTTACAGAACTGGAGAGCAACCCTTATTCCGTTAATCACAGTTCCTGTTTCACTCGTGGCAACTTTTATAATGTTTCCTTTGCTGGGATTTTCAATTAATACTCTTTCATTGCTTGGGATGGTGCTTGCGATTGGTATTGTCGTTGATGACGCTATAGTCGTAGTTGAAGCGGTTATGCACCACATCGAGCAGGGATTATCTCCGAAAGAGGCTACGCTCAAAGCAATGTCGGAAGTAACGAGTCCGGTTATTGCAATTGCTCTTATTCTTGCTGCTGTGTTTATTCCTGTTGCATTCATGGGAGGAATTACAGGAAGCCTCTATCAGCAGTTTGCTGTAACAATAGCAATCTCAGTTCTGTTCTCAGCATTCAACGCTCTGACTCTCAGTCCGGCTCTTGCTGCAATGCTTCTGAAACCCAAAGGAGGGAAGAAATCGCCGCTTGATAAATTCTATATGTGGTTCAATAAAAGGTTTAGCAGCTTTACGAACGGTTATATGTCGCTGACAGCAGTACTCGTAAGAAAAACAATCCGTTCCGTTTTATTCATAGGTATTATAATTGTTCTTCTTCTTGTTTTGTTCAAAGCGGTACCCACAGGATTTGTTCCTGAGGAAGATAACGGTTATTTTATGGCAAGCGTGATTCTTCCCGATGCAAGCTCAATTCAGAGAACTGATGAAGTCTGCAAAAAGGTTGAAAAGATTTTTGCTGAAACACAAGTTATTGATAATTATACAACGATTGTCGGGTACAATTTTATATCAGGCGTAACGGGCAGCAATGTAGGCGGATTTTTTGTAGCGATGAAGCCTTGGAGCGAAAGAACCGGCAGCGGTGAGACTTCTTTTGAAATAATTCAAATGCTTAATAAACGGCTTGCAAATGAGATTCCCGAGGCGGTGGCGTTCGTTTTTGGTCCTCCCGCTATTCAGGGACTCGGAACGGGTTCTGGGTTCTCTTTTATGCTTCAAGACAAGAGCGGAAATACTCCTGAAGAACTATTTATGATGACGCAGAAGTTTATGGCTGCTGCAAAACAAAGACCTGAGATTGGTTCGATTACTTCTTTCTACCGTTCAAACGTTCCGCAGATATATGCAGATATTAATCTTGATAAAGTACTGAAACAGGGGATTGATATTGGGTCTGTCAATCAAACGCTCGGCACTTTTCTCGGCTCGAGTTACATTAATGATTTTAACAAGTTCGGAAGGGTCTATCGTGTTTATCTTTCAACTGAAGGAGAATACAGGGATGCTTTAAGCGATTTCGGTCAGTTCTTCGTTAAAAACAATAAAGGCGATATGGTACCGCTTAGTTCAATTGTTTCAATTAAAAATGTTACCGGTCCCGATTTTACGAACAGGTTTAATCTTTACAGAAGCGCTCAAATGACGGGTGTTCCGGGGGATGGGTATTCTTCGGGAGAATGTCTGAATGCTCTAAAGGAAGTTGCTGCGCAAGTCCTGCCGACAGGATGGGGCTATGACTGGTCTGATATGTCTTATCAGGAAGAAAAAGCTGCTGGTACGGGTGCGACTGTTTTCGTACTTGCTCTTGTGCTTGTATTTCTGATACTTGCTGCTCAGTATGAAAGCTGGTCGCTACCAATGAGTGTACTGCTCGGTACACCGTTTGCAATTTTTGGAGCTATGCTCGGACTGTGGATTTCAAGATTCTTTAGTGAATCGTACGTAAATAATATATATGCACAAATAGGTTTTGTGACCCTAATCGGTCTTGCGGCAAAAAATGCTATTCTTATCGTAGAGTTTGCAAAAGAAAGAAGAGAAAAAGGTGAGCCGATTATTCAATCTGCTCTCGAAGCAGCACAGCTAAGGCTGCGTCCGATTTTAATGACATCATTTGCATTTATACTTGGTGTCGTGCCTCTCGTCCGAGCTGCAGGTGCCGGTGCCGAAGCCAGAAAGGTGATGGGTATGGCAGTATTTTCCGGACTGCTTGTTGCGACATCGCTGGCAATTTTTCTCATCCCGTCACTGTTCGTTATGGTCGAGAAGTATTTTGTTAGGGAGAAGAAATCTGATATTAATCAGGATGTCTTTTTGCCTCCTCCGGAGATAGCAGAGAAGAAAGGGGATGAATAATATGAAAAAATATATAATAATATTATTCCTTGTGATTATTGGAGGTTGTTCGGTTGGACCTGATTATCAAAAGCCGGATCTTGACATACCAAAAGATTTTTTCAGCGACGATTCTTTAAAGATAAAGGACAGCCTTTCTTTAGCAGTTGCGGATACTTCATGGTGGTCTTTGTTTAACGATCCGAAACTAACAGAGCTGATTAATACAGCTATAAAGGAAAATTCTGATATTCTTATGGCATCTGCACGAATAGAGCAGTATCTCGGGCTTTACGGAGTTTCAAAGGCTGATATGTATCCGCAAATCAATGGACAATTATCAGGAAAATATGGTCAGAATTCTTCTGTAAACACTGGCACTGACAAGAATCCGAGTAGAGCCACGTTTAACGTCGGTATTTCTGCCGACTGGGAGATTGACCTGTGGGGAAAGATACGCCGCTCGAATGAATCCGCAAGGGCAGAGCTTCTTGCAGCGGAAGAATCAAAAAGGGGAATTGTGTTGTATATTGCCTCTCAGGTAGCTTTTTCGTATATCGATTTGCTCGCTCTTAAAACACAACTCCAGATTACGAAAAATACAATTGATTCAAGAGAATATTCATTGTTTCTTTTCAGGCTAAGAAGGGCGCAGGGTGATTTATCTGACCTTGAACTTGCTCAGCTTGAATCAGAATACTGGACAGCACGTGCAAAGCTCCCTCAGATCGAAAAGAGTATTGTTCAGGTTGAAACAGCAATTAGTATTCTGATTGGAAAGAATCCGCAGAGGATTGAAACCGATAATTCTCTTGACAGTCTTTCTGTACCCGATGTTCCTTCGGGAATTCCATCAAAGGTTCTTGAAAGAAGACCTGACATAAGACAAGCAGAACAGAAGCTCATCTCTGCAAATGCTAAGATTGGTGTAGTGAAAGCTATGTATTATCCTAGCATTTCTCTTAGCGGACTTCTCGGACTTGCGAGCAATGACCTGACAACAATACTTGATCCCTCTGCATATTTATGGAATGTTGCCGGCAATATTACCGCTCCAATTTTTACAGGAGGGAAAATATCAAGTCAGGTTGAAGTTGCGGAAGCAGTAAAGAAAGAGCTGCTTCAATCGTATATTTCCACGGTGAGAAATGCATTCAGAGAATCGGAGAATGCTTTTTCCGACAGGGTCTTTACTCAGGAGCAGCTTGAACTCGAGGCTAAGATGGTAGAATCATTTGAGTTGTATAAAAGTCTTGCCGATATGCGGTACAATGAAGGAGTTTCAAGCTATCTTGAAGTGCTTGACGCAGAAAGGTCACTTTTTTCCGCTCAGCTTGAATATGTCAACACAAAATCTATATTATACAAAAGTATTGTGAATATATACAAGGTACTTGCAGGCGGATGGGTTGACAAATTAAACGATAATACTGTGAAATGATAATAGATATAAATTAGAATTCTTTTATTTCCCTTCCCAGACTCAGTTTGGGAAGGGTGTTTAAAAAATTTCTATCTTGTTATACTATAATATTCTGTTCGATGT
The DNA here is from genome assembly GCA_964626015.1 of uncultured Ignavibacteriaceae bacterium. GTDB lineage: Bacteria > Bacteroidota > Ignavibacteria > Tepidaquicellales > Tepidaquicellaceae > CAIKZJ01. Next base: position 56,430 of record CAZVCC010000011.1, read on the forward strand.
TATAAGTTTTTGTTTAAATTCCAAAATCATCTCTAAGTATCTGACTTGCACCTTCTTCAAAAGTTCTTGGTTTGAAGTCCGGCATAATAGATTTTAATCTTTGAATATCTGTCAGTTTTTGATACATTCCGTCAGGTTTTGAGGTATCCCAGTTTATCGCACCATCATATCCGACAAGATTCTTCGTAATATCTATGTATTCTGCTATTGAGTGGTCTGTTCCGGTTCCAATGTTTACAATATCTGAACTGTTATAGTTTTTCATTAAGAATACGAGTCCATCTGCACAGTCATCCACGTAGAGTGCCTCTCTTCTTGGTTTTCCCGTTCCCCAGAAAGTAGGAACAATGCCTTCCTTCTTTGCCATTACAAGTTTCTTTATCATTGCTGCGATAAAATGGCTATTGTTTAAGTCATAATTATCTCTCGGTCCGTACATGTTTGTTGGCATTATTTCAAGCGTGTTCAATCCGTATTGTTCTCTATAAAGCTGGCATGCAATCACACCCATTCCTTTTGCAATTGCATAGCCCTTGTTAGTTTCTTCAAGCGGACCCGCCATGAATCTTGACTCGTTTATTGGTTGAGGATTTTCTTTCGGATAAATACACGTCGAGCCAGTGAATAAGACCTTTGTTTTAGGTGAATGGTTCTTTACTGATTCAAGCGTGTAAAGAATCATTAAGGCATTCTGATATAAAAAGTCAGCCTGCCTTGAATTGTTTGCTAGAATACCTCCGACAAGCCCTGCAACCATGAATATACAGTCAGGCTGAATATTTATCATAAAATCATCAACCATCTGTTTATTAAGCAGGTCAAACTCAGTATCTTTTGAAACAGCATATACTTTTTCATATCCTTTACTCTTTAAATTCCTTACGACTGCACTGCCGAGCATCCCCGTACCGCCGAATACTGCTATTTTTGATTTTTTATCCATGTTATGATTAGATTATTAATATTTTTCTTTCTGTCATTTCTTCAATTGCATACTTTATTCCTTCTTTTCCCATGCCAGAAAGCTTCATCCCTCCGTAAGGCATTGAATCAACCCTGAAAGCTGATACCTCGTTTATAACAATTCCTCCTGCTTCGATGTTCTCGTACGCGTACATTGCATTTCCCAGATTATTCGTAAATATTCCTGCCTGCAAACCGTAATCTGAATTATCAAGTTCTTTGATAACTTCCTTGAAGTCGTTGAAACACTTTAAAACCATTACAGGTGCGAACACTTCTTTTGAGTTTACATTACATGCAATAGGGACATCTTTCATTAATGTAGGTTCAAGAACGGCACCGTTTCTTTTTCCTCCTGTCAAAACCTTACCGCCCGATTCCAATGCTTCCTGAATCCATCTCTCCGCTCGTTTTGCCTCAGTCTCATTTATCATTGGCCCTGAGAGACAATTCTCGTCATCAGGATTTCCGTAAACCACTTTTTGGGCAGCATCAACAATCTTTTTCTCGAATTCGTCGTATAGGTTGCGGTGAACATAGATCCTTTGCACGGAAATACATGATTGACCGGCTCCGTAAAATCCACCTGTTATGATTTTTGGGACAGCCGTCTCAATATCTGCGGTCTCATCAACAATAACCCCGGCATTACCGCCTAATTCGAGAGATATTTTTTGTTTACTTAGCTTCTTTTTAATACTCCATCCGACAAGCGGACTGCCGGTAAAGCTAACCATTTTTATCCTGTCGTCTGCAATAAACTCTTCTATTTCGCTTCCCGATGAGGTTACTACGTTGACCGGGCAGTATCCGAGTTTCATTTCTTCAGAAACCTCTTTTATAATCTTAACTATTTCAATACCGCTGCATAATGAAGCTGACGCAGGTTTTAAAAGCAATGTGTTACCCGAAGCGAGTGCCGGTGCTATCTTATGAGCTACTAAATTCACAGGAAAATTCCATGGAGTTATCCCTAAAATTACACCAATCGGAAATCTTTTTATGTATCCGTTCTTGCCTTCCGTTCCTTTTAATTGGTCAAGGGGAATAATTTCGCCTTCAATCCTTTTCGCTTCCTCTGCTCCTGTCTTAAACGTAAAAATTGCTCTGTCTATTTCAGCAAATGAGAACTTTATCGGTTTACCGGTTTCTAATGTGATTAAACGGGCAAGTTCTTCTCTTCTTTCACTGATTTTGGTGCTTATTTTTTCTATCAGTTCGCCTCTACTGTAAGCAGGAAGAAGTTTAAATTTTTGAAAAACACTGCTTAGGTAGTTTAGCGAAATATTTACCTGTTCCTTCGTAGTTTTGTATACCTTTTTTACAATTCTATTTGTGTAAGGATTGATAATTTCCACAAAACCATCAGACGATACAAAATTATTTTCTATAATAAATTTTTCTGTTTCCATAATAATAAAATTTTATAAAAGTATTAATAATATATCAATAAAATTAGTCAATGTTCTTTACCTGTACAAAGGAAATATATGACACTTAAAATTTATTCATATTTACATCTTCTAACATATATCTGTGAGTTCCGTTTCCGTTAAAGCTTTTAAACACTAAGCATTATGAATGCTAACCCTGTAAACACCTATGAACAAAGGGATGACAGGTGTTTGTATTTTTGACTCAGTTATTCACAATTAAAATTAACACGCTGTTTTTATCAAGGTTTTTTTATTTCAACCTGTAAAAAACAAAATGTTATAAAAACAAAGGATATGACACTCGAATTTAACTGACAAGTAAAAATATTTTAATAGTCAAGCGGAAAATTTGTGAAAAACTTTAAATTGGATGTTTGATTTTAAATTTAAATCTCGTAACTTGCAAATACAAATCAACAAGTAATTCTTTAAAATAATCGTATAGTAATAAAAAATTTTAACAAGGGGATTTATCAGAACGAATGAAGATAAATAAGTTATTTACGAATTCAATAGCACTAAACCAAATAGAGTATGATAGACGTTCATCTGTTATCCGTAACCCCGATGGATCAGTTGTGTTCGAGATGAATAATATTATTGTACCTAAACATTGGTCACAGGTTGCTACGGACATAATTGCTCAGAAATATTTTCGAAAAGCAGGTGTCCCAAAAGTTTTAAAGAAAGTACACGAAGAAAATGTACCTGTCTGGCTTCAGAGAAGTGAAATCGATATTGAAAATTCAGATTCCTCGGAATTGTATTCTTCGGAATTAGATTCCCGTCAGGTTTTTAACAGGCTTGCAGGGTGCTGGACTTACTGGGGCTGGAAGTACAAGTATTTCGATACAGAATCCGATGCAAAAAATTTCTATAATGAGCTTTTCTACATGCTTGCTATGCAGTTTGCTGCACCGAATTCTCCGCAGTGGTTCAACACAGGTCTGCACTGGGCTTACGGTATTACAGGTCCTTCGCAGGGTCACTTTTACGTTGACCCAGATTCGGGAAAGCTTACTCGCTCTGCGGATGCGTACACGCATTGCCAGCCGCATGCTTGTTTTATTCAGTCCGTAAGCGATGACCTTGTTAATGAAGGCGGTATAATGGACCTATGGGTTCGTGAAGCAAGATTGTTTAAGTACGGTTCGGGTACGGGTTCTAATTTTTCCAATATAAGAGGCTCGGGGGAAAAGCTCAGCGGCGGTGGAAAGTCATCCGGTCTTATGTCTTTCCTCAGAATCGGCGATAGAAGCGCAGGTGCTATCAAATCTGGTGGTACTACACGCAGGGCTGCAAAAATGGTAGTACTTGATCTTGACCATCCTGATATAGAAGATTTTATCAACTGGAAAGTTGTTGAAGAGGAAAAAGTTGCTTCGCTGGTTGCTGGCTCAAAGATGCTTAACCTGCATCTTAATAAGATTCTTGATGCATGCAGAAATCCTCTGCACCCTGAAGACGACGGCACAGACAGGATTAAGAACAAACAGCTTGCCCAGGCTATTAAAGATGCGAGACGTGCATACGTTCCTGAAAATTATATAGAAAGGGTAATTCAGTTATCTAAACTTGGTTTTAAGGAAATCTTTATTCCCGTTTATGATACTGACTGGAATTCGGAAGCTTATGCTACCGTCTCAGGACAAAACTCAAACAACAGCGTTCGTGCAACGAATGATTTTATGAAAGCTGTTGAGATGGATGAGAACTGGAATCTATACTGGCGTGTCGAACTAAAACGAGCCACAAAAGAGAACCGAGCTCCAAAAGCTTCAAAGACTCTAAAAGCACGTAAACTCTGGGATGACATAGCTTATTCAGCGTGGTCATGCGCCGACCCGGGTATTCAGTTTCATTCAACGATTAATGAGTGGCATACCTGCCCGCAAGGCGGCGAAATCAAGGCATCAAACCCATGCAGCGAATATATGTTTCTTGATGATACTGCATGCAATCTTGCGTCACTGAATTTAATTAAATTCTTCAACAACGAAACCCGTAAGTTTGAAATAGATAAGTTCAGGCATGCGTCGCGTATCTGGACAATCGTTCTTGAAATCAGCGTTCTTATGGCTCAGTTCCCGAGCAGAGAAATTGCCGAGCTTTCATATAAGTACAGAACTCTCGGTCTTGGTTATGCAAACCTTGGTGCTCTGCTGATGATTCTCGGTATTCCTTACGATTCGGACGAGGCAAGAGCGATTACAGGTGCTATTACAGCAATCCTTCACATGCGCTCTTATGCAGCATCTGCGGAACTTGCGAGAGAACTCGGTCCTTTCCCTGAATTTGCAAAAAACAGGGATAACATGCTTCGCGTAATAAGAAATCATAAACGCGCTGCTTACAACGAAGCCAAGAAAGAATATGAAGGGCTTTCAATTTATCCCGTCGGTATTGATAAAAAATACTGCCCGGACGATTTGCTAAAGGCTGCACGCGAAGATTCCGACAGAGCACTTGAGCTCGGAGAAAAATTCGGTTTCCGTAATGCTCAGGTAACAGTTATTGCACCAACAGGAACAATCGGTCTTCTTATGGATTGCGATACAACGGGCGTCGAACCCGACTTTGCACTTGTTAAGTTCAAGAAACTTGCAGGCGGCGGTTACTTTAAAATTATAAACGAATCAGTTCCTCCGGCATTAAGAGGTTTGGGCTACAGCGAAAATGAAATTGACGATATAATTAAATACACAAAAGGTTACGGCTCGCTTATCGGCTGTCCGCACGTGAATCCACAGTCTTTAACAGACAAAGGATTTACTATGGAAGTCATTAAGCTGGTTGAAAAATCACTGCCGGGTGTATTCGATATAAACTTTGCTTTTAACAAATATTCTCTCGGTGCTGCATTCTGCAAGAATGTTCTCGGATTCACGGATGAACAGCTTGATGATTTCAATTTTAATATACTTAAAGCTCTTGGTTTCACCAAAGAACAAATTGATGAAGCTAACGATTACATTTGCGGTACGATGACGATTGAAGGTGCTCCTCATCTTAAAGAAGAGCATTATCCGGTTTTTGACTGTGCAAACAAATGCGGCAAGAAGGGAACACGCTACATTCTACCAGAAGCTCATATTAAAACTATGGCAGCAGCTCAGCCGTTTATTTCAGGTGCAATTTCAAAGACAATCAATCTTCCCAATCATGCTACGATTGAAGATATGAAGAGTGCTTACATGCTTTCGTGGTCGCTTGGTCTCAAGTCCAATGCACTTTACAGAGACGGCTCCAAGCTTTCACAGCCGCTCAACAGGATTACAGATGAAGCGTTCGAATTTGAAGAGGAAGAAAAATCTGAAATTACGTTAACTGCAAACGCTGATATTGTAAAGGTTGCAGAACGTATAATTCACAGGTACATTGCCAAGAGAAGAAAACTTCCTTTCAGAAGAAGGGGATATACACAGAAGGCTAAGATTGGCAATCATAATGTTTATTTGCGTACGGGTGAGTATGAAAACGGACAGCTCGGCGAAATATTTATTGATATGCACCGCGAAGGTGCTGCTTTCAGAAGCCTGATGAACTGTTTTGCAATAGCAGTATCGCTTGGCTTGCAGCACGGAGTTCCTCTTGAAGAATTCGTTGATGCCTTCGTCTATACTCGTTTCGAGCCTAACGGTATTATAATAGGCAATCCGAACATTAAAA
>CAZVCC010000012.1:0-58709 GCA_964626015.1 uncultured Ignavibacteriaceae bacterium
GCAAATATTTTCTTTGTTGGTTTCAACGCATGCTTTGCAGTTGTTTTCTTGACAGCTTTTTTTACTGCTTTCTTCACTGCCTTTTTCTTTATAGATTTCTTATCTGACTTTTTAATTTTTGTTGCCATAATATTTTATAATTAACTGGGCGGCATACCGCCGCCCGTTTAATAAAATTTTAATTAAGAAATAAACTTGCCTCTTGGTGTATAGTGAGTATGAAGCAGTTTATGCGACAAATGTCCGCAGGGTCCTTCGGTGAAGAACTTCTCATATATCATCGCCACGTAAGGATTATCATGCGACTTTCTTAATTCCAAAGATTCGTCCTCAGCATAAATTGCTTTTGCGCGTGCTTTGCGGATATCCAGCGATGTCGGAATAGGCTGACCGCCGCCGCCGATGCACCCTCCCGGACAAGCCATGAACTCTATAAAGTGGCATTGACTGAATATTCCGCCCGCTTTTATGTCGTCCATGATTTTCTTTGCATTTGCCGTTCCGTGCGCTACTGCAACCTTAAGCGTTGCTCCCTTCAGCCAGTCCCAGTTTGGTACAAGATGTTTTATTAAATCAGGAACGGGTCCAACTTTATCGCCTATAGGCAGTTCTGCATACTTTACCCCATCAAATCCGCGTACAGGAATTACATTTGCATTTGCAAATATATCTTCTGCTTTGCTGCCCGTCACAAACTCAACAACCGAACGAATTGCAGCTTCCATAACGCCGCCCGTTGCACCGAATATTAAACCTGCTCCGGACGCATCGCCGAAAGGACTATCGAAATGTGTTTTTGGCATTTCAGGTAAATATATTCCTGCTTCTTTTATCATCTTTGCCATTTCGCGTGTTGTTAAACCGTAATCTACATCCCTGTATCCCGACGAATCCATTTCAGGTCTGTTGCATTCAAACTTCTTAGCCGAACAAGGCATAAGCGCTACAGATACAACATCTTTCGGGTCAACGTTAATCTGCTGTGCATAAAACGTTTTTATGATTGCACCGAACATTTGCTGAGGTGATTTTGCAGAAGACATATTGTCAAGATATTCGGGATAGTAATGCTCAATGTATTTTACCCATCCCGGTGAACAGCTTGTAAACTGCGGCAGTGCAACGCTTTTGTCTCCGCCTACAAGTGCTTTGTATAATCTTATTATTAATTCTGTACCTTCTTCAATGATTGTTAAGTCAGCAGTAAAATTTGTATCAAAGACAGCATCGAAACCTATTCTTTTAAGAGCGGTATTTAATTCCTGTGTAAGCGATGTTCCCGGCTCAATTCCGAAACATTCTGCAATCGCCGCCCTTGGCGAAGGTGCAGTCTGAATAACTACATGCTTCTTCGGGTCGTCAATGGCTGCCCATATTTCATCCGATGGGTCATTCGCGTGTAATGCTGCTGTCGGACAGCGGTTAATACACTGACCGCAATTTATGCAGATTACGTCCGCAAGAGGTTTTTCCATGAATGTGCTGATGTGAGTCTTATCGCCTCTGTCGATCGATTCAAGCACACCGACTTCCTGAAGGTCAATACAAGTCCGTACGCATCTCTTGCAAAGAATACATTTGCTCATGTCACGGATTACCGAGTACGACGACTTATCCATCTCATAAGCCGGTTTGTCGCAGTGTCCGAATGTGTACCCGTCAACACCGTACTCTTCCGCAAGCGCCTGCAATTCGCAGTTACCGTTCCTTATGCATGAGTAGCATTCACCGTAATGCTCTGAAAGCAGCAGGTCAATTATATGCCTTCTTGCTTTTCTTACCTGCGGTGTTGATGTTCTGACTTTTATCGGTGCAGTAATAGGAAATGCGCATGATGCCTGAAGCGTTCTCATTCCTTCTACTTCAACCGCACAAACTCTGCAAACACCCGCAACGCATAGGTCGTCATGATGACATAATGTAGGAATGTGAACCTGATTCTGTTTGCATGCCTCTAAAATAGTGGTTCCAAGTGGAACAGAAACTTTTTTCTCATTAATTTCAACAGTTACAGTCCCGCCTATCGTATTTGTGTCAACAGGTTTTTCAACCTTGAAAGGCTGCTGACTTGTAGGTGTTCTTAAATTTTTAGTCTTATCCATTTTATGCTTCTGTTTTATTTAATATTTCATCTTTAAAGTTTTCAAGTATGGAAATGAACGAATTCGGACTCGACTGTCCCAGTCCGCATTTCGAGGCAGCCTGCATTGTCGTACCGAGCTCTTTCAGCTTGTTTATATAGTCGAAAGTAAACTCGCCTCTTTCTATCATTTCAACACCCTCAAGCAATTTTGTATTTCCTATTCTGCAAGGAGTACATTGACCGCATGATTCTTCGACGAAGAATTCCATAAAGTTCTTAAGAACCTTCAGCATGTCTCTGTTCTTTCCGAATATCATTACAGAACCGCCTGTAGCTAAATCTTCGTATGCTAATGTTCTGTTAAACTTTGATGCATCAATGCATACTCCCGATGCTCCGCCAATCTGAACTGCCTTTGTATCTTTAGCACCGACTAATTTCAAAAGCTCGCTTATCTTTGTTCCCCAAGGAAGCTCATAAACGCCAGGCTTATCGCAGTCACCCGATACAGAGAATAACTTCGAACCGCTTGATTTATCCGTTCCGACTTTTGCATACCAGTCGCCGCCTTTTGTAACTATATGTGCTACAGCTGCCAGAGTCTCTACGTTGTTTACAGATGTAGGTCTTCCGTTATATCCTGTGTTAACCGGATATGGCGGACGGTTACGCGCTTCGCCGCGGTTGCCTTCAAGCGATTCAATCAATGCCGTCTCTTCACCGCATACATAAGCACCAGCACCCATTCTGATTTCTATATCATAATCAAATCCAGAACCGAGTATGTTTTTTCCAAGCAGATTATCTTTACGCATCTGCTCAAGATAGTCTTCAAGATATTTTCTCATATACTCATATTCTCCGCGCAAGTATACCATACCTAATTTCGAACCAATCGTAAACCCGCCTACAACCATTCCGTCAAATACAAGCTCGGGATACTCCGTAAGTAATACTCTGTCTTTAAACGTTCCCGGCTCTCCTTCGTCTGCATTGCAGATTAAAAACTTTTCTTCAGCTTTCGCCGCTGCCGTTAACATCCATTTTGTTGATGTCGGAAATCCGGCACCGCCTCTGCCTTTTAATTTTGAAGACTTAAGTTCAAATAATATGTCTTCCCTCCCCATCTTTAATGCTTTTTTAATAGCATCACCTCGGTTATACTTGGAAAACAATACCGGACCTTTTCTTTCCTGTTTGCTAAATACTGGTTCCATTGATAATATAATTTTGATTTAAATTATTGTTAGTGTTCGTTCGATTTGATTTGTTATTTGTTTGTTCGAATTGTTCGTCTGAAGAATAGAATATATTAATGTCTAAATGATTTTTCATTAAAACATTTTTTCCATAGCGTAGTATATACAATATAGGAAATGAGTTAGATAACAATTTTTTATTCCTCGGATTTATGTAAAATATAAATTACGTACACTTTTCTCAATCCAAAAAGATTTCCCTAAAATCCCGAATTTTCCCTGATTATTGTATAATCCTCCCTCCGTTCGTTCTGTGCATTCCGATGCTTTTTATCCGGACTCTTTACTGCTCTGCCCCTTTCTCAATTTTTTCTTTCCTAAATATCCCCTAAATTGCATCAAATTAATTTATTTGTCATTACTTAAACATACATATTCTATCCTCAAAAAGGATATAAAATCTGAGATTAAAAACAGATACGTCATCAATTCTTTATTGATGTTCGTTATTATCACAATTTCTATTATCAGGTTTTCTATAGGCGATGAAAAGGTTGATGATACAATCCTCTCGGGACTGTTCTGGATAGTAATTTTCTTCACTGCTATCAGCGGTCTTTCCCGTGTATTCATAAAGGAAGAAGAAACTGGAACTTCGCTCGCACTGAAACTTTCAGCAGGCGCGACAGAAGTATTTCTCGGCAAGCTTCTTTTCAACTTTGTACTTACCTTTTCGCTCAACATGGTTATCTTTTTTCTGTTCTCTTTAATCACTGGAATTCAGATAAAAAACTTCTTCGCTTTTGGTTTAACTGTTATTCTCGGCAATTTCGGAATAGTATCTGCTTCTACTATAATCGCAGCTATAATAGCAAAAGCTAACTCAAAGGGCACTCTCTATCCTGTTTTAGCTTTTCCGATTCTTTTGCCGCTGCTTATTACTATGATTGACGCTACAAAGCTCGCAGCCGAAGGCGCACCGACAGGCGAACTTCTCGGTAACTTTCAAATTCTCATCTCATACACGGTTGTAGTTACAACAGTCTCAATTTTTCTGTTTAAATTCGTCTGGGAAGACTGATGAAAAATTCCGATTTCTACAATGCATTGTCTGGAAATTATGATAACATGCTCGGCTTTGAAAACGCTCTTCAAAAACGAAAGAATGTCTTAAACAAATTTATTCGCAGCAATTATAAAACCGCCATAGATATCGGATGCGGTACAGGTCTCGATTCTGTCTCGCTTGCTTTGAATGGTCTAAAAGTCACGGGTTTCGACACTTCAAAACTTATGATTTCTCAAGCCCGCAAAAATGCTCATCAAAGAAATTTGCGCATTCAGTTTATCAGTGCCCCATTCGATAAAGTTAATGTTTCGAAAAGCAAAAAAGCTGACCTCGTTGTCTCTCTCGGCAACGCATTCGCCAACATTAAAGTAAGTGATTTAAAGAGTATCATTAAACTTACATATAATATTCTTAATGAAGGCGGCAGCTTTCTCTTTCAGGTTCTTAATTATGATTTAATTAGAAAAGAAAATAAAAGAATTGTTAACATAACTTCCAAAAACGAAAAGACATTCATTCGCTTCTACGATATAGAAAAGAAACTGCTCAGGTTCAACATCCTCATTGTAAGCAGCAAAGATTCTTCTGACTATAACTTAATATCCACACAACTTTATGAGCATAATAAAACCTGGTTCAGCAGTGCCCTTAAAAATTCCGGATTCAAAAAGATTAAATACTTCGGTGATTTCGCCGGAAGTCCTTTCAACGTTAACAAATCCAAAGACCTTATTATACTCGCCGAGAAATAATATCTAATAGCTAATCTGTACTACGTCTAAAACTCTAAACGTCTCCGAATATTTATAATCATTCGACGCATTCCCTATGTTTTCTTTAAAGAACTTCGCAAAGCTCTCAAAGTTTGGAAACTGCGACTTGAACGATTTTAACACGTCTAATTTAAAATCTATCTGAGCAGTAATATCAACGGTTAAATTAGGCTTGCTCGTTCCGAAGAAATATAACTTATCGACCCTGTGTTTACCGTTCTTGTCAGGATAGATAAAATCATTCTTAGCTGCAAATACAGCATCAAACACAGCCATGGAAATATTCCTGTGATCCCTATGGTTCAAATTTATATTGTCAAAATCCATATTAGCAGGGTCAAACGTAAACACTACCTCAGGTCTTATTTCCTTAATTATTAAAGTCAGCTTCTCCCTCAGCGATTCATTGTATTCCAGAAATCCATCCTTAAACCCGAGGAAGTGTATTTCTTTTACACCGACTTTCCTCGCTGCTTCTTGCGCTTCTTTTTTTCTTATTTCGATTCTTTCCTTCGCCGATAACGATTTCGTCTTGAATCCGTTTTCACCGTTTGTAGCTATTACGTAATGAACTTCATATCTCTTCTTTATAAAATTTCTCAATGTAACTGGGCACCCGAATTCTATATCGTCTGGATGCGCACCAACAGCTAATATATTTTTCTTCTTCATACTCTTTTATTTGAACAAAGATAAACATTTTAAAAACAAAAATATTCTTACATTTTATTACATTTTTCAAGTATACCTCATGATATTTACAAGAAATATTATAATGCTTGTCTATGTAAATTAATGACATCAATAACATAATGAATGAGCATAATTAACGTCAATAATTGATCTTGACATATTAAAATATCAAAAACAGCAATTTTTATCATTTCACTTACATTCTAACTTCACTTCAAATTCACTGAAATTAGGTATAAATTAACCATTTCTTAGGCTTAACTTGGCTTTGTACCTGATTCAGCTATTATTCCACACGGTTCATTTCATAATCCGTTTTCGGACTGTCTTTTAAATACTTAATCTTGTTTTATTTTACTATTTTTATATTTTGTTATTCAAAATTGCTCTCTCTATATAACCGTTAATAAATTATGAGAATTAAAAAGGAAGATACTTTAGCGCTCGTTATAGATTTTCAGGAAAGATTGTTTCCTTTCATCTATGAAAACGAAAAACTTACTAAGAATGCTGTTAAACTAATTCAGGGTCTCAAAGCTCTCGATATTAAGATTCTCGTCACTCAGCAATACACAAAAGGTCTTGGCGGAACGTCAAAGGAAATATCCGATGCAATTGGCAATTATCAGCACATCGAAAAGGGTTCTTTCAGTTGCTGCGGTTCCGACGAAGTCTGTACATCTCTTAAGAATCACGGTAAAAAGAATATTATCGTATTCGGTATAGAATCCCATGTTTGCGTTCTCCAGACCGTAATCGACCTTATTGCTATGGGGTACCAGCCCGTTTTAATCGAAGACTGCGTCTCTTCCCGTAACCCGAATGATAAAAAGATTGCTATCGAAAGAATGAGACAGGAAGGTGCAATAATCTCGACTTATGAATCCATCTTGTTTGAGCTCTGTGTCGTTTCAGGTACCGAAACTTTTAAAGCTATTTCTAAAATTGTAAAGTAATATTTTGAACATTCTCAGGCTGACATTAATCATTCTTTCATCAGTCGTTCTTTCAACGCTGTCTATTCTTGTCACCCCGCTAAATTTCTACAAAGGCATTGGCACATACTATGTTTACAGAACTTTTGCACGCACCCTATTATTTATCTCGGGTGTAAAGCTTAACGTTAACAGCAAAACAAATATTGATAAGAATAAACAATACATAGTCGTCTCTAATCACTTAAGCTATCTCGATATTCCCGTTTTGATGGTGGCACTAAAAAGCAACATAAGGTTTATTTATAAGAAATCACTAACGAATATTCCTATCTTCGGTTGGGCTATGTTTCTCGGAGGTTACGTCCCAATCGACCGCAGCAACGCGCGCAACGCTATCGAGTCTCTGAAGAAAGCCGCACTCAGAATGAAAAACGGTTTCTCTATTGCCATCTTTCCCGAGGGGACACGCAGCATAACAGGCATCACTGGTGAGTTCAAGAAAGGTATATTTATGCTCGCCGATTTCGCTGAAGCAGAGATTCTCCCTGTTTCAATCTCAGGCACAAATAAAGTTCTTCCTAAAGATAGTTTTAAAATTACTCCGGGAAAAGTAAACGTAGTAATTAACGAACCAATGACGTTCAAAAAGGATAAGGATTTCCTGAATGAGGTCAGAAATAAAATTGTTGATAATATTATATGAATAAAATTATTGGTGTAATACCCGCAAGATACGCTTCTACTCGTTTTCCCGGAAAGCCGCTTGCTTTGATTAACGGCAAATCAATGATTAGAAGAGTTTACGAACAGGCGTTTTACTCTAAATATATAGATGATGTTATTGTAGCAACAGATGACAAAAGAATTTTAAATGAAGTTGTCAGTTTCGGCGGAAATGCCGTGCTTACTTCAAAGAGACATAAGACGGGCACGGACAGAATAGTCGAAGCAATTAAAGGAGTTAACTGCAATATTGTTGTTAACATTCAGGGCGATGAACCGTTCATTAAACCCGAAGTTATCGACTCTGCAATTAAGCCTCTGCTGTATGACAGCAAGCTCAATATCTCGACTCTCGCATTTCCATTTACAGAAAATGTTAACGATGAAAACAAAGTCAAGGTTGTATTTGATAATAACTTCAATGCATTGTACTTCTCAAGATCCGTAATCCCGAATAACTCAAGAAATTCGTCGAATATCATTTATTACAAACATCTTGGTCTGTATGTTTACAGAAAGAATTTCCTTATCAGGTTTAGCAAAGTGAAACAATCTGAATTGGAAAAATCTGAAAAGCTTGAACAGCTAAGGATTTTAAGCATGGGCGAGAAAATTAAAGTTGTTGTTACTAAATATGATTCTATTTCTATCGATACACCAAATGATTTTAAAAATGCTTTACATTATTTAAATACAAAGGGTAAATAATGAAACAGACAAAATATGTTTTTCTCACAGGCGGCGTTGTTTCTTCACTTGGAAAAGGAATAGCTTCCGCATCTTTGGGCTTGCTGCTAAAGTCGAGAGGTCTTAATGTTACTATACAGAAATTCGACCCGTACATTAATGTTGACCCGGGTACCATGTCCCCACTTCAGCATGGTGAAGTTTTCGTTACGGAAGATGGCGCTGAAACCGACCTTGACCTCGGACACTATGAAAGATTCCTCGATGAGAATATGTCCAAGAATAATAATACTACAACAGGACAGGTTTATAACACTGTAATCAATAAAGAAAGAAGAGGCGATTACCTCGGGGCGACTGTTCAGGTTATCCCTCACATAACCGACGAAATAAAGTCTCGTATGACAAGCCTCGCAAAAGAAGGTAAGTTCGATGTTATCATTACCGAAATCGGCGGAACTGTCGGTGATATTGAATCACTCCCCTTCCTCGAAGCTATGAGACAGTTAATGCAGGAAGTCGGCAAAATCAATTCCCTTTGTGTCCATCTAACACTCGTTCCTTACATAAAAGCTGCAGGTGAGATTAAAACCAAACCGACTCAGCATTCAGTCAAGACATTGCTCGAAATAGGTATCCAGCCTGACATTCTTCTATGCCGCAGCGAGCAGAACATCACTAAAGAAATGAGAGCAAAAATTGCATTGTTCTGTAACGTTGAAGAAGGCTCAGTAATGCAGGCGCTTGATGCCAAATCAATCTACAGCGTTCCCCTCAATCTCAACAAAGAAGGATTCGATGAAGTTATTATTAAAAAACTCAATCTTAAATGCTCTAAACCTAAACTAACAAACTGGAAGAAAACTGTAAACAAAATTCTAAATCCTAAAAAATCAGTAACTATCGGTATTTGCGGCAAGTACAATCTTATTCACGATGCTTACAAAAGTATTACCGAATCATTCATCCATGCGGGAGCTTTTAACGATGTTAGCGTTAACCTTAAATGGATTGATTCCGAAGAAATAGAAAAGTCACCCAAAAAGATTCAGGACATACTTAAAGGAATTAATGGACTCCTTGTTTGCCCGGGTTTCGGAGATAGAGGTATCGAAGGTAAAATTGCTGCAGTAAGATATGTCAGGGAAAACAAAATTCCGTTCTTCGGGATATGCCTTGGACTGCAATGTGCCGTTATCGAGTATTCAAGGAATGTATGCGGCCTTAAGAATGCAAACTCCAGTGAATTTAAAAGTACTAAGTATAATGTTATAGATATAATGGAATACCAGAAGTCAGTCGTCCTGAAAGGTGCATCCATGCGGCTTGGCTCATACCCCTGCATTATTGAGAAAAACACTCTTGCTTACAAATGCTACAAGAGAGAATTTATTAATGAACGTCATAGACACCGTTACGAAGTTAACAACAATTTCAGGAAAATTCTTCAGGATAATAAACTTGTACTTTCAGGACTGTCGCCAGATGGTTCATTGGTTGAAATTATCGAGCTGCCTCAAAAGGTTCACCCCTTCTTTATTGCAACTCAGTTCCACCCTGAACTAAAATCGAGGTTGATTAACCCTCAACCCATTTTCAGGGAATTTATTCGTGCCGTAAAAGAGTTATGATATTAAGAACTATTATGATAAATTGGAGATTAAAGGTCTAACAACGCAGGAAGTTAACGAGCGGATTGCTAAGGGTTTAACCAATAAATACGCATCTCATAAAACAAAGACATACGGAGAAATTGTTATTGAAAACATATTCTCTCTGTTTAATTTTATTACTATTTGTATTATTGGCTTTGTTATATTCTTCTACTTCAAAAATAACGACCAACGTCTTTTACTCGATACTTTAGGAATTTTCTTCATTGCTTTCACAAACACTTTTATCGCTCTCATACAGGAGTTCAAATCAAAGAAAGCTCTCGACAAAGTAAATCTTCTTCTCAAGCGCGAAGTCACAGTCATTAGAGATTCAGCTAAAAAGTCTATTAACCAGACTGATATAGTTGTCGATGATGTGATAGAACTTGTAAGAGGTGACCAGATAGTTGCTGACGGCAAGGTTGTTTTCTCAAAGAAACTTGAAGTTGACGAATCACTTTTAACCGGTGAGTCCGTACCCATAGTTAAATCATTAAACGATGAAGTCCTTTCAGGCAGCTTTTGTGTATCTGGCAGCGGATATTATGTTGCTGAAAAAATAGGTGTGGATAGCCACGCCAATCAGGTTACTAATCTTGCTAAAAAATATAAGTTCACGCTCACCCCTCTACAAAAGCGAATCAATTTAATTCTGAAAGTTCTCTTCGGCATAGCCCTTATTTTAGTGGCTATTGAAGTTATTACTTATAATTTGACAGAAGTCAATGATTACACGTTCGTTGAACACATACGCAAAATAGCAACAATACTGATATCACTCGTACCGCAAGGGCTTGTATTCACTGCTTCCGTCACTTTCGCTATCGGAGTTTTTAGAATAAGCAGGATAGGAGCTATTGTTCAGAAACTTAACGCTATAGAATCTTTCTCTAATGTAGAGTATGTTTGTATGGATAAAACAGGTACTCTTACTGAAAACAAGCTGAAAGTTCATTCGATTACATCCTTAAATTCAAATCTCAGTCAATCACAAATTGAAGAGCTTCTTTGTACGTTCGCAAATCACTCAACAGAGCAGAATGCAACAATAAGAGCAATTCAGCATTTGCCATCCATAGTAGACACAAAATACATAGACGAAATACCGTTTAGTTCAGATACAAAAATGAGTTTACTCCAGCTTGAAATTGATTCAATTAAAAGATTATTTATTTTCGGAGCGTATGACATTCTGATAGAAAGATTATCTGAAGTAGATAAAACAAAAGCCGTCAATCTCTACAACTGTAACAAATTAAGTATTCATCGCAACCTTTTATTCGGAGAAGTATCGGGAAATATTGACCTCAAACACTTTAAAGAAGAAAATCCCACAATAAAGATAGACCCTATTTGCATAGTTTCTATTTCAGATACTGTCAGGGATGATGTCTATGAAGCTATTGAGTTGTTTCAGAAAAATGGAATCAAGTTTAAGATTCTGACAGGCGATTCTTCTGAAGCTGTTCTTGCAATTCTTAATGATATAGGATGGAAACTGGAGGATGATGAGATTTTAACAGGTATGCAGCTCGATAGTATGAATGAAACAGATTTTACTGATGCAGTATTTAACAAGACCCTCTTTGCTCGATTAAAACCCGAGCACAAGTTAAAGATAATTAAAACATTTCGTAAACATCACAAGCATACAGCAATGATAGGTGACGGTGTTAACGACTTGCCTGCTATAAAAAGTGCGGATATCGGAATAGCTATGGAGGAGGGAAGCTCGATTACTAAAGAAGTTGCAGACATTGTTCTGCTTAAGAATAAGTTTTCGCTGCTTCCGGAAATATTTAACGAAGGCAATAAGATTGTTAACTCGGTTAATGCAGTCGCTAAGTTGTTCTTAACTAAAAACTTTCTCGTTATTTATCTCACGCTTGCTTCATTGTTATCAATATTGGATTTTCCTCTGACTCCGCGTAGAGTATCACTCCTGAATGTATTTAGCATCGGACTCCCCGCTTTTATTATTACTATGCGTAATAAAAACATCAATAAATGTAAGAACTTTGTCAGCGATGTTTTCTCATTCGTAATTACGGCTTCCACTTTTATGCTTTTGAGCAGTTATATAACACAGGGAGTAGTATCACACTTCCTTAGTATTACAAAAGAGGAATCGGAAATGGCAGTAATGATAATCCTCATAATCCTTTCCGTAATAAACTTCTTTATTGTTATATCGGAATCGCAGGAAAAGAAAGGATTTTACTATTTGTATGGTATTTTTCTTTTAGTGTTGTTTTTTGCCTTATCTGCTGTTAATATTGACGTTTACATAATTAACATTTTAAGAACTTTTTACGAAATAATAATTCTTGATTTCAAAACATGGATGTTTATTGTTGTATCAACGGCAATATTAACAGCAGTTTATTTATTTTTACAAAAATCAAGAAGCCGAATATTTAGAAGTAAATAATATGAAAGAAATAAGATGCATATATGACCCCCTGCAGGAGCTCATTGCTTATTACGCTAAAGATAAAGCGGCGGCAAAAGCAACAATCGATGAGTCTAAAATAACTGTTGAGCAAAAACTCAAGCAAAGAATTATCGACGGGGATAAGATAGGAGTTGATAAAGATTTAGAAATAGCTCTTAAGAAATACTCTGCTTTACAAATAATCAACGATCATCTTCTTGAAGGTATGAAAGTTGTCGGAGAGCTATTTGGCTCGGGTCAGATGCAGCTGCCTTTTGTTTTGCAATCAGCTGAGTGCATGAAAGCGTGCGTAAGTTATCTCGAACCTTATATTGAAAAGATCGAAGGTGAAACTACAAAGGGAACGATGGTTCTCGCAACTGTTAAAGGCGATGTTCATGATATCGGAAAAAATCTTGTAGACATCATTCTCACTAATAACGGTTTCAAAGTAATCAATTTAGGTATTAAATGTTCTCTCGAAACAATGCTTGATTCTTACTCTGCGGAAAAAGCTGATGCAGTCGGTATGAGCGGATTGCTCGTTAAATCTACAGCTATCATGAAAGAGAATCTTGAGATTATGAATGACAGAAATATTGAAGTCCCTGTAATTCTCGGCGGAGCAGCCCTTAATAAAAGATTTGTTGAAGGCGAACTTAGGGCAATGTATAAGGGAGATGTTTACTATGCTAACGATGCATTTGACGGACTGAAGTATATGAATACAATAATGGAACACAAGAAAAAGGGTACAAGACCAGACTTAAAAATCTACGTTAACCCGCGTAAAGATGAATCACCAAATATAGTTAAGAACGAGGATATTAATTTTTCAAAAACTGTAAAGGATGCAAATAGTATTCCTACTCCCCCTTTCTGGGGCAGCAAGATGGTAACTGATATACCTTTGGAAAAAGCTTTCGAGTATATCAATGAAGTTGCTTTATTCAGAGGAAGCTGGAATGTTTATAAAGATAGAAGTAAATCAGACGAGGAATATAATAGACTTATTGATTCCGAAATAAGACCGAAGCTTAATGAGCTTAAACTTAAAGCAAAAAGAGAAAAACTTTTAAGTCCTACAGTTATCTATGGTTATTTCCCATGTAAATCTGACGGCAATGATTTGATAGTATTTAAACCTAAAGAACTTACACCCGATGAATTACACAATCAATGGAACAACGAAACAGTTAAAAGTAATCTTGCTGAATGGGTTAGGTTTAGTTTCCCAAGACAAAATAAAGGTAAGTACCTGTGTATAAGCGATTTCTTTAAAGACATTAATTCAAATGAATTCGATGTTGTACCATTTTTCATTGTTACTGTTGGGCAGCGGGCAACAGAATACGCTCAGGAATTATATTCTAAAAATCAATATCAGGATTATTTATATTTTCACGGATTATCAGTTGAAACAGCTGAAGGACTTGCAGAATACTGGCATAAAATTATTAGAAAAGAACTCGGAATTGACAATAAAGACTCAAGTGACTTAAACAAACTTTTTCAACAGGGATATCAAGGGTCAAGATACTCGTTTGGATATCCTGCATGTCCAGATCTTGAAGATAATAAATTATTATTTGAACTTTTAAACCCTGAAAGAATAGGAATTAAATTAACCGAAGAATGGCAAATGGTTCCGGAACAATCTACTAATGCTATTGTAGTTCATCATCCAGAGGCGAGATACTTTTTTATAAAATAAAAGGAATGACACAGTGTGCCATTCCTTAAATCTTTAATTAATCTACTAACTGTTATTTAACGCCTGAATAGAAGTTAAGGCCAGCTGTTAAACTGATAATTCCCATTTTTCTCCAGAATCCAGCCCCAGGTGACCCAGTGCCGTCATTTAACTTTCCAATGCCATTTTCCTGGAAGAAAATATTTGGTATATGCCATTTTGCACCAAGTGCTAATCCAACAGTCTTACTTTTGTTCAATACGAATTCAAAACCACCATTAAACATCAATCCCATTCTAAATGTATTATCAAAAGCTGGATAAACTGAGCCCTCCCCATGCACTATGTAAGTTCCTGTTAATGCTGCTCCAAGATACTGCTTTGTATTGCATCTAGCATTAAAACCATATTCGTACCCGACTGCACCAGACCAAAAATGATAAAAAGTAGCAGGACCAGATGGGTTAATAGTAAAGAATGGTATCTTTGTATCGCCATTATCATTTACCATGGCATCCCATGTTGCAGAAACTGTTATACGATTCTTTTTGGTTTCGCCTAATCCAAATTTAACATGTGCTGAAACACCACGGCCATATATCATTCCGTAATTTCTTAGTCCTGAAAATGTAAAATCTGTTCCATAAGCGTCCAGATTAGCAAGATTACCATTTAATGTGAAACCGTATATAATTTTTGGGGCTTTATAAGTCTGAGCATTTGAAATATCACTCAATGCAAACAAACAAACCAAAGCAATAACTAACAGTATTGTTTTTTTCATTGTATTAATCCTCTTTTAGTTTTATTTTATATAAAAATAATTTTTTATTCTTTAAAAGTCAACACACAATTTTAAGCGTTATTTAGTACCCCCTTTTAAGCACTTTTTCGAAATCAGCATTAATCATTATCTTAACCAGATCTTCAAATTTTGTTTTAGGCTTCCAGTTAAGTATTCTTTCGGCTTTTGATGCATCCCCAATCAGTAAATCAACTTCGGTTGGTCTGTAATAATTCTTGTCAACCTCAACAACAACTTCACCCTTCTTTATATATTTCAATAGCGTATCCTGTAGCATTGGTTTTACATCGTTTAGTCCTTCAATAATTAAATCAACATTAACGTTATTAATTATTCCCTTTTCGTTAGCATTTGAACCTCTCCATTCAAGCTCGATTCCTAACGATTTAAATGATAGATCTACAAATTCTCTTACTGTATGTGTTTCTCCTGTCGCCAGCACAAAATCCTCCGGTTCTTTATTCTGAAGCATCCTCCACATACCTTCGCAATATTCAGGTGCATATCCCCAGTCTCTCTTTGCATTAAGATTTCCAAGTAACAACTTTTTCTGATTCCCGCATACTATTCTGGAAACTGCTCTTGTAATTTTTCTTGTTACAAAGGTTTCACCTCTTCGGGGTGATTCATGATTAAATAATATACCATTACATGCGAATAAATTATAAGCTTCTCTGTAATTTACTACTATCCAAAAACCATAAATTTTTGCTACACCGTAAGGACTTCTTGGATAGAATGGAGTCTTCTCATTCTGGGGAATCTCCTGCACCTTACCATACAATTCACTCGTCGATGCTTGGTAGAATTTTGTTTTCAGTCCGGTTTCTCTTATTGCATCTAAGAATCTAAGGGTACCTACTGCATCAACCTCAGCAGTATATTCTGGGACTTCGAACGAAACTTTAACATGGCTTTGTGCAGCAAGATTATAAATTTCATCAGGCTGGGTCTTTTCAAGAAGTCTGTTTAAATTGCTTGTATCAGTTACATCTCCATAATGAAGAAACAACTTAGTATCAAGTATATTCTTGTCAGAGTACAAATGGTCAATTCTTCCGGTATTAAAAGAACTGCTCCTTCTAATTATACCATGAACAACATAACCCTTTTCCAAAAGAATTTCTGCGAGATAACTGCCATCCTGTCCAGTAATGCCAGTTATTAATGCTATTTTTGACCTTGCCATTTACGCTTTATATATTTTCTTGTTTTTGAAAGAACCAAAACCATTCCTTGTGTCAACAATTATATTTGCATATTTAAGAATCATTTTGTAGTCATAATAAGAGTGCTCTGTAGATAATAATAATAAATCATACTTTTTAATATTTGTAGGTGTCATTTTAATTGACTTCTTATTAAAATCATATTTCCTGAGTTTAGGAATTGAAGTTGAAAAATCATCATTATAATCGACTTTCGCTCCATGGTCCTGTAATAATTCAATAAGTTTAAGTGAAGGGGATTCTCGCAAATCATCAATATCCTTTTTATACGCAAGTCCTAATATTAATATTTTTGATCCTTTTATAGATTTTTGATGATCATTAAGTGCATGAATTACTTTTTCAACAACATAAAATGGCATCGAGGTATTAATTTCTCCAGCAAGTTCAATAAATTTTGATGAAATATCAAATTCCCTTGCTTTCCATGTTAGATAAAAAGGATCTATAGGAATGCAATGTCCTCCTAGTCCCGGTCCCGGATAGAAGGGCGTGAATCCGAATGGCTTAGTAGCAGCGGCGTTAATTACTTCCCATACATCAATTCCCATCCTTTCGAATACCATCTTAAGTTCATTAACCAATGCAATATTTATTGATCGAAATATGTTTTCAAGCAGTTTTGCTGACTCTGCTGCTTTCGTTGAAGACACAGGTACAATCGTATTTATCACTTTACTGTAAACCATTACTCCTAAATCTCTGCATTTTTTAGTTACACCGCCAAGAACTTTCGGGATTGTAGATGTTGAATAATTAGGATTATTAGGATCCTCTCTTTCGGGTGAAAAACACAAATAAAAATCCTTACCAACTTTTTTGCCAGTAGATTCCAAGACTTTTAACATGTCTTCGTCGGTTGTTCCAGGATATGTTGTACTTTCCAATGAAATAAGTTGCCCATTTCTTAAATGTTTGGCAATCATTTTTGTCGAATCCATCACAAAGGAAATATCGGGTTCTCTATTCGCATTTAACGGTGTCGGTACACAAATAATCACAACATCAGGAATAGATAACCTTGAAAAGTCTGATGTTGCACTCAATTTCTTTTTTTCAACTGCATCTTTTATCTTTTGCGTTGGTATGTGCTTAATATAGGATTTTTTATCCTTATTTATTTTTATTACCTTTTTGGTGTCAAGGTCAAAACCAATGACTTTTACTCCTTTTGCAGCAAATTCTAAAGCAAGCGGCAGTCCAACATAGCCTAGTCCAATAATTCCAACAACAAATTTATTTGATTCAATTTTTTGTATAAAATTCATCATAGTATAATTTAAATTTTATTTATAAGTTTTACCTCTGAATTACTTAATTCAACACTGAATGTAGTATTTATTTCCGTTATACAAACCATGAGCTTGTAATTACCACGAAATTGAACGATTACCCCTTTTAAACCTTTGAAGATACCTCCTGTAATTTCTACATAATCACCTTCCAACAAACATATATCTTCTATTTTTACTCGTTCTGGTTTTACAAGTGAAATACGAATATTATTAATCTCTTCTTCCTTTACAACAGCAAAACGTCTTTGATACATTAAATATCTTAAAGCACCAATTGTATTTGAAATTGCGTCATACCTTTCGTGTTTATCGGCAAACACAAATAGATATCCAGGAAACAAAGGAACATTAATTTTCTTCTTTCTATCCGACCAATAACGTATTGTTTCCACTGTGGGTAAATACACCTCGATATTCTTTTTATGTATTTGCTCAAACACCTTTTTCTCCTTAAGAGGTTTAGCCTGTAATACGTACCACTTCTTATCCATGTAACAAAATTTAAATCTAACCGAAATAGCTTCTTAAAAATTTTAGAACGATGTATCCAGATATAAACATCGAAGCTAAATAAATAAAAATTAATTGATAAAAGTTTTTGCTTATTTTATATGATAGTAATCTACCTCTCCACCCGCATGACTGACAAAAATAAGCACTAACTTTTAATTTCTTCAACGCTTTTTCATAAAGATTTCTTGAGCGGCTTCTCCTTAAAGATGCTATAGTATTGCAATTTGGACATCTAGCAAGCTGAACGTTTTTTTTAATAAATAATTTAAAATTCAAATTATATTAACTTTTTATTTGGGATTTAACTTTCTTTTTTACATGACTATCAGGTTTGGAATAATAGTAATAGTAATTATAGTAATATCCGTAAGCTGATTTAACACTAAAATTGTTTAAAACAGAACCTAAGAATTTATGATTCTCATTCTCTACTATCCTGTCATGTGCTCTTAAAAATGCGTCCATAGGTGTTTTATTGGCACGGCAAACCAGAATTGTACCATCAGAAATTCTTGATAAAATTTCTGCATCTGTAACTGATATATACGGCGGAGAATCAAGTACAATTATATCATAAATACTTTCAAAATGATGCAAGAAATCAACCATCTGTTTTGAACCAAGAAGTTCGGAAGGATTAGGTGGTATTGTTCCACTTGAAATAAAATCCATATTTTCCAGTTTCGTTTTGCGGATTATATCCTCCGAACTGACATTTGAAAATAAGTAATCACTTAATCCGGGATATCTTTCAGCCTGGAAGATAGCATGTATACGTGGTTTCCGAAGATCACAATCTATCAATAAAACCTTTTTATCTGCTAAAGCAAAACTTCCTGCAAGGTTGAGAGCAACAGTTGTTTTTCCTTCCGATGGCAATGAACTTGTAACAAGAATAGTTTTTAACTGAGATTCAATTTTAGCATAATAAACTCTGGTTCTTAAAGCTTTAAACGATTCTGATGCAGTAGCATTCGGTTTGTTTGCAACAATAAATTCTAACTGTGAAGAACCAAGATCTTTCAGTTCTTCGATTGAAGGTATCCAAGAAAGGACAGAAACTCCTTTGCCTTCAATCTCTTCAGGTGTTTTAACTGACCGATCAAGATAATTGCGAAGAAAAGCAAAACCAACCCCAAGTGCTAGCCCTAGAATTGCTCCAGCAGTTACAATTAGTTGCCTATTTGGCTTTGAAGGTTTATCCGCTAATTGTGCTTTATCAATAATGATAACATTCCCAAGTTTTGCTCTTTCGTTTACAAGAGCTTCCTGATATTTCTCTTCTAAAGTAAGATACAATTTTTCATAGGACTTTTTATTCCTTTCAAGTCTTGCGAGCTCTATGCTTTGAGCAGGCAGTTTATCAAATAATCCCTGAATCTTTGATATGACTTTATTCAGTGGTGCTAATTTTGCTCTATTTTTTATAACATCAAGTTCTGATTCAAATAGTTTCTGTGCTATTAAACTTTTTTCTTGTGGGGTATTTGCTAATATACCGGTTTTAACGATTGCCATTTTATCGTCGAGAGTCTTTTTCAAAGGATCTATCTTTTTCTGATATTCGTTATTAATCCTGTCTTTCAATTTTGGATCAGTTAATACTGAAACCTCCACATCTCTCTGAACTTCAAGTTCAACAATTTTCTTCTGCAATTCTTCAAAATACGACTCGCTAAGCTGACCATTAATATAATCAATCAAACTTTTATCAACTTTAGATATTTCGTCTTTAATTTCACTACTTGCTTTCTGGCTCGCCTGTAACATTACTTCGGCAGCATTTCTTTCTGCCTGATAATCTGATAATTCATCAACAATCTTTTTGGATTGATCATCAAGGAAAAGGATTCCGCCTCTTTGCTGATAGTCCTGAATGGCTCCTTCAGATGTGGTAAGATCATTAAATCTTTTATCCTTTTCAAGAGCAAGAAACTCTCTTATGGTTGTTAACTCCCTCCTGCTAAAATCAAGACTAATTTTCTGATAAACATTAGCATAAATATTTGCAATTATCATTGCTTCAAAACTTGAAGGACTTTCTACTTCTATTTCGACAATGTCAAGCCCCCTTTTTTGATTAATCGATACAATTTTATTTAATAAGGTAGTAAGTTTTTTATAACTTATTATACTGTCTTTAACGTCATTTTTTTCACCTAATAAATAATAAAATTTTTTTCTATCATTTATGACATTGAATGAATCAATTACAGTCGTTGAAACCTTTTCCCTAATAGAATTACTTTTTAGAATCTCAATTTCATTTGAAATAAATCTATCATTTTGAAAGCTTTCTGCTTCAGGTATAAGAGAAGAAGAAAGAATACTTCCTTGAGGTTTTGTTATTTTCAAAGTTGTTATAGTTTTGAAAATATCTATTGCATTTGTAACATAAACAATAGTTACAACTACACTTGTGATGAAAATTAATAAAATAGGAACGATGTTATTTCGAATTATTGTTAAATATTCCTTTATGTTATTAATTGGCAGTTGATTGGATGTTTTTCGTCCTGCTGAATTTTGTTCCTTGGGTGCCATATTAGCTATTTCTTAAACTTTAAAATGTAAAATTAGTAATATAAAATCTATAGATTATTGTTTTAATACATATGATTCATTTAATCAAAGTAAAATAATATTAAATATATTATATATTATAAGTACTTAAATTAATGAAAGAAATATATTATTAATTAATATAAAAATAAATGACATTACTAGGTTAAAATGCAAAATTTCTGAACTAATGAACTGCTTTTTTACCTTTTGGGAATGCATTCCAGATTGTTTTTGTAAAATAGATTCCCAATAGAGCAAACGGAATAAGAAATATAGGCCAGTAATTCCAATTCCAGCTTGTTATGAATCCTAAAGATAAAGATTGGACACCCGTACCCAAATATACAAGTCCATCAATTAATCCAACTGCAGTTCCTGCAGACTTTCTACCTCCGAAGTCCATTGTAGCAGTACCACTTAACATCCCATGAGTTCCAATAACTGCTATTGAAATAATAAAAACTAAGATTCCAAGCCCCCAAGGGTTATTATGCATTGTAAAAATCATTCCGATAGTCGCAAGTAATAGGGTTGTATATAATATACCAGCAACCGGTGCACGTCTTGAACCAAAGAATTTATCTGACATCCATCCTGCAAGCATACCTCCCGAAGCTCCTGCGACCATTAATAATAACCCCCAGTTATTCAGCCAGAAATTCCATGATGACACCATTTCTCCAGCTGTAACAAGCTGTTCTTTTGCGTAAATAGGGAACCAATGCATTACACCATTTCTTAAAACACCAGTACAGAATTCAATCAAACCCACGAATATAATAACTTTATTTGTAAATATTTTCTTAATAACTTCTTTTAGGGAGAATGCAGATTCATCACCCGAGGAAGCATCTCCTGTATCAAAATCCTCGTAGCCAGCCTGCGAGGGATAATCTCTTAACTTTAAGATATCATAAATAAACCAGAATATGAGAATTGCTGCGGGTACCCAGAAAACAAACCAGTAGCTTGGATTAGCTGGATCAATTTTTTCTACAAAATTTACAATATATTGACTCCAGTCGAATGCAAAGTATAAACCAAGCGATATCAGTATTCCAAATATTCCACCAAAAATACCCCTTTCTTTCACATGAAACCAAGAAGAATTTACTTTAACAATAGCGACAGCTCCAAAACTCTGGAAATACATGTTGAGTGCGTAAAGGATAGAAAAAGCAACCGTTAGATTCAGATTCCAACCCAAACTTAAAATGCCGTACAAAAATAAGCCCATGAACAGATTCATAACAGCAGCACCTCCTGCACCGAGTAATATTGACCTTCTGCCTCCAAATTTATCTGTCAGAGGTCCGTTTATAAGAAACGAGAATGCATAAGTAATAGTACCTGCAGCAAAAATGATTCCAAAATCCTCTTTGGACATTAAGCTGCCGAGTGCATTCTTTGATACAGTAAGGTTATAACGTGCCATATAAAGAAATGCATAGGTTAAACCCAAAGGAAGCCAATTAAAAATCCTTTGTCTTTTATATTCATTCGAATGAACCGGTTTTCCATTTGAATCAAAGCTAAGTAATGATGGTTTCATAATAATTAATTTATTTATAATGTATCGTTAACCAGTAACATAATGGTCTTCTGGAAGTACGAGTTACTTTATGTTTAGTTTTTTTTGGTATAACAAAATAATCACCTTCAGTCAGTTTAATCTTCTGCTCATCTTCAAAAACAAGTTCGGCTTTTCCTTTCAGCAACAATACAAATTCATTTGTTTCTTCAATAATCCATTTAGCAGCAGGAGTTGCATATCCTTTAGAAATAATCTTTTCAAGGTTAAACTTTTTACCGAACAATAATATCTTGAAATTTTCAAGTAATGGGTCTGGAGCGAATCCAGTATAATAATTATTTACTAATATCTTTGACAGCATAAATACCTATCCATTCCGATTTACGAATAATCTCAAGAACAGTAAATCTTTTCTTATTGAGGAAATTTATCATATTTCTTTCCTCTTTTCTAAGAATACCTGAAAGAAACAGTTTACCATTACTCTTCAATTTACCATACACGTAATCAAGATTTTCCTTAATTACAGAACTGATAATGTTTGCACAGATAACGTTGAATCCACTCTCACTTAAGTCGCTGATAGTATTCCTGTATAACTTAATTTTACCCGATACTCTATTCAACTTGAAATTCTCCATTGCACTATCGATTGAATCAATATCAGTATCATTAGCAATTGCTTTAAGTATTCCCATTTTCACACCTGCTATTGCAAGAATGCCAGTACCACAACCGAAATCCAAAAGAGATTTATCTTTTCTGTTTATGTATCTAAGCATTAACTCAAGCACGAGCTGAGTAGTTTCATTGTGTCCTGTACCAAAAGCCATTTTAGGATCTATCTGAATCTTAATAAAGTTTTTAAGATTTTTTACTTCATTCTTTTTCCAAGTCGGGTAAACCACTAATCGCTTTCCAATAAATATTGGTTCAATGCTTTTTTGCCATTCTTCGTTCCAGTTTCTATTTTTAATATGCTCAACACTAATATCAAGGTCTCCGTTTTTAAAACTTACAGCAATATTATTTATAATTTTCGAGGTTTCTTCAGGTTTTAAGTAAAGTATTACCGAATTATCCTGTTCTTCAAAAGAATTGATTCCAATTAAGTAAATATGATTTATTAAATCATTGAGATATTTGTGACTGGTAAAGAAAGATACTTTTGTTATGTATTCCGACTTCATTTATAAATCTTTTTGTTTGCTGAATCGAGGGTGTTTCTCATAAGCATAGCAATAGTCATAGGACCAACACCACCGGGAACAGGAGTAATTCTTAAGGCTTTATCATAGCAGTCTCTAAAGTCAACATCACCGGTTAATTTCGAACCTTTAGGTGAGGCGGGATCATCAACTCTATTAATACCGACATCGATTATTACAGCATTTTCTTTTATCATATCTGACTTTACGAAACTCGGTTTACCTATAGCTGCGATTAGAATATCGGCTTCAGATGAATACTGCTTAATATTTTTTGTAGCACTATGACAAACAGTAACTGTTGAGTTAATGTCCTTTCTTAAGAATAAAGCAGCAACCGGTTTACCTACGATGTTGCTTCTACCAATAACTACGGTGCTCTTTCCTTTTGTTTCAATACCAGAACGTCTTATTAGTTCTAATATTCCGAAAGGAGTACAGGGAATAAAACAGCTCTGACCAATTGAAAGACGTCCTACATTTTGAGGATGAAATCCATCAACATCTTTCCGATAATCAATAGCTTCGATAATTCTTGATTCGTTAATATGGCCAGGAAGAGGAAGCTGGACAAGAACACCATGGATTTTTGAATCTGAATTGAACTGTGATATTAAATTTAATAATTCTTGCTCCGAAGTTGACTCGGGAAGGTTAGAGGTTACAGAATAAAATCCCATTTCTTCACAAGCCTTGCCTTTGTTCTTAACGTAAACTTTTGAAGCAGGATTCTCGCCTACTATAATAAAAGCAAGTCCGGGTATAATATTCTTTTCGGATATTAATGATTTAGTTTCCGCTTTTACTTCACGTTTTATAATATCAGAAATTGCTTTTCCGTCAATAATCTTATCTATTGCCATTAGCAAAATTTTATTTGTTTACCGGTCCAGAACTATCCCGAATGAAAGAATCAAGATAACCCTTACTTACAGCATTCTTAAGAACAACTTCAGCTTCATCCAAGGTTGAGAACTCTCCAATAGAAATTCTATAAATACCGTCGGGAGACTTTACCATTTTTACTTCTATACTAAAGTTTGGTTTTGCATTTTTAAGGAACTCATCCGCAAAGGATTTATTAGCAAAAGCACCAATTTGGACAGAGAAGTTTCTGGTTTCGATTCTCGGTTGATTATCGTAAAGGGTATCAATTTCTTCTTCGACAATAGTGACAGTCAAATCGTCACAACATTCATCCTGAGAAGTACAGGAAGCTAAGATTACCGAAATGGAAAAAACCGTTAATAATTGTAAAATGAATAATAATCTTTTCATATAATTAATTAAAAATTTAATCGATTGCTTTTACGAAGGCATCTTTGAAACCTTTTGACTTAACTACAGTCAGATAATCCTGAGCTGAATTCGCGTAGTTGTAAGTTCCAACTGTAACAACGAAAATATTTCCATATTTTCTGATTTCGGGAGTCTCGCCTAACTTCTCTTTTGCTTGTTTGACGAACGCATTGACATTTTCCTCTTTATTAAAAGCAGCAAGCTGAATAACGAATCTTTTATTAATTGTTTCTACACTCACCTGATTTTTAACGGGAGGCTGTACTGTTATTACGACCGTATCACGCACAACGATTACTTCTTCGTCGCTTGAAGTACAAGAAGAAAGTAATGAAGCTATTATAAATGACAGGATAACAAAAGTGATAATATTTATTTTTTTCATGTACTAGTCTGCTAATTTTCACGTAAAAGTATGAAAAACATTGTTTCAGGTAAATTAACTACTGTTAAAACCTTAATTAAGTTAACTATTTTTTGATAAATAACAAATGATATTTAAACTGATTATTATATGTTTTAAAGTAAATTTCTGAGAATTATAAATATTTGAATACATTTTAGGGATTAATTGTTGTAAATTTATTTATACTAACATTAAACTTAAATAAGAATGTATGAGCAAGTTCAAAGAAATATTTAGTTCGGACACCGATATTAAAACAAAAGCAGAAATTTTTGCAAAGAATGAAGAAATCTCAAACGAAATAAAAGTCTATGCGAAAAAATGTGTATCATTTATAGATTTAACTACATTAGAGGGTTCGGATACTTTTGAGAAAGTCGGAATCTTATGCGATAAAGGAATGAAGCCATCAGTTATACCAGGGTTATCCTGTGCAGCTATCTGCATCTATCCGAGATTTATAAGTTTTACTAAGAACAAACTTAAAGGCTCGGGACTGAAGACTGCATCTGTATCCACTTCTTTTCCTTCAGGGCAAGTACCATTGGATTTAAAGCTACAAGAAGTAAAATATTGTATTGAACAGGGCGCTGAAGAAATAGACATGGTTATATTAAGAGGTGAGTTTCTTTCGGGTAACTATGAGCTTGTTAAGGATGAAATTAGGCAAATTAAAGGATTATGCAATTCGAGTAAACATCCCGTACATTTGAAAGTAATCCTTGAAACGGGTGAACTAAAAACCAACGAGAATATTTACAATGCGAGTGTGTTAGCAATAGAAGGGGGGGCTGATTTTATAAAAACATCTACAGGAAAAATTAATCCCGCAGCTACGATAGAATCTGCATACGTGATGCTAATGGCTATTAAAGAGTATTATGAAAATACAGGTAAGAGGGTAGGCTTTAAACCAGCAGGCGGGATAAGAACAACTGAGGAAGCCTTGCAGTATGTATCACTGGTCAAGAATGTTGTCGGCAATGATTGGTTAAAACCAGAACTATTCAGGATAGGCGCATCGTCTTTATTAGATAATTTACTGAAGGATATAGTTTAAAGACCTTGAAGAATTTCTTCGAGCTCCTCTTCGGTTACGAGAATTTCACGTCCTTTAGCACCCTGATTAGGACCGACGATGCCTGCTTCTTCCATTTGGTCAACAATTCGGGCAGCTCTTGCATACCCAAGTTTTAATCTTCTCTGTAGAGTGGAGGTTGAACAGTTTTGAAGCTTAAGAATCAAACGTGCAGCATCGGGAAACATTTCATCCCAGATATCACCGTTGTACGAACCGCCTTTACCTCTTTTGTTTACAACGGAAGGAAGTAAGTAAGGTTTTATATATCCCTTTTGTTCAGATATGAAATCTACAATTTTCTCACATTCTTCCGTAGAAATATAAGCGTTTTGAATTCTTATAGGTTTTGGTGTTGATGAAGACATATAAAGCATATCACCGTTTCTTAATAACTGGTCGGCACCGCCAATATCAAGAATTGTTCGAGAGTCAACGCGTGATGCCACCTGATAAGCAATCCTGACAGGAAAATTCGCTTTAATAACACCAGTTATAACATCAACCGATGGTCTTTGAGTAGCCACAATAAGATGAATTCCGACGGCGCGAGCCATTTGAGCAATACGAGCAATAGGGTCTTCAATATCTCTTTTGGCAGTAATCATTAAATCTGCGAGTTCATCGATAATAACAATAATGTACGGCATTTTTTTGTGACGAATAACCTCATTGTTTTTTAGTTTACCCTCGGAATACTTTTCGTTGTAAGAATCGATGTTTCTTACACCTGCGTTTGCGAGTTTATCATAACGTTGTTCCATTTCCATTTCAACACTTTTCAGAATGGAAACAGCATTGTTCGAGCTTGTTACAATACTTTCGTTTATATCGTTTGATGTTGCGATGAAATGGTTTCTAAGTTTAGAATACAAACTAAGTTCTATCTTTTTAGGGTCAATGAGAACAAATTTCAGGTCAGAGGGATGCAATTTATAGAGCAATGAAGCAATGATAGTATTTATACCGACGCTTTTTCCCGAACCTGTTGCGCCTGCTATGAGAACATGGGGCATCTTAGATAGGTCATCAACATAAATATCACCGTCGATAGTTTTTCCGAAAGCAACTGTAAGCTTCTTTGAGCTTTCTTTAAACTTTGAAGAAGATAATACTTCTTTTACTCTGACCATTTGTGACTTACTGTTAGGTATTTCGACTCCAACTGTTCCTTTTCCGGGTATTGGGATAATCATTCTTATACCTCTTGCTTTCATGGCGAGTGCAATATCATCCTGCAGTGATTCTATTTTTGAGAGTTTGACCTCAGGAGCAGGTATGAGTTCATAGAGGGTAACAACCGGTCCAGGTGTAGCGGCGATATCTTTTATTTCGATACCAAACTTAAGAAGCTTTTCCTGAAGCAGTTTACCGTTATGCTTTAACTCCTCATCAGAAATAGTTTCTATTTCATCTCTGGTTGGGTTTTCGAGAATATCGAGGTTAGGATATTTATAGTTTTCAAGTTTCTCTTCGACAAAGTCATCTTCCTGCATGTTTTCAAGCCCGTCGAGTTCATTTGAGTTTTCAGGGTTGATATCGGTTTCAGAAGCTTCTTCTTTCTTTGGGGTTTTTATCAATAAATCATCCAACTTTTTCTTCTTTTTCTTTAAAGAAGCCTCATTGATTTTTATATTTGATTCAGGAAGTTCTCCCGGAATTACCATTGATTCGTCAACGGGACCAATTATTACAGAAGCCGGTCTGTTAATTTCAGTATCTTTAATAAGCTCACTATCAGGGTTTTGATTTCCTTTTAGTTTTTTAATTCTTTCACGTTCCTTGATTATAGCTGCACTGATTCCCTCCTCACCCTTTGATTCTTTTAATTCTTTAGCAGCCAGTTTTTCATTTTTTACGGTATAAAGATCATCTTTTTCCTTTGAGAAATTTTCTTTAATCTTATCCCAGAAAATTTTAAGTCTAGCAAGCGATCTAAGAATGTTTCCATCAACGAGAAGCATAACGACCAAAGCAAGTAAAATCAGGAATAATACAGAAGAACCAATACCACCGATTGAAAAATAGAATATTGAAGACAGAAAATTTCCGGCTGCTCCGCAATAAGCGGCTGAGACTGAATCAGAACCAGCTATAAACCTTATTAGACCTGCTGATGCAGAAAGCAGCAACATTAGAAGGATTAAGTAAGCAGAGATTGTTATTGGTTTGAAAAGACTGATTCTGCGGAAGAGTGAATACCCGATGATAATCAAAGTAACCGGGATCAAAACGGTAAAGTAACCGAAGAGATTATCGATAGCAAAGTTTGCAATTACGGCACCTGCAACACCGAGAGGGTTAGAAATTTTATAAATAGTTGTGTAAGTTTCTTTCCTAAACATATCGAAGAAAGAAAAGCGCATAAGAGTCTGCGAATCGGATTTTGAATAAGCCAAAACTGCGATAACAGACAGAAGACCAAGCAGTAGAAGCAGAAATCCTATAAGACGAATCTTGAAGTTTTCAGATATTCTGAATTCATCATTATTAGAACTTCTTCTTTTTACGGAATTACTTTTATAATTACGCTTTCTTGATCTGGCTTTGCTGGTCATACTTTTGAGGTACCCGGTTTATTGCTGATGTTGACTCTTTTCATTTTAGATTTAGCGCTTGCTTCAAGCTCGAATGTTTCTTTAAGTTTAATGATACCGTTTTTAATTTGCGGTAACCCTGAGAACATGTCGATAACGGAACAATATTTTAAATCCTCTTCAAAGCCAAGAGAACAAAGATATTTGCCGTGTTCGCTCTTTTTAAAAATATTATAAATTCTATTCTGTTCCGGATTTGCGGTTTTATAGAGAAGGAGTTTAGCAAGTTTATAACAAGCATAACCGGTATCGAAGATATTATACTTATCTTTACCGTTTAGATCAAACAATCTTGAGATAATCAGACCTGCAAACACAGAATCTTCGATACAAAAATCGTTAAGCTTACCAGAGCAAACGATTACAAAATCCTCGTTGAGTTCGCTAAGATAACGAATTACAGCATTAAGATTCAGATAGCAAGCAAGAATTGCAGATTTAGCGAACTTAGCTTTAGTTATAGAAACTGTGCCGTTAGTAGTTGAGAAGATTAATGATTTTCCTTTTACATTTTCGGGAGTGTATTCAAAGGGTGAGTTACCATGTTTAAAGCCCTCTATGACCTTTCCGTTTCGTTCGCCGCACAACACAGAATTACCAAGCCCTTTGGAAATTCTTGCAGCAACGGAAGCATTTTCTGCGGGGATAATTTCTTTAGCTCCATTAGTGAGCGCCGTTAAGATAGTAGAGGAAGCACGAAGTACATCTATGATTACCACATTCTTATCTTTAAGAGCAAGGTCATCAGTTATCAAAAACTGTGAAAGAGAAACATTAATATTAATCAAAATACAAAATTAAGTTTTATAAACGAGGGGATTCATGAATCCCCTCTTTTCATAATAAATTAAACAAATAAATTAACTAATAAAAGGAGTCTTAGTAACGACAGCTTTTATTTTATTGCCGCGAACATCTATATCAATTTCGGTACCATTCTTTGAGTGCTCGGTTATAACATAAGCCAGACCGATATTCTTTCCTAACATCGGAGAAGGGGCACCGCTGGCTACATGTCCAATTTTTACGCCGTCTTTATAGACATCCTGTCCGTGTCGTGCTACCATTTTACCATCGACGATAAATCCGACGAGTTTTCTTTTAAGACCTTCCTGTTTTGATTTCAGGATAGCATCTCTTCCGTTGAAATCTGCAACGTCAAGCTTGGTAATCCATCCGAGACCAGCTTCGAGAGGATTTGTTGTTTCGTCCATATCGTTGCCGTAGAGTCTGAAAGCATATTCCAACCTTAAAGTATCACGAGCGCCAAGTCCTATCGGTTTAATATCGAATTCTTTGCCAGCTTCGAAGATAGCATTCCAGAGTTCTTCGGATTTCTTGGTATCGGAAGAGGAATATATTTCGAAACAAATTTTTTCGCCAGTATAGCCAGTACGTGAGATAATGACATCCTGCCCAGCAATTTTACCCAGCTCAAAATGATAGTATTCAATCTTTGAAAGGTCGGTATCAGTAAGCTTTTGCAGAGTCTTTAAAGAATTCTGCCCCTGGACTGCGAGCAATGAAGTTTCATCAGAAATATCTTTTATAACGACATCACCGAAAACATTTTCTTTCATCCATTTAATATCTTTTTCAATATTGGATGCATTTATAACGAGCATAAAATAGTCTCCGCAGTGATAAACGAGCAGATCGTCAACAACACCACCGTTTGGCAGGCACATAGAAGAATACTGAATTCTACCTTTGAAAAGCTGCGAGACATCGTTGGTAGTGAGTTTCTGGACGAATGCAAAAGCATCTTTACCGTGAATCTCGACCTCACCCATGTGAGAAACGTCGAAGACACCGACAGAATTTCTTACAGCTTTATGTTCAGCGATAATTCCCTCATACTGAATGGGCATTTCATAACCTGCGAATTCAACTAACTTAGCTCCGTACTTTTTGTGTAACTCATTAAATGCTGTCTTTTTCATGATAATAATTATTTATTAAGTTTTTTCCAGTCATCGAGAAACTTCTCGAGACCGATATCAGTCAGAGGATGTTTTGCAAGCTGTTCAATAACCTTGAACGGCATAGTGCAGACATCGGCGCCAATCATGCAAGATTCGACGAAATGAATCGGATGCCTAACAGAAGCAACGAGAATCTGAGTCTGGTAGTCATAGTTATCATAAATCTGTCGAATCTGAGAAATTAGTTCCATACCATTGTAAGAGATATCATCGAGTCTGCCGACAAACGGGCTTACGAGGTACGCACCTGCTTTTGCAGCGAGAAGAGCCTGAGACGGCGAGAAACATAGGGTTACGTTGGTTTTAATACCTTCGCCCGCGAAAGTTTTAACAGCTTTAAGCCCCTCTTTGATAAGCGGGACTTTGATAACGATATTTTTATGTATTTTAGCGAGTTCCCTACCCTCTTTGACCATACCGTCGTAATCAGTGGAAACTACCTCGGCGCTAATATCGCCGTCGACGATAGAACAAATTTTTTCGAGCATTGATTTAAAATCCTTGTGTCCCTCCTTAGCAACGAGAGAAGGATTAGTTGTAACACCATCAAGCAGACCCATATCAGCCGCTTCTTTAATCTCATTAAGATTAGCTGTATCAATGAAGATTTTCATATCGAAAAGTTATTATGTTAATTAAAATTTGTGACATTGTAATTTATTCAAAAAAATGATTAATATAAATTCATAAATTAGTCATAACGAGTTTTTGCCGATACAGGATTAATACGTAAAAACAGTATTAATACGAGGGATTAGAAACAGATTACTGACAAAATTATGCGCACTTTATGCGCACTTTATGCGCACTTTGTGCGCACTTTTAGTAAAAATCGGATAAAGGTTTGAAGAAATCGTCAATAAGATGTGCTAATTTGCTGTTGATATTTTAATTTTGAATCTATAAATTCCGCATAAGGATAGGTATGATTATAAAATGATTAGAAGTAAGATATTTTTCAAGATAAGATGATTTTTAGCTTCTAAGAATTTAAAATATACTTTCATGAAAAAGTTAATTTTCCTCTTAGCTTTTACGATGCTGATGTGTACTGTCAGCACTGGACAGTATATACCCTTCACGAATACAATCCGAATATATGACCTTGATACGGGCGGAGTTATGCGGTTTTACAAGGTTCCGCTTCCGCAGGAGGGTTACAAGAATTTTTATGTACAGAGGAACGGAATTGAAAATCCGCCTAATGTTTATGATATGAGGAATGGGAATGTGTACAGGTTTATGTTTAACCTAAATGGATTTACAGACAGCATTCATAACAGACGCTTTCGCAACAGCTGGACATATCAATATGGGTGGAATTCGGGATATTTACTCGAGGCGGCTTTTTCAAGACAGGATACGAATCTTTTTGTGTATTCGTATAGAGAGGCATTCTGGGAACCTGCTGGATATATGGCGGCAAGTATTAATAATGGGTTTACAGTTAGCAATATTTACACAACTGGTATATCACCAAGCCTTGGGGGTATAGCGATTGACCCCGTTAACGATTCGATAATGTATATTGCATTCAGACCTAATTCCTCAACGGGAGACATACACAAAACAACTAACAGAGGTGCGAGCTGGTTTTGCACGGATACTATTACAGGAGCTGTGAGCGGTTCAAGGTTATTCATTAATTACAATAACCGCAACACAATTTTTATGAGCTTAGGTTCTAATCTTTTAAGGAGCACGACGGGTGGAACGGATTTTCAAGTAATAAAAACGGGGGTTCCAAACGGGCAGATGTATTTTGAAGAAGGTGATAACGGAATTTATTTGTGCAATACGTCGGCGGAGGGATTGCTGAAATCAACTAACAACGGAACGAACTGGACGGTGCTGATGAACAAGGCGGTGAACGATATTGAGATTGATCCGCTGAACGGGAATGTGATATTCGCGGGGTGTACAGACGGGCTATATAAATCGAGCAATAAGGGGGTGACATGGGCACTGTACAACAATTCGTTCAGTCCGGATTTAAACGTGAAAGGGATTGTGAAGAATCCGAATACGGGCGATACGCTTTTTGTTTCGACGAACAAGGCAGTTTACAAAGTGTTCGGGCAGGCGGTTGCGGATACGAGCGTGACGAATTATTTTCCTATGGCTGTGGGAAACATATACGTTTATGAATCAACTTCTATTTATCCACCTTTTACGACGAGGACAAAGATAAAAATCACAAAAGATACGGTGGCTAATGGAAAGAGATACTACTATTTTTCACCGACACTGCCCGGATTCTGGCTATACGGGAACTGGTACAGGGTTAACGGTCCGACGGGTGTAGTAACTGCACTTGCGAACAATTACTCGTGCAACTATTTAGTTAATGAAAAATACGTAGATTCACTTGGTTCGAGAAAGGGAAACAATCTTTTGAAATGCGGGGCGAATTTATCTAACTGTAACGACACGACGAATTTTTCAGTGTTCGGAATACCGACAAAGCAAAAAGAGTTCGGTGAAGACGGTTTGGTGTTTACATACAGGACATATTCAAAGTATTTCGGAATTACACAAGTAATAACAATTGAAGGCACAAGTTCAACTCAGGACCTTGTGGGATGCAGAATAAACGGTGTTACGTACGGGGACACGCTGCTGACGGGGGTTGAGAGTGTATCGAGTGAAGTGCCTGAATCATATTCGCTGGGGCAGAATTATCCGAATCCGTTCAATCCAAGAACAGTTGTTAGTTTTTCGTTGCCCGTTGATAGTAAAGTATCAATTAAGGTTTATGATGTGATGGGAAGAGAGGTACAGACGCTGGTGAATGAGAGGATGCAGGCGGGGAGGTACAGTGTTCAATGGGATGCGGGTGCCTATCCGAACGGGGTGTATTTTTATCAGATGAATACGAATGGGTACAGAGAGACAATGAGGATGATATTGATAAAATAGTTGTCAGTTGTTCGTTGTCAGTTGTTCGTTGTCAGTTGTTCGTTGTCAGTTGATAGACAAAGAATCTAAGAAAGAAATTAAGAAAAAGCTTGGAAAGGGATGAGTAATGGAACACGGATGATCACGGATAAGGCGGATTTACGCGGATAGAGAAATAAAAGAACGCACACTGATAAGAACTGATTGATTTATGATAAGAACTGATTAAGAATTAGAACGAGAATGTACACAGAAAGAAAAGATTATTTTAAGATAAGAGCTGATAAAGAACAGGAAATAAATTTTGATTTCAATATAATTTTAAATTTTAGGGATATGAAAAATTTTAGTTTATTAATATTGCTACTTGTTTTATGCATTGGGGTTTCAAGCGTCAAGGCGCAGACGACATTCTGGGATAAGACGCAAAGAGTAACAACCGGATTTGTGGATAAAAATCCGACGTTTGACAGCAGAAAAACGATAAATTATGAACTGCTTTTTGTTTCATTTTTATTGTTTGAGAGACAGACTTCGCAGGGGGGTTCGAATATCTGTTATTTGAGATTCGGGTATGACAGTGCTTTTAGTACAGTAGGTTATATTACGAATGATTCGAACGTAATAAACAGGAATCAGAAATTTGCTTTTAAAACGACTTCCTGGGTTGCTGATTCTATCATTAATGCAATGGCGGTCTGGGAAAGAGTTGAGAACTCGAGAGTAAATATATACGGGAGCACGTATACGAACGGAAGCTGGTCAATGCCCTACCCTATTGATACAGGAGCGGGAAATAAAAGGTCGCCAAACATTTCATATAACACACAGGTATCGTCGATGAATTTTTATTGTGTTGTTTATGAAAAAGATGGTGATATAGTATTTAAGAATTATGAGTCCACGACTCATCAGGTCCTGAACGAAGTTAACCTCACGGAAACCGACACAGCAATATGCAGAAATCCGAGAGTAAGTTCTGTAGGTATGATGCAACCATTGTTTATAACTTACGAAAGACAAAAGCCAAACGGTGACTTTGCGATTTATTACAAGAAATCTGAAAGTAATTATGTTTTTAACGGAGACACGATTTCTACACGCGGAAATAACCGTAATGCAGATTTTATAAATGGTATGGGAAATGTAACGGTGGCGTTTGAGTCGAATTATTCGGGGAAGTGGGGTGTTTATGAATACCAATACAATAACAGCCTTTATAATACATTGCTGCAGAATTCCGTTACGAATTACAGGAATCTAAAGAATTATATATATCCGATAATAACAAATTCGCCGATGCAGTTTTACTCAATGCTGACATCTTACTTAGGGCAAAGAGGAAATACGACTAAAATCTATTCGACTATAGTATTAGCACCTCCTATGGATTCAATAAATGTTGGAGATTCAACATCGGGATGTGTTTTAACGATGAGCACGGGAATGATAAGACTTGGTTCATGGACAGGAAGGTCATGGATGGTTTATACGAAAGATTCTGCGGGATACTCTATGCTTGAAGCTGTGGGGAAATTGATACCTTTGGGGGATGTGAAGATGATAGGCGGTGAGATACCACGGAGTTTTAAGCTTATGCAGAACTATCCGAATCCGTTCAATCCGAGAACAGTTGTTAGTTTTCAGTTGCCAGTTGTTAGTAATGTTTCTTTAAAGGTTTATGATATTAGAGGACGGGAAGTGCAGACGCTGGTAAATGAGAGGATGCAGGCGGGAACGTATGAAGTGAGGTTTGACGGTTCAATGCTGAACAGCGGGGTGTATTTTTATCGGATGACTGTCCACTACAACGGATCTTCGACAGGGAATTATTTTGAGACGAAGAGAATGATATTATTAAAATAAATTTTGATAATTATTAAACAATAAAAATCCCTGTAATTACGTACAGGGATTTTAATTTCATGCAAATTAAAGCGTGATAACATTACACATTAAACAGATTATTACTTTCCGAAAATGCCACCGAGGAGGTCTTTCCCTTTGCTGAGAATATCACCATCGGGGATACTGCCATCGGGAGTTAGTTTATCGATGATTGAAGGAAGCAGGTTTGAGAGCTGACTTCCAGCTTCATCAGA
Source organism: uncultured Ignavibacteriaceae bacterium (assembly GCA_964626015.1). Taxonomy (GTDB): domain Bacteria; phylum Bacteroidota; class Ignavibacteria; order Tepidaquicellales; family Tepidaquicellaceae; genus CAIKZJ01. The sequence goes on from CAZVCC010000012.1 coordinate 35,462, forward strand.
ATTAATATTATTGCTTTCGGCAAATTTATTAACAGTCTCTTCGCCGAAGACAGATTTAATTTGCTCAGGAGAAATAGGAAGGTTATCACCTTTACCAATCCATGAATTGACCGTATCTCCAAGACCTTTTGAAGCAAACTGACTTACTAAATCACCTATACCGGAACCTTGTCCGCCAATCAAACCCATCACACCTGAAATGAGGTTGTTTTGAGTATTACCATCATTACCGCCAAGTAACGATTTTGCACTATCTAGAATATCCATGATTAAATTATTTTAAGTTAGGAAAAGTTGTTATAAAATAAAACAAAACTATAAGAAGTATAATTCCAAGTATGGAGCTTATGAAAAATGAAGTATAAATAAAAAGAGCCGGAAAGCATAAGCACTCCGGCTTTTTATAAACGTGTTCTATTCTTACTTCATTTCAGCACTATCATTTTTTTCGTTTCCCTGTAATTTCCTGCGGATAGAATATAGAAATAAACCCCGCTTGAATAATTTGTTACATTCCAAACTGTTTGATACACGCCTGCCTCGAGTTTTTCCTTAACCAAAGTTTCTATTTCACTACCCTTCAAATCATAAATTTTCAATGTAACATTACCAGCTACCGGAAGCTGAAAACGTATGCTTGTGGATGGGTTAAAAGGATTGGGATAATTTTGTTCGAGTTTATATTTATCAGGTACATTATTACTAATTGATTGAACACCAGGGGTAAGGAAACCGCCTCCTGAGAAACATATAATTCTACCGTCACGACTACCCGCAACAAATTCGTCCGAATAGCCACCTGAATATATACCGCGTAAACTTTTAAGAGAAGAAACTTTTTCCACAGCAGTTGCGGGTCCGCCTGAACCGAATGAATATTCGAATAATATACCCCCTGTTTGGAAATCGCAGACGTACACATGATTAGCAAAAGTAGCGGCAACAACATTTGGTTTATATAAATGGCCATAATTTAACTGACAGACTCCAAACACATAAGAATTATCGAGTGAATTCGACCAGTATGAATTTGATGTAACGGGATCTATCAGATGTAAAGATTTTGGACCAGATACCATAACTCTATAAATGTTATTACCGAAATTATTATCCTGCATAATTTTCATATTTCCGTTTACACTGCTTCCTAGATACCTTGCCCATATTTCCTGTCCAGTTGAACCATCTAAAGACAGGATTTTTCCATTGAATCCTTCAAAACCGAGAAAATCCCTTATCGTATCAGCTGTAATGCTTTTTACATCGCTTAATTGCCATACAACATCGGTGCTTGTATATGTCCAGATATTAGAGCCAGTATTACTGAAACCTCTAACAGCATAAGGACCGTAGTTGTTATGAACGGAAACAGCACCGCCAGTTTGATTATTTGCAACATCCATTAAGAACTCCCAATCAGTCTGTGAATTCTGAAATATAACATTGCCATTAATGCCGTTCAGACAGTAAACCGATCTTCTACCCGGAGTTGCGGGTTCACCAGTACCGCTTGCAGATGCAAGAACATCATTAATTCCATCACCGTTATAATCCTTGTCAACGCGAATACCGTTAATGGCTCCCTGATTCGAAACAGTTGAATCACCGAATACCCAAATCATTTTACCCGTTCTCCCAGAGATTGTATAAACATTTTCATTACCATCACCACAACCAATTACTACATCCTGAATTCCGTCTCCATCAATATCATCTCTTATTTGCATCGCCTCCTCGTAGGTCACCGAGCCGATATTACTGGAAGATGAGTATGAATTAAAAACCCAGAGAATATCAGAAGTAACGGAAGAATTTCCATTAAAACAAATTGTTTGATAATTGTCAGCGGCAACAAGAATATCATTATAACCGTCCGCGTTAACATCGTTAATTTGTTTAATACTTATAGGTTTGTAATTGTTATAAACCGAGTTTGGGTTATCGGGAATTATTCCCTGCCAAAGAATTGTACCTAAAGGATATTGTGAAATGATAACACTTCCCATAAGCGGTATATATGCTGTGGGTAAATTTATTGAATTAGAAATTATTTTAACAGAATCCTTATAATTACTGATTTGAATAGGATTATACCAAATTCTGAATGTTTTAGTTTTCTGAGTATCAATTACAACAGGAAAAGTCAATCCCACAGTATCTAATCTAAAACGATTTGATGCTAAGGTAATTGAATTTATTATTAAAGGAGCATTTCCTCTGTTTGATATCGGAAGGGTAAAGCCGCACAATGAATTTTGCCTTCTTTCTCCATAGTTATAGCTTGTAACAGGAAAGTAAGCAAATGAACCAGTATAAATTCCTCTTCCTTTTAATGAAATATTCTTCACTGGAGTTGCAGGGTCATTACTCGATAAAGATAATACAGCTGAATCATTTCCGAAAATGAGAGGAGAGAAAGATAAGGTATAATTTTTTGACTGCTGGGGGATTAAAGTATCAGGAACGAAATTCTGTTGTATACCAAATCTCGGATTGCTGATATTCTTTCCTGTTATTATCAGATTCGAAGTACCGTTATTTGTCACCAATAAATTACGTGTAGTTGTTGAACCGATTAAAGTATTTCCGAAATCGAAGTTTACTGAAGAAGGAGTAATAATAGGTGTTCCGCCGCCAGTCAATCCGTATTTATAAATATTTCTATAAGGATATACGTTATTTCCTACTCTATAAGCAATTAACCACAAATATTGGCCATCCCAATGTAAACCTTTTGGGTCGCAATCATTATCAGGGTCCGGAGCGGCGAATGAGAACAGAGTATCACCAATTGCTTTTCTGAATCCGTAAATCCGCTCAGCATCTCCCTGAAAGCTACTCGTTACGTACAGAATAGTATCACCTTTAACAGCAATACCATAAACTTGTTTACCCCTTAAAGGAATAGTGTCTACAAGAGTTTTTGTAGACAAGTTCATTTTATAAGCATAAGAAAAAGGATAAGAAGTATTATCAGGATAATAAGAAGAGAACCAGAGATAATTCCCGTCAAGCGCAACACCTCCAATCCCTTGCGCATAAGAACCTGTATAGATACTGTCAATTTTAGTACCAGCAAGATTTACTTTATATATTCTTGCTCCAGAAGAACGGTAAGATTCAGCAATCCAAAACCCGCTTCCGTCCCATGCTAAGCCGTGATTAAATGTTAAAGAGGTTGTCAGACTATCAACAATAACTCCCGTTTTCGTTATTTTAAATAATTTGGAAAAGGGATAAGAAGCACCGCCTGTATAATCCGAACCCGCCCAAAGAGTATCGTTTTTAACAGTTATACCCCAGAAATAATTATAAGGACTATAGTACGGAAAAGGAAATGAGTTTATTAATGTTTGTGATTGTAACAAACCTGAAAAAACAAGCAAAAAAATCAGAATCGTTTTTTTCATATTAAGGTATTAATTACTACAATATAAGGTTATTAAAATTTAAATAATCTGTAAAATATAAGAACTGAATAGGAGGCATTATTCGGAGGGGTATGAAAAACCTCTGAAGTGTTGATTTCAGAGATTTTCAATGTGCCCACAATTCCCGACAGGAAGGGATAGACTGCATTGAACTGATACTTCTTGGTGAAAATGAAAAATGACTCTCAGGAATTAACCCAAGAGTCATTTGTGCCCGCAATCGGAATCGAACCGATACTCACCTTGCAGTGAACAGGATTTTAAGTCCTGCGCGTCTACCAGTTCCGCCACACGGGCTTATTGAACTATAAAAGTATGCAATTTTGAGATTGTTTTCAATGACAAGAGATATGTTAAAGCAGATTAAAAGTTTATGTACATTTTTGAAGTAATGCCGATGAACGTAATATTTGTTGAAGTATTCATAGCAAGAGGAGAGAAAGCGTTTCTCTGAGGGAAAAAATTAGTAACTTTTATTTCGGTTTCGTTACTGAGATTATTACTAACTGCAAAGCTCATTCCAACAGCAAGCTTAATACCCTGAAGCCATTTAGCGTCTGATACGCCATATACATAAGACCTGTAACCATGGTAATTATAACCGTAGTTAATGTCTTCTCTTACCCTATCCATCGATTCAGTAGTGTACTGCAAACCATATCCACCTGAGATATACATAGAATAATTTTGCCTGCCAAACGGATACACTTTCAAGTTTAAGAACATAGGAACAGCGTACATGTAAGAGTTTTCCCACTTTTCAATATAACTTCTTTGACTTGTAATAACCGTCATATAGTCTCTGTGAGGTTTACCGTTAATGTGCCAAATAAAAGATGATTCAAAGTTTAAGGACAAATTATCGGTAAACCTGAAATCCATACCAAGGTCGAACTCAAGTGGGCTTAAGAAACTATTGTTGTAGTTGTTATTATAATAATAACCATTGTTACGATAGTAATCATCGTAATAATCGGAGTTATAGAAAGACATGTAATAAGCACTTCCAAAGTCAGCACCCGCATAAGTACCGAGTGTAGCACCGAAAGAAATTCCGAAAGGCAGATCATTTCTTTGAGCAAAAAGACCCGAAGAAATAAACATCAAAAATAAAAGTGACAGAATTTTCATAGTTGTAATAATAATGCTTATACATTTCAAACACAATAAATAAAATTTTGTTCCAAATAATTATGAAAATTGCATAAGGTCATTAATTCATTAATAACCGACATTAAGCACATATATCTTTACGTAATAGACATAAAAACACGGAACAAAGTTTAACGGCGAATGGACATATGCTTTCCACATGAAAAGGAAACTTGATAAAAAAGGAAACTTGATAAAAAAGGCATTCTGCAAAACAGAATGCCTTTAAATAACTGATAAGGTATAATTACAAGATATTATAAGTTTTTGTAAATGAGGTTTTCATTCCTTCGTAACTAACTATAATAGTTACCCTAACTAATGTACCAGTAGGAGGTAATGTACTTGCAGGCCAGTTTATGTTCATAGTATAGGAACCCGAAATCTGACCTTTGATAGTATTGTAAACCCCAGTTAAAGAAGATGTACAAGTTGCATCAGGTTTAGCCCAGAAGAAGAATCCGCCAGTTGTATCAGCAATATTTCTCATATCCCTTGCAAGAGAATTTGTAGTATCGGAATACAAGAAAATAGAGTAAACAGGAATTGCGTTATTCAGAGCAGTACTAATCATAGTTGCTCTTGAAACTGATGAAGCATTTTCACCACCGTCAGTAAAAGCAATAACGGCTTTAGTGTAAGTTGTTCCGCTAACAGGAATAAGGTCCGTTGTTCCTTTGTAAATCGACTGATACAAAGCAGTGCTACCGCCAAGACTAAAATTACTGTCAACAGCATTAATAAGGAGAGCTTTATTGTTAGTAAAAGGCTGAGCTACGATAACCATATCATCGAATTTAATAATTTCGGACTGGTCATTAGAACCCATAGCATTAATGTAAGTTTTTACACCATCTTCCATACACTGAATCTGAGCAGAACCCATGCTACCGCTATAGTCCATAGTAACGGCACCAGAAACATTTTTCCCTGAACCCGTGTTTGAAGTAACAGTAACCGCACCCGCGACAGAATCCGCAACCTTAGCAGGCCATCTCAGGTAAGCAGTTACATTTGAGCCTGAAATACCTGAAACCGGTGCACCATTTTGGTCAACGACAATAAGAGTCCCAGTTGCATTAGTACGAGTATTCTGCTGAATGGTTCCGTTCGCCTGAATAGATGTAACATCATTTGTAGTAACGGGATTTTCATCTTTGCTGCAGGATACGTAAACAATGCTGAGAGACAAAATTATCAACAGCACAATTGCTGAATTAGTGTACTTTTTCATGTTAAGTCCTTTCTATTATTTAGTGTTATACTTGTAATAAATGATAGTATTATTATTAAAATAAGCAGAAGAAATTATTAATACAACATAATAATTTTCATTCTCGAATGTTTATGGCACGACTATTGAGTATCTAAATCATTGAACTTATTAGTTTCACGCTATCAAAAGAAAAGGTTATAATAAATTTTATTAAATCAACTTTCGTTTTTGTTTTTTACGGTAATACCAAGTTTTTTGATAGTATCGAATAATAGTTCTCTCTGGATTGGTTTAGTTACATATTCATTACAGCCTGAGTGGATACATCTTTCATAGTCTCCTTTCTGAGCATAGGCAGTAACGGCAATAATGGGTATATCTTTATTTGTTTCTCTGATTTTCTGAGTGACTTCGATTCCATTAAGAACAGGCATTTTTATATCCATAAGGATTAGTTGAATATGCGGATTTGCATGAAACAATTCAAGGACCTCTCCACCGTCTTTGGCATGTATTAATTCAAAATAATTCTTCAGGATAGTCCGAAGATAGAAGAAGTTAAAATCATCATCTTCAGCAATTAGTATAACAGGAACCGAGTTTTCGATCATTCCGAACTTCTTTTCCTCAAATGCATTAACAGGTTCTTTATTACAAGGAATAGTAAAGGTAAAAGTACTTCCAACTCTTTTTTTAGAATCTACTTTAATTGATCCACCAAGTATTTTTATAAAACCTTTCACAATTGCAAGTCCCAGACCGCTGCCTTCATAACCTCGAGAAGAGGATGAATCTTCCTGTATAAAATCATCAAAAATAATAGCAAGAACATCTTTACTTATTCCAACACCTGTATCCTTAACATACAACTCTATAGAATCCTTTTTCATTTCACCACCGAGAATAACTTTCCCCTTTTGGGTAAACTTAAGAGCATTATCAATAAGATGCTGAAATACCTTACTAAGCAATTCCCGGTCAACATCAATATTTATGCTTTTCAAATGCGAAGAGATATTAAATTCGAATTCTAATCCTTTTTTTTCAAAAAGGGGTTTATTTAAATTGTAAATCTCATCGAGCAAATCATTCAATTTAAACATGGTATTATTCACACTAACACTACACGAAGTAATAAGCGAAATATCCATATAATCTGTAATAGTCTTAATTAGTCTTTTACTGCTGCTTTCAACGATTTCAAAGTAAGACTTTCGATCATCGTCTGTGATACCGGGTTCGAAAAGCAAAGAAGAAAAACCGAGTATACCGTTTAATGGAGTACGTATTTCATGAGAAATATTGTTCATGAAAGCGGTTTTAAGTTTATCGCTTGCTTCGGCTCTTTCCTTCTCATTTATGATTTCTAATTCAATGTTTTTAATTTTTGTAATATCGGTAATTGTACCTATATAACCTTTAGTTTTCCCGTCTATTATTTCAGGTACAGTATTAGCGATTACCCAAACGACATCACCATTAGATTTTAAGAATCTTAATTCAACAGCGGAGCTAAGTTTATCAAACAAACCTTTTGATTTTTCTTTATCTTCATGATGAAGTGCAGAAATCCAATTGAGGTCCATTGAATCAGCTGGTTTTAGTCCGGTTAATTCAGACCATTTCGGATTAACATAAGTAACGCAACCATCAACTTTGGTACGAAAAATACCGACAGGAGAAGCCTGTGCGAGATTCTGAACAAACATCTGGCTATCCCTTAAGTCTTTTTCAATCTGAAGAGTATTGATTCTTTCCTTTTTAATTTTCATAGCGTTTACGAAAGCACTGGGAAGCCGGTGGAGTCTTTCCTTAACAACATAATCCCATGCACCGAGTTTGATTGAGTCCGCGGCATGCTCCTCAGTTAAAGAACCGGTAGAGATTATGAAGGGAAGATTTTTATCATGCTCTATAGTTATGGCAAGAGCTTCGAATCCATTGAATTGAGGAAGATTAAAATCGCTAATGACAATATCCGGGATGAAACCGTTCAATGCATTTATGAAATCGTTTTTGCTGTTAACAACCATAAAAACCAATTGTGCGTCAATATTGTTGGATAATTCAATTTTAATGAGGTTCGAGTCATTTATGTTATCCTCAAGAATGAGTACTTTGTAAGAATCTTTGGTGTCAGGCATAATATGTTGAATACTTTTAATTCATTTTAAGAATAAGTGAACATAATTCCGGTTTATTAAACGAACCAAAAATCAAATTGCATAATAAAATATAAAGAAGTACAGCCCTCATGACCCTAATTAATCATTTAAGATAAGATATTATTTATTTAAGGAAAATAAAAGAGAAATTTTTCAGATACAAGAGTTAAGAAAAAAACTCAAGAATATAAGACTTTAGATGTTTATTCTAAAAGGAAGTCTTCATTATCAGAGATGTAAATAATATAAGTCGTGCAAATAAGAATTTGAACATTTTTAAAACAGGGGTTAAGAAATTGAATTTTTAAGGTATATTATTAATACTATATTTGTATAAATCAAAACACAAAAGAGGAATAATGTCATGCCAGTAACAGTTACAGGAAAGAATCTAAAGATAGAAGACGTTTACAACGTAGCAGTAATGGGCGAAAAAGTTGAACTTCATCCTGATGCTATTGAAAGAATTAAAAAGTGCAGGTCGTTTCTTGAAAAGAGAATAGAAGCTAAAGAAATTATGTACGGTGTTAATACAGGTATAGGAGAACTTGTAAACGTTGTGCTGAATGAGAATGAAATAAAAGAATTTCAGAAGTATTTAATTTACAATCATGCGGCTGGTATAGGAGAACCATTTCCAATTGAGATTGTAAGAGGAGCAATGCTTGCAAGGATTAATGTACATGCTAACGGGCTTTCCGGCTGCAGACCAGAGATAACACAGACGTACGTTGACATGCTGAATAAAGGAGTAACACCGGTTGTATGCACGAAAGGCAGCGTAGGAGCATGCGGAGACTTATCCCCGATGAGCCAGATAGCACTTTCCTTGATGGGTGAGGGTGAATCTTTTTATGAAGGAAAGAGAATGCTAACGATTAAAGCGTTAGAGAAAGCAGGAATACCTGTACCCGGATTACAGGCTCGTGACGGACTTTCAGCTATAAACGGCAGTAATGTTATGAATGCAATGGGATGCCTGCAGGTTTATGAAATTGAAAGACTTTTAAAACAAGCGGAGATTGCTGCTACAATGTCGTTAGAGGCACTTATGGCAAATTTAAAACCATACGATGCGAGATTACATCAATTAAGAGGATTCAGAGGTGCAATAACTTCAACTGAAAATATAAAGAAGATGATTGAGGGATCGGATTTACTTGGTAAGGTGAAAGTAAAAGTTCAGGATGCATATTCAATGCGTTCAACTCCTCAGGTGATAGGAGCTGCGAGAGATCAGCTAAGATGGACGCGTGAACAGGTAGAGATTGAACTAAATGGAATCGGCGACAATCCGATATTTCTTCCTGATGACGAGGTGGTTTTGACAGGTGCAAACTTTCAGGGTTCACCAATAAGTGTACCGCTTGATATGCTTGGAGCGTCTCTTACAATGGTATGCGTACTTTCAGAAAGAAGACTTAACAGACTTTTACATCCTGCTTTGAGTGTTGGTTTACCAGCTTTTCTTACGAAAGGAGCGGGAATGTTTTCAGGGCATATGTTAAGCCAATACACGGCTGACATGCTTATTGTTGAGCAGCGAATACTATCCATGCCTGCATCAATACAATCGATTCCTGCTGCAGCAGACCAAGAAGATTTTGTGAGTATGGGTATGAATACAGCTTTAAAAAACAGGCAGATAATTGAGAATGCATGGGGAATACTCGGAATTGAATATATTGCAGCGGCACAAGCGATTGATTTCAGAGATTACAGTGTGGGTAAAGGTACGAAAGCGGCTCATGGTGCTGTGAGGAAAGTTGTTGAGCACCTCGATATAGACAGACCACTTTTCAGAGACCACAATAACATGATGGCATGCGTAAAGAGTCATGACATATTGAAAGCCGTAGAATCGGAAATCGGAGAGCTTAAGACTTATTAAACACGAATAAATATTTAATCAAAAAGCCCGTCATGGACGGGCTTTTTGATATACAAAACAAAAAACTTTATTTTTGCATTAAGAATTCGATATCCTCTATTTGCTTAGGAAGCGAATCGGAAAGTATTTCGCAACCATTTTTAGTTACGAGTACGTCATCTTCAATACGGACTCCAATTTTCCTGTAACGGACTGGAATTTCTTTAGCGTCTTCGGGGAAGTATAAGCCGGGTTCAACAGTTATTATATTTCCGACAAACAATCTATCGAAATCCGATTTACCGATTTTTTTATTTGCGACAGCGTCGTGTGTGTCGAGACCAATATGATGTCCAACTCCGTGCAATGTATATTTGGTGATATCGAAACTTTTTTTAAGGAGTCCGAGTTTCATAACACCCTTCTTCAGCTGATCAACTGAATATTTTTTCAAATCGGTGAGTTTTACCCCGGGTTTTATTTTCTTTATAACAGCAAGCTGTGCATCAAGGACTACCTGATAAATTTGTCTTTGCTCTTTTGAAAATCTCCCGTTTACAGGAACTGTACGAGTAAGGTCTCCGTTATAGTAGTTAAATTCTGCTCCTGAGTCTATTAAAACAAGATCACCGTTTTTTAGTTTGTTTCTATTACTGTTATAATGCAGAATACAAGTATTATTTCCACCGGCAACTATAGTTTCAAATGCAACATCCTGACAGCCAAGCTGTTTGTAATTATATTCCAGAAGTGCCTGTATCTGATATTCATACATTCCCGGCTTAATCATTTGAATGGTATTGTAAAATCCGGCAGCGGTAACAGTTGATGCATATCTTATCTGTTCAACTTCGAAATCGTTCTTAACATTTCTCATTTTACCGAGCAGGAAATTATAGTCCAGAATTTGAATATTTGAAGACAGAGTAATGAAAGAAGAAATAAAACTTTTAAGCTGTTCCTTTATTTCACCACGCAAGAAGCTCATATCAAAGAGACTCAAATAAATTTTGTTGTATTTTTCTCTTGAGAGTAAATCAGCGAGAACATCGCCAAGTTTTGAATTGACGAGACCTGTATTAATGCCGAGTTCTTTAGTAACGTATTCAAAACCAAGTCTTTTGCCAATCCATGTTTCCTTCAAGGGGTCTTTCTTTTGAACGAACAAGATTTCTTTTGTATTCACTTTCTTCCGAGATTTCTCATCGAACAACTCCATACCACCCGGAGCGAGAAACAAAGCTGAATTCGGTTCATTAAAACCTGTAAGGTAATAAAAGTTTTTGTTCTGTTTAAATTTATAGCCATCGTCAAAAGAACGTTGAACATTAGTAGCACTCAAAACAATAACCAGTGAATTTTCATCAAGGATATTATTGAGTTTTTCCCTGCGGGATTTGTGAAATAATTTTTGTGCTAATTCCATGATATTATATTTGTTTTATTCGTCAAATTTTGCTTTCTCGGTTTCTATTTCAATAGGAATGGGATAATTTTTTGTGAAGCAGGCAGTACAATAGTCTGTTTTATCAGTTGTTTTAGGAACAGATTCCAGTAAACTCTCAACGGATAAGTAGTTCAGAGATTCAACCCCAAGAGATTTTCGAATGGATTCAATATCTCCATTAAACTGATTAGCTATAAGCTCATCTTTTGACGGGAAATCCATGCCATAATAGCATGGAGAAACTATTGGAGGCGAAGTTATTCTCAGATGAATTTCTTTTGGCTTTGCCTGTTTTATTAAATCGACAAGGAGTTTAAGCGTGGTACCTCTAACGATAGAATCATCAATGATAACAACTTTTCTGTTAGCAAGAACACCTTTAACAACATTAAATTTAGTTTTAACTTTCATCTGCCTATGATCCTGTCCGGGTTCAATGAATGTTCTACCGACGTAGTGACTTCTTATTAGTCCTATTTCATGCTTAATATTTTTTGTCTTTTTTACACATTCGTTGAAGTAGCCGAGAGTTGCTGTATTGGAAGAATCGGGAACGTTTATAATAATGACCTTCTTTTCTTTATCGTCATCGGGATTATCTTTATCCGGCGGTGGATTTTCTATTGCAAGAGCAGCACCAATTTTTCTTCTGACCTTATCTACTTTCTCCTCGAATATCTGACTATCGGGCCGGCTGAAATAGATATATTCGAAGATGCAATGCTTATATTTAGAAACCTTTTCAATAAAGAATGATTTAATTTTACCGGTTTTAATAGTTTCATTGTCAATGACAATTATTTCACCCGGTTCTACATCTCTAATATATTCTGCGTTGAGTATATCAAGAGAGGTGGTTTCTGAGGCAAAAATATAACTATCTTCAAGCTTACCCATTACGAATGGACGAACACCATAAGGATCCCGAGCTGCGATTAATTTATCGTCCGTCAGAATAACAACAGAATAAGAACCTCTGACCTGCCTAAAAACGTCAAGCAACTTGTGGATGAAATCTTCTTCTTTGCTGCGTGCAAGAAGGTGAAGCATAATTTCTGTATCGGTAGATGTCTGAAAAATGGTTCCCTCATCCTGAAGCATTTTTCTGAGGTAATTTGCATTGGTAAGATTGCCATTGTGGGCAAGGGCTAGGTTTCCGTCTTTATAATTAACTTTAAATGGTTGAATGTTATTTCTTTTATGAGAAGAACCTGTTGTAGAATATCTATTATGACCGATTGCCGAAGATCCTTTAAGGATATTCACCATTGTATCTTCATCAAATATTGATAAAACCAATCCATGACCTTTATGAACATTGAACCTATATTTATTTTTATCGGAAATAAATTCTGAGGTAACAATGCCAGCAGATTCCTGTCCTCGATGCTGCAATGCATGGAGTCCATAATAAGTCATTATTGCGGATTTTGGATGATTAAAAATTCCAAAGACACCACAATTTGCCCTTACGGATTTATCATCCGCTAAATAAACATCTTCGGGTTGAATGAATTCTTTCAATTAAATATCAGCCTTTTAAAATTCTTATATGATTAGAAAATATCCATGCTCTTCCTTCTTTCCAGCACTCAATCCTATAGCAGCCTTCTTCATTAACATCCCAGATACCTCCAAATCCTTTTGACTCATGAATAGATACACCGTTTCGCATAACTTTTACTTTTGCTTCGCCGGGCAGCAGGAAGTTCAGAACAACACTTTTTTTACCGTCATTTAATTTAATACTGTCTCCCATCTGATAATTAACACCATCGTATTCAGCAAAAAACCTGAAACCTTTTGCATCGCCGTTATAATAGTTTGCAATAAAAGAACGTCCCTGTTTAAGGGCACTAATGATGCTATTCTTATACGAATGAAAATTATCAATATCACCAAAAACAATTTTTTGGTCAACCAATACATGAGTACGAATGGACTTAAACAAAACCTTATAAGGAAATACTTCAACGTTATAAAATCCCATAAGGTTCATCTTATGAGCATGAGCATCAACACTTCCAACAGCCGGTGTATTCCTTTTAAGATTCAGTTCGTCCCATTTTTTAACAGCCTCTTTACACGGCTCAACAACAGACCTTAAGGGATGAATGAAACGGTTAATTCTGTTTACTTCATTCAAACCTTCAACCCACTCACTCATGTGATTCCATATCTCGATACCGTCAAACTCCTCACTATTCCATTCTGTCCACGGATATGGGGGGTGTTCGGGAAAGCTGCTTCTTTTCTCAAATGGATGAGCAATAAAACCCACACCACCTTTTTTCCGGATTTCGCTAACATATTCAGAAGCACTTAATTTACAACCAAGTTCATTATTCTCAATTACCTTATAGGTTCCGACAAGTTCATCAAGACCAAAAACCAGATAATGATTTTTATTATAAACGTCATTTAATTCATAACCAACAATAAACAAAGTATTATTATAAAACTTTTCATATCCGTCGGTTTTTGCTTGAATAGTATTATGGTCTGTAAGAATGAGGAAATCCAGTCCGGTTTCGTTCGCGGCCTGAGCTATATGATCGGGCGAACCTGTACCGTCCGAATAAGTTGAATGAATATGTAATACTCCTGAATATTCGTGCATGAAAAAGTTTTATTAATAATTTAACATTGTTTCAAAATAATTGAAATATATTTCCATTATAACTTTGAGATATTTTTATTTTTATTGTTTACTATCGTGGCAGTAATTAAAGCACCAATTGCACCAAACAAAGGGTATATAATAAGGTTAGAAATAAATGTGAATATTGTAAGAGTAGGAGAATAGCCATATTTATTAAATTCGTCAGCGAGAATACTAATCTGATTGTTTGCTTCGGGAGGAAGGTCTTTCACAAAATCGCCAAACAATTTAAGCGATTCTGTAATAGGGTTAACATCCGAATACATCATCGTAACGATATTAAACCCGCTTACAAAAACCGCAGACATAACCCCACTGAAGACACCAATTAAGACTGCATCTTTATATACGATAACAGAATCAGGATGTTGAAATTGTTTTTTTAATGACAACACACCAGCCACACCACCCAGCATAATACCGGCACAGAAAAGCAAGTTAATGAAATTTAATAATGGAGCGATAGATAACAATGACATCACTAAAAAACTAATCAGTACAGGTTTCAAGCGATTTAAGCCAGCTTGCTCATTCATATTTTGAGTTAAAAAATTTTATGTGTATTTCGTTAGCAAAATTTATAGTGCCGGGAATCAAATATAAGGGGAGTAAAAAACCTATAAAAGCACCAGATACAGACCTTGAAATAAAAGTATTTTTAATTATTCCCGAAATATCTAAAACGGCATCCAGGAATACAAACAAAGAAACAGTCAATAAAATCCAAATAGAGGGTAGTTTTTTATTTTCAATACCTTTCAGAAAAGGATAAAGAATAACAGAAAGCAAGAAAGCAAAATACACAGATGAACATCTTGAACAAACCGGAAGAGGATTACCAAATAGAAAGAAAGATCTTTCTTCGATTTGATGACAAGTAGATGAAAAGAATGAATAACCGAATAAAGAAATATCCGTCCACTTCCCGCCCAAAGACCCCAAATAAGGAATGAGAACTAAACTGCAAGTCCATAAGAAAGTAACTGCGAAGAAAATCAGGTATATTTTCAACGAAAATCTCAATGATAATAAAACATTTTCAAGAAAACAGAGTATAATAATAAAAAAATTAAGAAGGAATATACAATTTTAACTATTTTTTAGGATAAAAGCAACTTTATATTTTGTTTATTGCAAAATTTTATATAGTTTTGCATATTGCAGAGTAAAACGTTCTTTAACATTTTATAAACTTTAAACTTTACAGATATGAAAATTCAAATCACAGCTAGACATTTCAAAGCTAAGGAATCAACACAGGATTACATTAAGACTAAGGTTGAAGAGTTAAACAAATACAACGAAAATATTATTTACGCAGACGTGATTTTATCATACGATAAACCACCTGCAGACACAAAATACTGTGAAATTATTTTAAAGTTAAAGGAAAAAACATTAACTACAATAGAATCATCTGGAGACTTTGATAGGGCAATAGATGCAGCTATAGAGAAAATCGGAGCCCAGTTATATAAAGTAAAAGATAAAAAGAAAAGAGACAAAAAAGCCAAAAAAATATAATATTGATAGACAGCCTCAAGGACATAAAACATATTAAGAAAGACAATATCAGTGTTGAGTTTTTCTTTAATCAATGTAAAGACAGATTTAAACTTAAGAAAGCGACTAAATCAGATATTGATACCAAAAGACTGATAACGGACAAAGATTTGCACAGACCGGGATTAGCCTTAGCGGGATACGTAGAATTGTTTTCGTTTACAAGAATACAGATATTCGGCAACACTGAAAACAGGTATCTTTCAAAACTCAACAAACAGGAGAGGATTAAGGTATTTAAGAAGTATTTTTCGTTTAGTGTCCCATGTATTATATTTACGCACGGAAATAAACCCACAGCAGAAATACTTGAATATGCTGACAAGAATAATGTGCCAGTTTTTGTAACTTCTCATCATACGACAACACTGGTATCACTGTTAAGTGATTTTCTGGATGACCAATTTTCAGTTCAGGCTGCAATACATTCTTCATTTGTTGATGTATATGGCGTTGGATTACTATTTTGCGGAAGGTCGGGAATTGGAAAGAGCGAAATTGCATTAGATTTGGTAGAGAGAGGACACAGGCTTGTAGCAGACGACATAACTATAGTATCCAAAAAATACGAAAATGTTCTTATGGGTTCAGGGACATCACTGGTAAAACATTTTATGGAGATAAGGGGGCTGGGAATTATTGATATAAAGAGAATTTTCGGCATCAGAGCAATAAGATATCAGAAGAGAGTTGAGGTAATTGTAGAACTTGAGCATTGGGACAGCAAAAAAGCTTATGACAGAACAGGTCTTGATTCCAAGATGATAAACGTTCTGGGGGTTGATGTTGAGAAAATAAATCTACCCATATTTCCGGGTAAGAATATTACTGTCATTGCAGAAGTTATTGCACTTAACTATCTTTGCAAGCATTACGGCTATGATGCCGCAAAGGTATTTGAAAAGCAATTAGCCCAAAAGATTGAGAGCAATTCCAAAAACGGAAGGAACAAGGACAGTTTACGTTACGGAAGAAGCACTGAATATTTTGAACATGATTTTGAATAAGAAATTTTTAAGAATACTAAATTAACTTGGAGGTTATTTAATGGTCTGGACATTGGAGTTAGCATCATATCTCGACGATGCTCCATGGCCTGCAAACAAAGCAGAGCTTATAGATTACGCAACCAGAACAGGTGCACCAAAAGAAGTTGTTGATAATTTGATTGATCTTGAGGATACTGAAGAACCGTATGAGAGCATAGAGGAAATCTGGCTCGATTATCCTACTGATGAGGATTTCTTTTATGATGAAGAAAATAAAGACTTCTAATCAATTTCGAAACAGTTATTAAAAGTTCATGATTTTGAGTCTGTGAATTTAACTTCGCAGGCTCATTTATTAAATAACAAGGATATTTATTGGACAGATTTTTACTATATTTAATAATATTTCTTTTAATTGCTCAATGTTCATATCCTCAAGATGAAGATGATGACTCATCGAATAAATTAAAACTTGATGAAGTCAATATTGAATTCAAAGATGCTGACATTTTCAGCAGAAGTGAAATATATAATATCATAAAAACGGGTAGTTCTGATTATTATAATGCTGAAGAATTTTCACTTGATGTACAAAGGATAGAGAAGTTTTATTTTGATAACGGATTCATAGATGCATTCATCGACACTTCGACTAACATAAACGTTGATAAGAACGAGATTTCGGTAAGTTTTAAAATTACAGCAAATTCCGCATATCTTATAAACAAGGTGGACTATACAGGGCTTGAGAATTTACCCGATGATTTGCGTGCGAATTTATTTAAATCGGATGATATCGAAATTTCTCCTGGTGATAGGTATACTAAAACAGCTGTCTCGGCAGAAGCAGGACGGGTGTTGAGGTTTCTTCAGAATAATGGATATGCGTTTACTAGCATGGAACCGCCAGAGATTGTGAAGTATGAATCGAACAAACCGGAACTGGATTACAAACTTGGAATAAATTTAAAATATGAGACCGGTTCAAGTTACAGATTTGGAAGAACTGTTATTGATATTGATAACAAGAAATACAATATTGATCTGGATGATATTTTGTACGAGCTTGAATACAAGGAAAACGATATTTACAGTAAAGAGGTACTTGTACAAAGTGAAAACAGATTGAACAGAATTGCAATACTTGAGAATGCAAGAATAGTACTTTCAGATATTGATACTGTTAATAACCATATTAACTTCAAAATCGTCGGGTCAGTAAGAAATAAGTATGAAATACAGCCTGAGATATTGGCATATTATATAAGTAATTCGATGTTCGGCGGAATAGGTTTAACATTTTCGGATAAATATTTTTTAAAAGATCCAAGAACTTTTTCTATAAAGGCAAGAGCACTTGCAAACTCTTTAGAAAACTACAGACTTGAATTAATCCTTGAATTGTTTCAGCCGCATATATTTAACAATAATAAAATTACCGGCAGCAACAATCTGAGCGCTGCGATTTTTTCAATCGATGATTTCAGGATTGAGGAAATAAAGAATAAAGCATCAATTAATTACGAACTGCCGAGATATACTTATCTGAACAATCTTACATTAGACTGGAATTTAAAAAACCAGAGGGTAACTTTCAAATATCCTCTTTTAGGATACAATGAAGATGATTCATCATTTTCAACAATTCCGACCGGAGCATTTGTGAACATATTCAGCTCAATTTTAGGATTGACACTTGTCCATTCAAGGATTGACAATTTCCAGTTTCCAACAGGGGGGATATATCAATCATTTCTGGTAGAAGAGAGTGGATTACTTGGAACTGCTATAAGCAAACTTTTTGACATTTCGACAGTTAATTACGTTAAACTGTCATTCATCAATAAGTACTACATCCCGATAACGAGCAGGCCGGATAAATCGACAATTGCAACGAAATTCTTGATTGGGAATATATTTGAGTACGGAGATAATTCTCTAAAATTAAGTACGAGTGATGAGGATTACACGCTTGATGTTGTTCCGATTGACTCAAGATTTATCGCAGGAGGCAGTACGAGTGTAAGAGGATGGAATGCAAGAAAGCTCGGTACGTTTGACGGCAGGGAAAACGGGGGTAATTTTATAGTTGAAGGAACTATAGAACACAGGACAAGACCGTTTTATGATATGAAGGGTCTAATTAAAGATTTCGGGTTTGTTTCTTTCGTTGATGTAGGAAATCTGTGGTATAACATAAATGACTTTAAGCCAAATGATCTTGCAGTGGCTATCGGGGTGGGATTGAGATACTACACAATAGTTGGACCAGTAAGACTTGATTTCGGATTTAAGTTTTATGACTATGAACCAGCACCGGGTACGAATGCTTGGTTGTGGCAGAATAATATAACACAGATATTTCAAGACAAGTTTACACTTCAATTTGGCATAGGAAATACTTTTTAGATTATGTGGAAGAACATCAAAGGTCAGAAGCATGTTATTAATATACTTAAAAACGTTTACAAAAGCGGGAGAGTACCGCATTCATTCATATTTTATGGAATAGAAGGTACGGGAAAAGATGCTGTCGCAATGGAATTCGCAAAGTTATTAAACTGCGATAATCCACATGATGAATTAGGTTCGTGCGATGAATGCAGCAGCTGCAAAACTACTATGAGGCTTAATTCCACTTTGTTTAAATTCATTACTGCACTACCCGCAACTAAGAAAGAGGATAGTGAGGGCGAAGGTGTTTTAACAGATTCAGATCTTGATACATTAAATACAGAGTTAAAGATAAAATCATTAGATCCTTATCACAAAATAGATATAGCTAAAGCTACCACAATAAAGATTGATAGTATACGGCAAATTAAGAAGGAGATATACCTTACCGGAGAAAGAGGAAAGAGGAAGATTTATTTGATCTCGAATGCTGATTTGATGAGGAGAGAATCTGCCAATTCATTCCTGAAAGTACTTGAAGAGCCTCCCGGTGATTCTGTATTAATACTAACAACATCGAAGCTGAATTCATTGCTACCAACTATTATAGGGAGATGCCAAAAACTTAAGTTTAGTCCAATAAGCAATTACGACCTAAAGGAATACATTAAGGAAAACCATCCCGAAACGAAAGAGGAGGAAATAAGGCTGATTGTTAACCTTGCAAACGGAAGTCTGCAAAATTTGAAAAATATAATAAATTGCAATTTTCTTTCTTTGAGAAATACAGGGATTAATCATTTAAGATATATTGTTGGAAACAAATATATAGAAATAACGAATATAATTTCTTCATTAATAAAGGAGAAGGATAGAAACCTTGTCAAGCAATATCTTTACTTAATGCAATTATGGTTCAGAGACATAATAATAAAGAAATCACAGAATGAAAACAGGCTGATAAATCGGGACATAGAAGAAAATGTGACGAATTTTGTAACAAGACTTAAATGCAACGAATATGAGATTATAAACACGATAGAAATGTTTATCAGCGATATTGACAAGAATGTAAATCTTGAATTGCTGCTTTATAACCTGACCTACAGACTTAAACCAATGATAAAAACTGTTTAGTGTTAATTTTTAGGGTGAATTTTCTTTTTAATTATTAATACAACTATAACTATTCCAGAAATCCATAATAGATAGTATACAACTGAAAGCGGATAATTAATTTTTGATTTATAGATTTTATTGGACACGGAATCGTATCTGAAAACGGGATTTAAATAATAAATTGCATTGTTACTGAATTCTGTTTCGACACGAATATAAGAGTCATCGTTCTTAAAAATATATGCCGCTTCATTAGTGTTAGTGACAGTAGATTTTATAGCACCGTCCTGTCCAATAAATTTTATTTTTGCGGCAGTAGAATCGAAGGTTAAACTGATGGAATCTCCCGTTACGTTGAACCTGATTAAATTCGGTAATCTAGGAATATTATAATTTTTTAATTCAAACGAATTGAAACCGGATTTAATCAGATTTACTGATACAGCACTTCCCTGCCGAACCGCAGAAATCACATCATCGTAAGATTTTGATTTTGAGTTGATAATTGTCAGACCTTTACCTATTTCATCCTGGTCATTGATATTATGAGAGTCATCGTTTGCAATAAGTTTTATGTCCTTGCCCGAGGAGAGAGCTTTATCAACGTATTCAACTGAAATTCTGCTGTATCGACAAATTTCAATGCAATCATAATTATCAAGATAAGCAACATCATTAAGAGAAACGGCATTTCGCATCCATGGATGAACGATGGATATCAGATTATTCTCAGTTTTAAGAATGTTGATCAGGAACTGTTTATTATTCAACGTCGGATAATAAACGAAATCAATCAAATTTACATCATCGGCACCGACAACCAGATAGTGATTTTTCCAAATACCAAAACCGTGTTCATACACCGGAAAGAGTTTATCTTTGTGAGAATCAGTTACGCTAAGATTCATGTAATTAGAGATTCCTATTATATCGTAACCCATATCGCTGTAAACTTTATATATCGCTTCTGGGGTTGATAACCTACCGTCAGTTAAGCTCCCCCAGATGTTAGAATGTGAATGCAGGTTTGCTTTGTACCATTTATTGTTTTGAATATCTTTGTAAGGATTGTATAGATTGCTGCCCTTAAACGGAGAAGTATCTTCAAATTCATACGCCGGAGAAATAATGTAAGGTATCAATGATACAAAAGCTATAATGACTACCGCCCAAAGTAATATTTTTATGAATAACTTCAATTAATATATTTTAGTATGTACAAATAAAAGTATAACAAAAATCGGGGAAAATGATTTCTTAAAATAAGAATGCATTATGGCTTTTTAGACAAACCTTTCATCCTGAATACAAAGTAGTTCATCACATTTAAATTATTTCTGATTATCCTTATAGTATCAGCAGTTTCAAATTCCGTAAAATATTCCGAGTAGAACTTTGAGGGCAAGTTATAATCCCTGCTGGAACAAATAAAGTAAGCATCACTGCCAATTACTGGCGGAATTCTTTTCCTATTAATCCAGAAATAATTTCTTATGTTCTCAAGTCCACCTATTGCGTATGAAAATACTCCCGCGGAATTACCAATATAGTAGTCATAGTTAGCAGCCGGGAACCATCTCCAGGTTATAATATAAGGATTAGGAGTTATTCTGTTATTAGTTAAGTCCTTTTTGTAGATTTTACTAAATTCTTCTGATAGCTGGTGCCATCCGAATAAATCCAAGGAGGCGTCATTTTCACCGAGGTTAATTGAAGATCTATCTTTAAGGTCGTTATAAAGAACACCGGTTTTAATTTGAATAAATCCGAGGAGTATCACGATGGTTATGAGTAAAACAGACAATTTAGCGCTTATGTGAACTTTGTTTTTAGAAATACTGCTTAGAAAAACTGCTGCGATAATAATCAATCCATAATATCCGGGTGCAGACCAATGAGGAAGAGTTCTGCGAGTTAAAGAAGAGAACAGAAAGACGAATATAATAGGCAGACTCCAAAGTAATAGAAGAACAGCGTAATCTTTTTGAAATGATAACTTCTTTTTGAAGAGTGCTATCAACGACAAAATGATTACAACAAAATTGATTGGATTATTGTAGAAGATTTGACCAGCCAGTTCAGTTCCAAGAAAGTCAAAACGAAGTTTGGATTCGGAAAGGCTTACTCTTTCGCTTTGAAATGTAAAGCTTATAAAATCATTCTGAAAATTCCAGATAATTACAGGAAGAAACAATAGAACCGACAACATTATAGAGAGATAAAACTCCCGGGTTTTTAGCCACGAACGGTTGACGAAAAGTATATATGCAATTATTCCTATCCAGAGAAAAGCAGCAGTATATTTAGAAATCATTCCGAGACCAATAAAGACACCGAGCAGGAGAAATAATTTTCGTTTTCTGTTGTCAGGATTTTTCTGAGGAACGATTACTAAAGCGAAATAAAATGTCAGAAGCCAGAAAAGAGATAAGGGAGTATCGGGCAGAATAAACAAACCAAGTATGACAGAACAATACACAGAGCCTGTATATAGGATTGCTGCTGTTAGGCCTGTATTGATATCGAATAAACGTTTTCCAATAAGAAAAATAATATATGTATTAATCGTTCCAATTACAAGAGATGCTGCACGGATAAAAAATTCAGATTGAAACGTAAGGTTTAAGGTGAACAACTGAATTATGTAACCAACCATTGGAGGGTGGTCGAAATGGCTTAATGAAGGATACAATGCATAAGCCCAGTAATTTACCTCATCATTGCTCAAGTCAATATTAGCGGCAACAAGACTTCTTACCAGAAAAGATGCGGTCAGAAGTAAGAATAACTTATTTCTATCTGAGTTATGGGTCAAATTTTTGAATAAGAGCAAAATATACAGTGTAATCAATAAAAGAAATATAAAACAATAATAAAATATGAGTTAATAAGCCTAATTTGATAACAATTTGAGGATTTTAAGCTGTTTTAAGTCTGAAACTGCAATTACACTAAATTTTAATACTTGACACCCATCTGCACTTATAGAACAACGAAGGTAAACCGAATATGAACTGAATATGAAGAGGATTTGAATTGGATAGTGAATAAAGAATTGTTATTACATGATGTTATTAAAATGTTGTTTTATCAACTGTAAATTGGTTTTATATTTTAGTTAAGAATAAATTACATAAACAACAACATAAACCTACCGAAAATATTGATGAGTGTAAAGTCAAAACCAGCTTCCCTGTTGAAGATCTTATAATTACAGCACTTAAAATAGGCTAAAAATGG